>JACOVF010000098.1 GCA_016177465.1 Gemmatimonadota bacterium
CGGCCTTGGTGGTGAAGAACGGCTCGAAGACGCGGGCCTGGAGCTCCTCCGGGAGTCCAGGCCCGTCGTCGGCGACGCTCACCGCCACGCCATCCAGCAGCCGCTTGGCGGTGATCCAGACCTTGCCGCCCTTGCCGGTCGAGGCGATCGCCTGGGCGGCGTTGTTGATCAGGTTGACGAACACCTGCTTGATCTGATTGGTGTTGATCTCGATGTCGGGGAGGCCCGGGTCGACTTCGAGAATCGCCTCGACCTTGAGCGCCATCAGCTGGTTGCGCAGCAGGGCGATGGTGGACTCGAGCACCGGCTTGAGCGGCTGCACCTGGCGCTCCTCCGCCTGGCGGCGCGCGAACGACAGCAGGTTCTTGACGATGGTCGCGGCGCGCTCGGCTTCCTGCCGGATCACCTGCAGTGGCTCAGCCAGGGCTGGGGGGACCTCCGCCCCCTCGGCCAGGAAATCGCTGAACCCCACCACCGAGGCGAGTGGGTTGTTCAGGTCATGGGCGACACCCGCGATCAGTTGACCGATCGCGGACATTTTCTCAGACTGTATCAACTGGTCCTGGAGCCGGCGCTTCTCGGTGTGGTCCTCGAAGACGAGCACCGCAGCCCCAGGCTCGGGGAGGGGGACGGCGTTCACGAGCAAGACCCGGTCGCCCGAGCGGAGCTCCTGGGACGCGCCACCTGGCTGTGCGAGCGCGCGCGCGATCACGTCGGCCCAGGCGGGCGGGAACAGCCCTAGCCAGGGCCGGCCCGGCACGGCGGTAATGGGCACGTGGATCAGCTCGGCGAAGATGCGGTTGGCGCGCCGCACCACGCCGTGGGCGTTGACGACGCAGATGGCCTGGGTGATGGTGTCGACCGTGTGCTCCCACTCGCGCTTGCCGATCGAGAGCAACTCGACGAGGCGGGCGTTCTCGAGGGCGATCGCCGCCTGGGCAAGGGCGGCGCTGGCGAACATCAGCTCGACTTCGCCGAACGCGCCGGGGCGGTCGGAGCCGATGGAGACGGCGCCGATCGTGCGCCCGACCGCGACGAGCGGCACGCCGATCCACGACGCCGGCGCGGCGGTGCCGAGGTCCACCTCGAGGCGGCTTGCCTCCAGGGCGACCTCGCGGCGAAACAGCAGGGGCCCACGGCGCAGGGCGAGCTGCACCAGGGGATCGTCGGTGCGGTCGGGGGTGGGCCCGCGGTGGTGGGCGACGGTGAGGCGGTTCGTGTCCACATCCAGGAGGACGATAGAGAGGCGGTTGGGCGTGAGGACATCGTCCAGCGCTTGGGCCAGGAGGTCGACGACGGTCGCGGGCCGGTAAGCGCCCGCGAACTCCTGGGAGAGCGCCGTAAGGCGGGCCAGGATCTCCGTGGCCCGGTCGGGGGTAGTCCCGTTAGAGAGAGGCTGACTCATGATCCTCGCCAACGTACGTGGCCGGTTGCGTGCGTCCGATTTCCGGCTGGTTGTGCTCGCACTGTCCCGCCGGGACCGGGCTGCGGGCCGCGACTGCGAGCGCCACCTCGCCCAGGACGGCCCCGACCGGATGCTGGACGAGCCGGGCCTCTTCGAGGCGCTGCTGGCGCTGCGTTCGCTCGCCGTGCCCTCGCCGCCGTTGTTCGCCTATGTAGCGGTGCGACACGCCCTCCAGGCCTCGGGGGTGGACGACCGCGACCTCGCCGACTACCTGGCGGCGTTGCTGCTCGAGTTCGGCGATCACGACCGCCACGAGAGGATTGGGGCGCACGACGATGAAACCTACCGCTATCTCGTGGACATCGTGAGCGACATCGCCGAGGGGGACGCAGCCGGGGAACGAGCGTTCCAGCTGCGCGTCCACCTCGGCAATTACAGCCTGTGGCTCGCAGGGCTGTTCCCTGACCGCATCGCCGCGCGGCGGGTCCGGGTGGGCGGTCCCGACCTGCCGTATTACGACGAGCTCGGCCGGCACGGCTTCCGGCTGGCGTCGCAGCATTGCCTCGCCGAGCGCTACGGCGTGGCGGACCTCTACCGGGCGGTGGCCGAGCGGTTCCCCACGCTGCGGATGGCCTTCAACCGCTTGAGCGATTGCGTTTTCTTCCCCAGCGTCTTCACGCCGGATAAGCTGCTCAGGAACATGTAGGGCGTCCTTCGTAGCACTACCTCATCCCAGCGCGCCCGCGAAGCCCCGGAACAGCGCTGCTTCGTCGAGGTCTTCGGGGTGCCACTGCACAGCGACGAGCCACGGCGCCGACGGGTCCGCAGGCTCGACGCCCTCGATGATCCCATCCTCCGCCCACGCGGTGGCGACGAGGCCCGGCGCTAGGGTCCTGATCGCCTGGTGATGGCGGCTGTTCACGGTGTGGCTGGTGACGCCGAGGGTGCGGTGCAGCAGGGAGCCGGATTCGACGCGCACGCCGTGGCGTGCCGCCTTCTCATGGTGCGGGATCGCGCTCGGGTGCTCGGTGGGCAGGTCCTGATACAGCGTGCCGCCCAGCGCGACGTTGACCAGCTGGATCCCGCGACAGATGGCGAGGACGGGCAGCCGCCGCGCCCGCGCGCCCTCGAGCAAGGCGATCTCGACTGTGTCGCGCGCGGGGTCGGTCTGTTCGAGCCTAGGGTGGGGCGCCGCGCCGTAGCGCGCCGGGTCCACGTCCTCGCCGCCCGTGAGGACCAGCCCCCAGACGGCGTCGAGGGCCTCGACGGCGCGCGCCGGTTCGAGCACCGAGGGCACGAGCAGGGGGACGAGCCCCGCCTTCGCGAGCGCGTGGACGTACGACACGTTCAGCGCCACCCGCTCCCGGCCTTCGCTGCGCCGGGTGGCGGTCACGGCGACGACGCGATTCACTGACTCGCGGTGGTGTCGCCCAAGAGGGGACAGCGCGGGTTGCTCATGCTGGCCCAGTCCACCCGTACGCCGAAGAGCGGCAGCGTCTTGTCGCCGCCCGCGACCAGCCCGAGCCGCGGGTGATTCCTAGGCAGCTCGGACTCGTAGATCAGCACGCCCTGGACCCGCTGGGAGGTGTCGTCCACCACCAGGAGCCCGTACCCGTTCAGCTCGTTGGCGGTCTGCGGGAAGCTCGCGCCCTCGTAGCGCATCGCGAGGCGGCCGTCGTTGTCGCCGATGGTGACGCGTCCCTGCGGCTGCCCGATCACGCGGGCGGGGAGCGTCTCGGGGAGCCCGCGCGGCGCGTCGGTGAGGACCGCCCGCGGATTGCGGAGCTGCTCCTGGATGATCGTGGGGCCGGCCAGCATGGCTAGGCCGCAGGCCGGCGACCTGCTGCGATCAGGGGCGCAAGCGACCGCGAATACCGTAACGGCCCACACCGCAAGGGAAATGGCGCATCGCAGCGTCATGAGAGGCTCACCGTCTCGTGGCGGACCGCTGGAAGTTAATACGACCACGTCAGCGTGAGCGTGACGGTCCTGACCGGAGCCAGGGTGCGCGGGACGAGGTTGTAAATGAAGTTCAACGCGTTGGCCACCTGCAGATGGGCGGCCACCGGCCCGCGCTCCCAGCTGGCCCGCAGGTCGAGCACCCGAGCCGCGGCTCGGCGGTCCGCCGGGAACAGGCTCAGGTCCTGGAACAGCTCGACGTTCGCGAACCGGCTCATATAGCGGAAGTCGGCCCCCACCCCGAACCGTCCGACGGTGTAGTCGCCGGTGAGCGTCAGCAGGTGCTCGGGGCGGAACGCGAGCGGCCGCTCGGGGATGGTGTCGTGCGCCAGGGCGCGGGCGTGCAGGAACGTGTAAGACAGGGCGGTCGTGAGCCCCGGCAGCGGCACGACCCCGAGCATCAGATCGAGACCCGCGAGCCGCGAGCGAGGGGTGTTGCGCAGCTGGATCTGTCCTACGGAGAGGTCGACGAACGGCTCGATCAGGTTCCGGGCCTCCGTCCAGAAGGCAGCCGCGTCCACCCCCAGGGTCGATCCTACGGCCAGCGTGTTGCCGACCTCGAGGGACCAGGACGTTTCGGGATCGAGGTCGGGATTGGGGATCACCGAGAGCCCGAGCACCGTGGTGCTCGGGAACCGTTCGGCCATGGCCGGCGCGCGGAACCCGCGGCCGAGCGAGGCCCGCCACCGGCCTGTGCGCGCCGGCAGTACGGCGCCGACCCGGGGGCTCACGACGGCCGTGAGGCTGCTGCCGTCCACCGCCAGAAAGTCGATCCGCGCGCCCGTCGTGAGCCGAACGGTGCCGAGGCGGCCTTCGTTCTGTCCATAGGCGGCGTACTCCCCCTGGGTGTGGGAGCATGTGGCATTCGGCGTGCCGCAGAAGATGTCGCTCACCAGATCCGAGGCCGACAGCTCGGCGCCGATCGTCACCGTGCGAGTCGTGTCGTGGCGCGCCGTGGCGCGCAGCTCGGCGCCGAACCGGTTGGCGATCGAGAAATCGTTGCCACTGCGCTGGTAGTCGGTGAAACGCGTGCGCACCCACGACGCCCGGCCCTGCCAAGTGACCGTCGATTCGGCGTCGGACCGCAGCAGCGTCGCCGCGAGGTAACCCTTGTAGGAGAAGGTGTGATCGCCCTTGCCGCCCGTGTCGGCCTTGAACGGCTGGTACGCCTGGCCACGGTCGTCGCACCGGCCCTGGGTGCACCACATCAGCGCGGTCTGGTACTGGTCGCTCGCCCACGCGCCCGAAACGTCGAGCCGGCTGCGCGGCGAGGCGTGCCATTCGCCCTTGCCGGCCATCTGCCAGTGGTCGCGCGCGTCCTGCTCGCGGTAGCCGTCGGAGTGTCGGGTGCCGGCCGCGAGGCGGCCGCGCAGGGTGGGCGTGCCGTACGAGCCGGTGAGGTCCACCCCCTCCTGCAGGCCGGTGCGGCTGCGGAACCGCCATTCCTCGTGGGGCGGATCGGCGTACGCGCCGGCCGTCGTGCGCAGGCGCGCGTGCGTGCCCACCGGGATGTCCCGCGTGAGGAGGTTCACAACGCCCCCGACGGCGGCCGACCCGTAGAGGGCTGAGCCCGCGCCCTTGACGATCTCGACGCGCTCGACCTGGTCCACGGGAAGGAGATCCCAATGGATTCCGCCCCGGTCCCCCTGGTTGGCGGGGACGCCGTCCACGAGCACAAGAACGCGCGAGCCGAGACCTAGGACGTAGCCCGACGAACCCCGGATGTTGACTTGGCCGTTCAGGAACTGCACGCCGGGGGCCTTGTCCACGGCCTCATCGACCGTGTTCACGGCGCGGCGGGCGAGCTGGTGCTCCGAGACCACGGCGACGCTCGTGGAGGTTTGCTCGACGAGCTGGGAGGACTTGGAGGGCGTGACCAGCACGGGGGGGAGCTGGAAGATGTCGTTGAGTGTGAGGCCTTCCTTGGGCGACACAGCGAAGTCGACGCGGACGGAGTCTCCAGCCGCCACCGTCACCGTCTCCCGAGCCGGCACGTAGCCGATCCGTACCGCTTCGAGCACGACGGTACCGGGAGCCACGTCAGTGAGGCGATAGCGGCCGAGGGCATCGGTGTAAGCCCCGCGTGACGTGCCGGCGAACTGCACGAGCGCCCGCTCCAGCGGCCGGCCGACCTGGTCGCGCACCGTGCCGAGGACGGTCCCTCCCATGGCGCGGGGCAGTTGGCGGGGCAAGTCGTCGAGCAGCACGCCCGGCTTGGGCGCCAACGTGAAGTCCACCCGCCGGGAGTCGCCGGCCGCGAGCGTGACCGTGTCGCTCATCGTCCGGAAAGCGATCCGTTCAACGACGACGACTACCCTGCCCGAGGGCGCGGCGAGCCGGTAGACGCCGCTCGAGTCCGTGAAGGCCGCGAATGGCGTCCCCGCGATCCTCACCAGGGCGCGATCGATTGGTTTCCCAGCGGAGTCCCGGACCGTCCCGTAGACGACTGCGGTCTCCTGCGCCGCCACCCACGCCGGGAGCAGCAGCGCGAGCACCAGTGCAGCTGCGAGTCTTCGCCTCATTGGCGGGCCAGCGGGAAGTAGTAGGACACGGGGTGCATGTTCGTAAAGTCCACCACGAAATCGATCGAGTCGGTGCTGGCGCCGTACACGTTCACGATCCCAGGTTGGGACGGATCGGCAGGATTCCGGTAATACCCCGCCTCCCGCAGCAGGGAATCGGCATTGGCGAAGGTCAGGGTGCCTTGCTTCTTCCACACCGCCAGAACCCACTCGTAGCGGCCCGCGATGAGGGGCAGGGTGTAGAACCGGACCGAGTCAGCCGTCGAGTCGGGGAGGTCGAGGGTGGGCGGAATCGTCGGCGTGTAGGTGAAGAGATCGGCCTGGCTCTGGGGGAACCGCGCGTACGCCACGACGTAGGCGACGTCGGTGCTCTCGGGGAGGGCGCCACGGAAGACGACAGTGCCGCAGATGCCCTGGAAGCTGGCCGGGCAGGTGGACGGTTCGGGAACCGGCTCCAGGCCGCCATCGCAAGCCAGGGCGGCGAGCACGGCGGACGCGAACGCGGTGCGGCGCATGGCCAGCAATCTGGCGCGATTCGGTGGCGCGTCAACTTGACCCCCGTTTGCCCCGGGAATAACGTTTCCCTTCAGCTATGCCCATCTACGAGTACCGTTGCACCAAGTGCGGCCACCGGTGGAATCGGACGGAATCGCTTGCCGATCACGAGCGCAGCCGGCCCACCTGCCCGAAGTGCAAGTCCCGGGCGGTGGAGCAGGTGTTCGCGCCGTTCTTCGCGAAGACCGTCCGCAAGAGCTGACGGGCACTTGTTCGAGCGCCTCCGGGACGCGTTT
The DNA here is from genome assembly GCA_016177465.1 of Gemmatimonadota bacterium. GTDB lineage: Bacteria > Gemmatimonadota > Gemmatimonadetes > Gemmatimonadales > GWC2-71-9 > JACOVF01. The sequence goes on from JACOVF010000098.1 coordinate 6,678, forward strand.
CGCGCCGCGCTCGACGCGGCCACGCCGCCTGGGGACCTGCGCGACCTGGCGCGCCAGATGCGCGAGGCCGTGATCGAGGCCAAGGTCGCCGTGGGAGAGATGCGCGACGCCCTCGGACGCACCGAGCGCGAGCTGGCCCTCGAGCGCCAGCGCCACGCCGACGCGGAGCGCCGCGGCCGCCTCGCCGCGGAGATCCAGGACCAGGAAACCGTCGAAATCGCCGAGCGCTTCGCGGCGAAGTACCGCGAGCGCGTGGCGATCCTCGAGCGCAAGCTCGCCGCCCAGAAGGACGAGTTGGCACTCGCCGAGCGGGACCTCGAAGACATGCACGCCCAGCTGAAGAGTGCCGAGCGGGATCGCCCATCGGCCCAGGCAGGGCGCAGCACCGAGGCGGCTTGGCGCGACCTGCAGTCGGCGGGCGGCGCCCGCCCCGGGATCGACCTCCAGGACGAGCTGCTCAAGGCCGAGATGGACCGCGCCCAGCGCGAGGCCGCGGCGGAGCGGCAGCTCGAGGAACTGAAGAAGAAGATGCGAAAGGAGTAGCCGTGGTCCCCGCCCTGCTGGCGTTGCTCCTGCTCCAACAGCCTCTACCGCTCCCTCGGGCCCCCACCGATCTCCTCAAGCGGGTCCACACCTACAGCATCGTCGCCTGGGATTCGGTCACGGGTGACCTGGGCGTCGCGGTCCAGTCCAAGTTTCCGAACGTCGGGGGGATTGTCCCCTGGGCGCGCGCGGGCGTGGGCGCCGTGGCGACGCAGTCGCTCGCCAACACCGACTTCGGCGAGCAGGGGCTCGCGCTGATGGCCATGGGCGCCACGGCGCCCGAGGCGTTGCGGATCCTGATGCGGCGCGACCCACGTGTGCCGCAGCGCCAGGTGGGGATGGTGGACGCGCGCGGCAATGCGGCGAGCTGGACGGGTGATTCGACGTTCGACTGGGCCGGCGGGCGGACGATGACGCCGGGGGGCGACCAGGTCGCAGCGGGGAAGGGGCAGGTGATCGTCGGCCGCAACTTCGCGGCGCAGGCGAACATCATGGTGTCCGACCAGACGGTGCAGAACATGGCGGATGCCTTCCAGCGCGCGCGCGGGTCGCTCGCCGACCGGCTGATGGCGGCGCTTGTGGCGGGGCAGGTGGGGGGCGGGGACAAGCGGGGGATGGAGTCGGCGGCGCTGCTCGTGGTGCGGGCCAATGCCGGCTACCTCGGCATGAACGACCGCTACATCGACATCCGGGTGTACGACGACACCAACCCGATCCGTGAGCTGCAGCGGCTCTACACGCTGCACCAGCTCTACTTTTTCCAGAGCCGGCCCGAAGACCTGATCGATATCGCCCCCGACGTCGTGCGCCGGCTCGAGCCGATCCTGTTGCGCGAGCCGGTCGGCCAGGCAGACAAGTTCCTTGACGCGCCGCAGGGCGTGGCGAACGCCAGGTTCCTCCAGGCGCTCGAGAACTTCATGTACTGGGAGAACTACGACGTGCGGGTGCGGAACGATGGGAAGATCGATCGCGTGGTGTTGGACGACATTCTGCAGCGGCGGCAGCCCCCGCGGAGGCGCTGAACCATGGACATTAAACGCGACCGCATGGTGTCGCTCGGCTACGGCAAGTACTGGCGGTCCGACGGCATCGTCGGCCTGATGCCGATCGAGGACGACCGCGGGCCCGGGCGCCGCACCAACGTGTTCGTCACGGGGCGCGCCGAGCCGATCGTGGCCTCGCGCACCGAGGAGAGCATCCTCGCCGAGATGGGCGTTTCGGACGAAGGCTACCAGATCCAGGCGCTGCGCGAGGCCACGGCGGAGCTCCTGGAAGTGTTTCACGAGTTTTCCCCGGTGCTGCGTCGGCTGCTGTTGCACGAGCATCACTTCGACGTGGAGAAGTGGGAGCAGCGCCTGGGCGAGCTGCTGCGGCCGGCGGCGCATCCCGATTCCATCTCGCAGAACGAACTCTTCGACTGAAAGGACTGCCGTGACGAACGCGAGCCCTCCTCCCCCCGCCGCCCTGGCCGGGGCGGACACGGCGGGTTGGGCGGGACACCCACGCGGCCTCTCCACGCTGTTCTTCACCGAGATGTGGGAGCGCTTCAGCTACTACGGGATGCGGGCGTTCCTCATTCTTTACATGACCGCGTCGGTGGCGAACGGCGGCCTCGGGTTCGACGACCGCCACGCCGCCACGGTGTACGGAAACTACGTCGGCAGCGTGTGGCTCACGCCGATCCTTGGGGGATTGATCGCGGACCGGTTCCTCGGCCAGTACAAGAGCGTCCTGGTGGGCGGAATCATCATCGCGCTCGGCCACTTCACGCTAGCGTTTAAGACGCTCTCGACTTTCTATGGCGGCCTCGTGCTGATCGTCATCGGCACCGGCCTCCTCAAACCGAACGTCAGCGCGCTCGTCGGCTCCCTGTACGAGACGGGGGACGAGCGCCGGGACGCCGGGTTCTCGATCTTCTACATGGGGATCAACCTGGGGGCGTTCATCGGCCCAATCATCGCCGGCTACCTCGCGCAGCGCGTCGACTGGCACCTAGGGTTCGCGGCGGCGGGCGTCGGCATGACCTTGGGTCTGATTCAGTATCTCGTGGGAAAGCGGCGGCTTCAGCCCGGGCTGGACCGCCTCGCGGGCCGGCCGATGGCGACGGCCACCGCCAAGGGGCTCACCAACAACGGGGCGGCGAACGGCTTCACCGCGAACGAGTGGAAGCGGATCGCGGCGGTGTTCGTGTTCTTCGTATTCGCCACCATTTTTTGGGGGGCCTACGAGCAGGCCGGCTCGACCTTGAACCTGTTCGGCGATCGCTACACGCGCAACGAGGTCTTCGGGATTTCGTACCCCTCATCGTGGTACGTGTCCGTGCAGGCCGGCTTTGTCATTCTGCTCGCCCCGATCTTCGCCTGGCTGTGGGTCCGCCTGGGCCCCCGCCAGCCGTCCAGTCCGGCGAAATTCGCCCTCGCGCTGCTGTTCGCGGGTCTCGCCTTCCTGCTGCTCGTTCCGGCCGGCGCAATGGCCCACAGCGGGGCGGGAGTCAGAGTGAGCCCGCTGTGGCTCGTCGGGGCCTACTTCATCGAGGAGTGGGGGGAGCTGTGCCTGAGCCCGGTCGGTCTCAGCGTCGTCACGAAGCTCGCGCCGAAGCGCGTGCTCAGTCTGATGATGGGCGTGTTCTTCCTCTCAAACGCGCTCGGCAACAAGCTTGCTGGATGGACGGCGGGGTTCTTCAGCTCCATGCCCCTGCCGACGCTGTTCGGGGCCACGGCCGCAGTGAGTCTCGCCGCCGCGGTCATCATGTTCCTCCTCATCAAGCCGGTGCGGAACCTGATGGGGGGGGTGCTCTAGCAGGGTAGTCGGCACCCATCCGGGTTTAGCTGAGACCCCGGGCTTGCGCCCGGGGTCAGTTCATGGGGCGGCTCGTGTCGCGGCCACCGATTTCGCCAATCGCACGAGGGGCTCAGAACGACCGTTCACCGACCCCGGGGACCCTGGTCTTGCGCCCGGGGCCGTTGCCCGGGGGTTCACCACAACCTGGCCACCGTCCGTCTCTGGCGGTAACCCGATTTCCGCGAGGCGATCCACAACTCGGCAAGGACAGCCAGGTGCTGACACTACTTGGCAAGTCCACCCTAGTCTGAGCCTCTGCTAGACCGCATGTTGAGGCATTCTCTGGGAGGCCGTCATGCTCAGGAAACTCGGCGCCATCGTGCTGCTCGTGGGCCTCTGCCTGCCCTACACCTGCGACATCCGCCCGATCACCGGGGCGTGGGACGATGCCGCGAGCAGCGTGGGGGTCGGGATCCCCGTGCTCGTCGCCGTGATCTACGGGCTGCACACGCTCGTCCCGGTCCTTGCGCGGTTCCACGAACGCCACGGCCAGGGGCTGCACGGTCTGTTGCGGATGGTGTACTTCGTGCTGGCCGGCTTTTATCTGAGCGACGCGCTGCGCGATACGACGAGCACCAAAGACCAGCTGGCTACCGCGGCCGCCTTGGCCGTCACGGGGACGCTGCTCTACTGGGAGCAGCAGCGGGGGACCAAAGGGCAGCGGCTGCCGCTCCTGCTCCTGATCGTGCTCGGGATCCCCGCGATCAGCTACTTCCTCAGCACGGTGCCGGGCGGCGTGCAGGTTGGGGCCTGGGTCCTGACGGCGGGGTACCTGATCGCGACGGTCGCGGAAGTGAGGGCGTTGGCCGGATCGGCGAAGATCACGCACGGCGGGTAGAGCTCACGGCGGCGGCCCGGCGCGTCCCTCCCACACCAGCTCGCCCACCTCCGCCACCGTCCGCGCTTTCAGCACGTCGGTGTCGGCGCCGATGGAGATCGCCACGATCGCCTTCGGCGCGTTGTTGAACGCGCGGCGGTAATCCGCGAAGGGATCCCGCCGCTCCAAGTGCCACGAGCCATCCGCGTCCTCGGCGCGGCGTAGCACGATGACGACCCGCGTCGCCACCCCCGGGCTCGGGAAGATCTCGCCGCGGCCCTCGGCGTTCCCCCACGAGTAGGCGATCGTCCGTCCCCCCTCGAACGCCACGACCACGCGCGCCGGGCTGTCGTCCCTGCCGCGTTGCCGGAGCTTGGCCTGCTTCAGCGGCGTCTCGCTGCGCCACCGCCAGCTGATCACGCCGCTGCTCGTGGGGCGCAGCGGCCGGCGCAGGCGGTACTCGGCGCGGGCGGCCGCGCCGCGGGCCTCGACCCGGAGGACGTGTTCGGCCGTCACCCGAAATGCCGGCGGCTCCACGCCGGGGACGCGCTGAAGCCGCCAGCCGGAGGGAAGCCCCGGCCCCGCCGGCGCGAGGCCGAGCGTGGTGAGCGCCTGCATGGCGAGCAGTGCCGCGACGTTCACATCGGCAATTCCGCGTAGTGGCACGCCGCCAGCTGGCGCGGCGCCACTTCGCGCAGCGCCGGGACCTCGCTGCGGCACCGCTCGCTTTTCTTCGGGTGCGGGCAGCGCGGATGGAACGGGCACCCCGGCGGTGGGTTCGCGGGCGACGGTACGTCTCCCTGGAGCACGATCCGCTGTCGCTGAGCGGTCGGATTCGGCACCGGGACCGCCGACAGCAGCGACCGTGTGTACGGATGCCGCGGCGCGTCGTAGAGCACAGGCGCCGGTGCCAGCTCCACGATCTTCCCGAGATACATCACCGCCACCCGGTCGGCGACGTGCTTCACCACCGCCAAGTCGTGCGCGATGAACAGATACGTGAGGCGGCGCTTCTCGCGGAGGTCCGCGAGCAGGTTCAGCACCTGCGCCTGGACCGACACGTCGAGCGCCGACACCGGTTCGTCGCACACGAGGAACGCGGGCTCGACCGACAGCGCGCGCGCGATTCCCACCCGCTGGCGCTGACCGCCCGACAGCTCGTGCGGGTAGCTGTCGGCGAAGGCGGCATCGAGCCCCACTTCCTCGAGCAGGGCCGACACCCGGCGATTGGCGTCGTCTCCGGACGCGAGCCGGTGGATCTGGAGCGGCTCCCGCAGCGTCTGGCGCACCGTCATCCGCGGATTGAGCGAGCTGTAGGGATCCTGGAAGACGATCTGCATCTTGCGCCGCAGCCCCCGCAGCTCGGGGCCCGTGAGCGCGAAGACATCCCGCCCGTCGAACCCCACCTGGCCCGCCGTCGGTTCGACCAGGCGCAGGATGGTCCGGCCGACCGTGGACTTGCCGCACCCCGATTCGCCGACCAGGCCGAGCGTCTCCCCGGCGCCGATCGTGAACGAGACACCGTCCACGGCGCGGATCACGCCACGCGGGGGCCCGAGCCCGAAGAGCCCCCGCTCCCCGGGGTAGTGCTTGACGAGGTTCGTGACCTCGACGAGGGGGGGGGGCGCGCTCATGCCTTGGCGGTCCGGCGGGCGGGCTCGGTCACGAGCCAGCAGCGCGCGGCGTGCCCGGGGACGCCCGTGTCGAAGAGGGGCGGCTCTTCCACACGGCACTTCTCCCAGGCGAAGGGGCAGCGGGGGTGGAAGCGGCAGCCGGCGGGCCACGCGGTGGCCGCGGGGACCTGGCCGGGGATCGCGTGCAGACGGGCGCGCGGCGCGTCGAGCCGCGGCACCGCGGCCATCAGTCCCTCGGTGTAGGGGTGGGCGGGCCGCGCGAACAGCCCCTTGGTCGGGGCCGCCTCCACCACCTGGCCCGCGTACATCACCACGACGCGATCGACGGTCCCGGCCACGACCCCCAGATCGTGGGTGATCAACATGACCGCCATGCCGAGCTCCGCCTGGAGCCGGTCGAGCAGCTCGAGGATCTGCGCTTGGATCGTGACGTCGAGCGCGGTGGTGGGCTCGTCCGCGATCAGGAGCTGCGGGTGGCACACCAGCGCCATCGCGATCATCACCCGCTGCCGCATCCCGCCGGAGAGCTGGTGGGGATAGTGGTCCACCCGCTCCTCGGGGTCGGGGATGCCTACGAGCTTCAGCATCTCGCTTGCCCGGGCGCGCGCGGCCTTGCGCGACAGCCCCTGGTGCACGATGGCCGCCTCGGCGATCTGATCTCCGACGCTGAACACAGGGTTGAGCGAGGTCATCGGCTCCTGGAAGATCATCGCGATCTTATTGCCGCGGATCGCGCGCAGCTCCTTCGGCGCGAGCGTCAGAAGATTCCGTCCCTCGAACTCGATAAAGCTCCCCGGGCGGATGTGGCCGGGGGGCTCCGGGATGAGCCGCAGGATCGAGAGCGAGGTGACAGTCTTGCCGCACCCCGACTCGCCCACGATGCCGAGGGTCTCGCCCGGGAAGATGTCGAAGGAGACGCCGTCCACAGCGCGGGCGGTGCCGGCGCCGCGCTCCGTCACGAAGTAGGTTCGGAGATCCCGTACGCGGAGCAGGGGCTCCGTCACGTCACCTCCCTGCGCGGATCGAGGGCGTCGCGCAGCGCGTCACCCACGGCGTTGAGCGCCATCACGACGACCGCGATGGCAAGGCCCGGAAACAGCGTCGCCCAGGGCGCGACCGCGAGCTGCCGCCAACCGTCACCGATCATGTTCCCCCAGCTGGGCAGCGGGGGTTGCACGCCGATGCCGAGGAACGAGAGCCCGGCCTCGAGCAGCAGCACGTTGCCGATCCCGAGCGCCGCCGAGACGATGATCGGGGCCGCGGCGTTCGGCAGAACGTGGCGAAAGATAACGCGCGCCGGCCCCGCGCCCAGCGCCCGCGCGGCCGCGACGAAGTCCCGCTCGCGCACGGACAGCACCTCCGCCCGGACCAGCCGGCTGGTGCCGAACCACCCCGTGAGGCCAATGAGCAGCACGAGCACGGGCAACGGCAGCCCCTCCCACAGCGCGGCGATCATGAGCAGCAGGAAAAGGCGCGGGATGGCAAGCCCCACGTCCACCGTGCGCATCAACACCGCGTCCACCCAGCGGCGGAAGTAGCCCGCCATCGCGCCCACGATCGACCCCACCGTCACCGCGACGAGCATCGCGAGCGCGCCGACCGCGAGCGAGATCCGCGCCCCGAACACGAGCCGGCTCCACGTGTCGCGGCTGAAGGTGTCGGTGCCGAGCGGGTGCGCCCAGGACGGCGCCTGGTTCTGGAGCCCCACGATGTCGAGCTGGGCCGCCGGGTGGTACGGCGCGACGAGCCGGGCGCCGATCGCCACGATCGCGAAGAAGCCGAGCACGGCGAGCCCCGGCGCCGCCGGCGGGTGGCGGAAGAACTCCCGGCCGGCGGGGGTCCGGGCGGCCCGACGCCGCAGCAGAGCGACGGCGGCAATGGCGACGGTGAGCGCCGCGAGCAGGGCGAGCCATGTCCGCGGCGTCATTCGCTGGCCACCCGGATACGAGGGTCAGCCGCGGCGAGCAGCAGATCCGCGAGCAGGTTGCCGGCGGCCACCATCACCGCCGCCACGAGCGCGGCGGCGGTCACCATGGGATAGTCCCGCGTGGCGATCGCCTCGGCCGCGAGGCGCCCCATCCCGGGCCAGGCGAAGATGGTCTCCGTCAGCACCGCCCCCGTGAGCAGGAAGGGGAAGGCGAGCCCGAACAGCGTGATGAACGGGAGCAGGGCGTTGCCCAAGGCGTGGCGCAGCAGCACGCGCCGCTCGGTCGCGCCCTTGGCGCGCGCCGTGCGCACGAAGTCCTGCCCGAGCGCTTCGAGCATCGCCGCCCGTTGGTAGCGCGCCGTGCCCGCGGCGCCCACGACGCCGAGCGTCAGCGCCGGCAGCGCGAGGTGCCAGAGTCGGTCGGCGACCTTCCCGGCCCAGGGCAGCGAGGAATAGAGCACCGGGTCGGTCACGCCGCCCACCGGGAACCAGCGCAGCCACTGGCCGAACACGAGCAGCAGCACCAGCCCCAGCCAAAAAGTCGGTACCGAGCTGAAAAACAGGGTGGCGTTGCCGAGCACGACATCAGCGGCGCGCCGCGCGCGCGCCGCCTGGTAGATGCCCAGGGCGAGCCCCAGCAGGAAGTCGATGCACAGCGCCGCGCCCGCCAGGACCAGCGTGTTGGGGATCGCCTCGACCAGCGCTTCGGCGACCGGGCGACGACGCGCGAAGGAGACGCCGAGGTTGCCGCGGACCAGCTCCCGCAGGTAGCTGACGTACTGAGCAGGCAGAGGGCGATCGAGTCCGAACCGCGCGCGCAACTCGGCGATCACGGCGGGGTCGGCCGGGCGCTCCGCTCCCGGAAGGAACGGGGTGCCGGGCGCCAGATGAATGAGGAGGAACGTCAGCGTGACGACCGCCCAGACGCCGGCGATCGCGGCGGCGAGGCGCCGCATGAGCCACGCCGTCACTCAGCGCTCCACGCGGTCTCGATCGATCAACCGGTCAGAGGGGATGCGCCAGGTGCGGACGAGCGCCCACCACGAGTCAGGCCGGATCCGCACGTCCGCCACCCGATTGTGCACCGCCGCCACGTTGTCGGGGGCGTAGAGCCAGATGCCCGGAGCGTCGTCGGCGATCAGCTGGACGGCGGTCCGCCACAGCGCCTGCGCCTCCTGCGCCGTGCCCCTGGCCGTGGCGGCGCGGTGGAGCGCGGCCTCGAACGCGGGATTGTGGTAGCGGCCGTAGTTGCCGCCGCCGAAGCCATCCCGGGTCCACGTCTGGGGAATCCCCGACGACGGCGTCGGATCCGTCACCCAGGAGGCGAGCACCGCGTCGAATTTCCCGGCGTGCGCCCGCTCCTGCAGCACGGTGTTTTCGACCACGTCCAGCTCCACCCGGGCGCCGATGGCCCGGAATTGCTCCTGCAGGAGCTGCCCGTAGCGGCGGCGCACGGCGCTGGTGGACAGCACCAGGAGACGGAAGGCGAGCGGCTGCCCCCGGCGGTCCCGCACGCCGTCGCTGTTGGCGTCGCGCCAGTCGCGCCGTTCGAGCAGGCTCGCCGCCTGGGCGGGGTCGTAGGGCGGCGCGCGCAATGTCGTGTCCCAGATCGACCAGATCTGGGAGAGCGGCCCCGGGGGGACTTTCGCGAGGTCCCCGAACACGCTCCGCAGCAGCCGCTCGCGATCCACGGCCATCGAGAGGGCACGCCGCACTTCGCGGTCGCTGAACAGCGGGTGTGGCCGGGTCGTGTCGCCGTTCGCCGTGAGGTTGAAGCCGAGATAACCGTAGGCGGTGCCGCGGTACGGGTAGACCGCCAGCTGAGGCGCCTGGTGTGCCCGCTGTACGTTGGGCGGCGGCCCCAGGAACTCGAGCGCGTCCGCCTCGCCCGCGATCAGCTGTGTCATCGCCACCTCGTGTTCCGGCGTGAAGCGCCAGATCAGGCGGCGGATGTGCGGCCGGCCCAGGAAGAACGCCGAATCGGCGACGAGCTCCACGCTCGCCCCTGGGGTCCAGCTAACGAAGCGGTAGGGCCCGTTCCCTACCGGCGCGCGCCCGAACGCGGCCGTCGTCCACTGGTCGCGGGGCACCTCACGCAGCAGGTGCGCCGGGAGGATCCGCATGTGGTAGACCGCGTCGAAGAACATCTCGGGGTAGCGCGTGCGGAACCGGAACACCGCGGTGAGTGAATCACGCGCGGTGACCGCCGCGATGGACCGCAGCGCCGCCCGGGTGGGCGAGTTGACCTTGAGGTCGGTGTAGGCATCGAAAGTGAAGGCTACGTCGGCGGCGGTGACCGGCGCGCCGTCCTGCCAGCGCGCCCGCGGGTCGAGGTGGAAGACCAGTGTGAGCGGATCGTCCCACTCCCACCGCCGGGCCAACTGCGCCTGGAAGTCGCGGTCGCCGACGGTATTGGTCGACATGCCGATGTCGGCGAGCTTGAGGAAGATCTGGTCGAAGATGTCGCGTGGCACTGCCTGCTCCGTCACCGGGGGCAGGAGGATGTCCGGCTGTCCCGTGGCGGCGAACACGAGCGTGCCGCAGTAGTCGCCGCGGCAGCCACCCGGAGGGCCGCAGGCGGCGGTGACGACGAGGGCGGCCAGGAAGAAAGAGCGGCAGATGGCGCGCGGGGGGAGTCGCATGGCGCTTAAGATTCTACCGCGCAGTTAGCGGCGCCAGGTCCAGGCGGGGTCGGAATAGGCGGATGGGCGGATAGGCGGATGGGCGGACGGACGAAGCTCGGCGTTCCAGCCATTCCGGACGATCGCGTCGGCGACCTCGGCAAAGGACACTCGGCGTCCCAGAACGGCGCATAGAGTCGTGGCCTGACTCACGGGTGACGGCTGACGGCTGACGGCATTGACCACGTCCTGCGAGCCGTCCAGAAGGATGGAGCCGTGCTGCAGGAAGACGGAGCCGTGCCGCACCTGGGCGGAGCCGACGATCTTCTGGCCGCGCACCAATACCTCCCCGCCCACCGGCGCGGCGAAGCAAGCGCCGGTGGCCAACCGCCCCGACAGACGCCCACCCGGTGCCAGCTCGGCGGGGGCGCCGAGGGCGCGCAGGGCCGCGGCAAGCCGCTCGTGGATCGCTCGGTAGCTCTCCCGCAAGGATCCAAATGCCGCCACCGGAGCGGCGACGGCGTAGGTCACCTCGTGCTCGTGCCACACTGCCCGGCCGCCCGTCGGGCGGCGCACGACGTCGAGCCCCAGGCGTTCGATGGCGGCGCGGTCGTAGCGGGCCAGCGCGGGCTCATTGCGGCCGAAGGAGAGGCAGGGCGGGGCCCAGCGGTAGAGGCGGAGGAAGGCGTGGCCGGTGCGGTTGGCTTCGAGGAGCAGCGTGTCGTCCAGCGCCATGTTCTCGGCACCCGGACGCCCTGCGGGCTCGGGGATGAGGTGCCAATTCATAGGTGTGGAATATGTACGGAGGCGCCGCGCCTTGCCGTCCTGGCGTCGCCCCAGGTCATGCCGTAACGTAACCCCGGCGTATGGGGGCTCTCCTGCTGGTTACTTGGCTCGTCGTCGCCGGGCGATCGCTCCTCGCCCAATGCCCCGACGGGTCGCCGCCGCCGTGCCGCGTCGCGCCTAGGGGGGCAACGCCCACTGCGCCCGCGCTCGACCCCAACCTGATCGCGATCCTCCCCTTCCGCGTCACCGGCGCCGATCCCTCGCTCGCCTACCTGGGCGACGGGATGGTGGACCTGCTGGCGGCCGTTCTCACGGGAGAAGCCGGCCTGCGCGCCGTCGATCCTGGCGCGGCACTCAGCGCCGCCCGGCGTGGCGGGATCGCCGCCGGCGCGGCGGTCTCGACGGACGTCGCCCGCCGGGTTGCTCGGGGCCTGCGGGCGGGGCAGCTCGTGTCGGGCGCGACGATCGGCGGTGCGCGGCGTCTGACTCTGACCGCCAGTCTGATGGACGTGGCGAGCGGTCGACTGGATGTGCCGGTTGTGCGCGTGGACGGGCCGACGGACAGCCTGCTGGCGCTGGTCGAGGAGCTTGGCGCGCGGCTGCTGGCGCGCCGCGCCGGCGAGCGCGCCGAGCGGGCGCGCAAGTTGGGGACGACCTCCCTCGCGGCCGTGCAGGCCTATCTGTCGGGACGGGCCGCTTACCGCCGCGCCGATTGGGAAGAGGCGGCGCGGCACTTCGAGCGCGCCGTGCAGGTCGATTCTGGGTTCGCACTGGCCGGGCTGGGCCTCGCGAGGGCGGCCGGATGGATCGGCGACGGGTCGCGTGTAGACCGTGGCACTCGCATCGCGTGGGAGGGGCGGGAGAAGCTCGACGCGGTGGATCGCGCCATCGTGACCGCATTTGCAGGCCCGCGATACCCGGCCCCTCCCTGGGGCGACGAGCATCTCCGCGCCTGGCGGCACGCCGTCACCCTCGCCCCGGACCACGCCGAGGCGTGGTACAACCTGGGCGACCGGTACTTCCACTGGGGCACCGTTCTGGGAGTCGCGGGGTGGCAACGCCTGGCGGCGGATGGATTCCGGCGCGCGCTCGAGCTCGATTCCCTCACGGGCTCCGGCGTGGAAGCCGGCTCGCTCCGGCACTTGCTGGAGCTGGCGGCGCTGGCAGGTGACGCCGCCGACCTGCGCCGGCTCGGTACCGTGGCGATACGCGGCACCCGTGACTCCACGTACTACCGGTGGCTGCTGGCGCACGTCATGCGGGACAGCGCCCAGCTCGCCCGTGTGCGACCCGTGCTGCTGCGCGAGCCCACGAGCCGCTTGTACAACCTGACCGCGGCGATCGTGCACTTCGGGATCGGTCTCGAGGATGTTGACTTGTTCCTCGCCGCTCTGCGGGAGCGCATGGCTCCTGACGACCTCTCGGAGCTGCTGTACCTGATTGCCCTCAACCGCGGCCGTCCGGCGGAGGGGGCGCGCGCGCTCACGAGCGGGCGGAGGATCCAGGCGATCCTCGACGCCCTCTACTGGGATGGCGACAGCGCAGCGGCGCGCGGTGCCGCTGAAGAGCTAGCGGCGGCGATCGCAGGGGAGATACCTGAGGATGTGGATGCTCGCGAGGTCTATCTGCGCCGGTCGTGCGTCGTCGAGCAGTGGCGACTCGCGCACGGCGACACCATGACGGCGACGGGCGCGATCGCCCGACTGCACTCAACGGCCGAGCCGGCAGATTCGGCCCTGACGGTGATCGAGAGCGCCGTGTGCGCCCGGATGCTCGAGGCCATGGTCGCGGCGGCGCATGGCGCACCAGACGCCGCAGCGGTCCTGGTAGCGCTCGACTCGTTGATGCTCCGCGTCCCTCCGGTGGCCGTTCTCGTTTTCCACCTGCAGTACGTGAACCTCGTCGTCGCCCGCCTGCACGAAGCGCGAGGCGACCTGCCGAGCGCCTTGGCGGCCGTGCGTCGGCGAACGCCCTTCCAGTTTCTACCGCTCTACTTCTCCACCTACCTGCGTGAGGAGGGGCGGTTGGCGGCACTGGCCGGCGACACGGCGGGCGCGATCCGCGCCTACTGGCGCTACCTCGACCTGCGGCGCGAGGCCGAGCCGGCGCTCATCCCCCAGCGCGACAGCGTGCGCACCGCGCTAGCGCGGTTGGAGCGGAAGTGAGGGCGGTATGGCGGTAGGGACGGCAGTATGAACCTCAGCGGTAGGGCGGTCAGGCGGTACGGCGGTACGCGCATCGTCGCGGCGCTCACGTTCCTTGCCGCCGTACCGCCCTACCGCCTCACCGCCAGCGCCCAGTGCCCCGACGGTTCGCCGCCGCCGTGCCGCCCCTCACGCGCCTCCACTCCTGCCCTCGATCCCCACCGCATCGCCGTCCTGCCGTTCCGCGTGACGACGGCCGATACGTTATTGGGTGAAGGGGTCGCCGAGCTGCTCTCGGCTGAGTTCACTGGCGAGAGCGGCCCACGAGCGGCGCACATGGGTACGGTCCTGCGCGCATGGCGTCGCGCGGGTGGCAGTGTGCACACGCCGCTTGGGGAGGCCGAGGCGATGCGCGTGGCGCGTGAGATCGGCGCCGGGCTCGTGGTCGACGGCAGCGTGGTCGGGCTCAGCTCGCGTCTCACGCTGACGGCGTCGGTCATGACGGTCCCGGGCGGCGCGGCGCGACGCGTCGGACCAGTCTCGGGCCCCGTCGACAGCGTGGAGTCGCTGGCGGGTCGGCTGGCGTCCGGTCTGCTTGGCGCGAGTGGGAGCGAGCGGCTCGTCGATCTTCAGGCCCGGCTCACGGCCTCGCCGTCCGCCATGCGAGCCTACCTCGAGGGTCTCGCCGCTTTCCGGATCGGCCGAATGCGAGAGGCTGCTGCGGCGTTCGAGCGGGCGTTCGCCGAGGACTCGACATTCGCGCGCGCCGCATTCATGCGTTACGTCCTGACGGGCTGGGGCGCTGGTGGGTGGCCCGAGCGGGAGCGGTGGGAGCGGCGAGCGTGGTCGCTGCGCGACCGCCTGTCGCCCGCGGACCGCGTCCTGCTGGTGGCCTATGTCGGTGACTCCTACCCGGCACCGCGCAGCCCATGGCGAGCCCAGGCCGATCACGAGCGGGCCGCGGCGCTGCTTCCGGAATCCCCTGAAGCCCAGTATGCGCTTGGTGACTGGCTGCTGCATAACGGCGCGGAGACTGACGCCCCTCACCGTCTGGAGCGGGCCGTCGCGCTGTTCCAGCGTTCGCTGGCGCTCGACACACAGGAAACGGTCCTCGGGCACCTGGCGTTCACCGCGGTGCTCCGGGCCGATACCGCGTTGGTGCGGTTGCTTCGCCCGGCGCTGGAGCGTCGGGGCACAGGCGTCTGGGGCGCGAGTTGGCTGGTGGCGGCGTGGCTTGATGACACGGGCTGGGTGAAGCGCCTGCTCGCGCCGGAGGCTACTGGCGCCTTCGAGCCGATCGCGGCGGCGCCGACCGGTGTTCCGCCCGTCGAGTTGATCTCCGCCGCGGCGGCCGGCGTCCGGCCTGTGCTGCTCGAGGAGCTGTTGGATTCGTTCCAGCCGTGGGCGGCGGGATTCCCCCGGGGACCGATCACCACGGCGCTGTTGCGTTTTCATGCCGCGGTCGTGCAGGGACGCCCGGCGCAGGCCACGCGATTCGTGATGGCCTCCCCAACCACGATCCGCCGTGACACCTGGATCGTCCTCGCCGGCCTGTTCGCCGACGGGGACACGGTGGCCGCGGCTAAAGCTGTGGAGCGCCTCGCCGCTTGGCCCGCCCGGGACAGTGCGGAGGCCGCGGCCGCCCTGTGCCCGGTTGCGATATGGCGCGTGAGCCGCGCACGCGCGGCGCCAGGTGCCGAGCCGCTGCTGCGGCGCCACGGCCAGGAGCGATGCGCGGTGGTGGTAGGGCTTCTGGAGTCGTGGCATGCGGTCGCGCCCGACCTCGATCAACGGTTGGTCGTGGCCGATTCGCTCTTGCGCTCGGAGTCCCCGGAACTGGCGTTC
Source organism: Gemmatimonadota bacterium (assembly GCA_016177465.1). GTDB lineage: Bacteria > Gemmatimonadota > Gemmatimonadetes > Gemmatimonadales > GWC2-71-9 > JACOVF01. The sequence continues at coordinate 21,836 of JACOVF010000098.1, forward strand.
GAGAGCCTGATCCTGGCGCGTGGGTGGGAAGCGCGGGGGAATCTACCGCGCGCCCTGTCCGCGATCCGGCTGCGCCCGGATATTGGGCAGGTGGTGTGGATCGAGGCCACCGGGGCCCGCGAGGAAGGCCGCCTGGCGGCGCTGGTGGGGGATACCGTCGGCGCGATCCAGATGTACCGCCGGTACCTGAACATGCGCCGGTATGCGGAGCCCGCGCTCATCCCCCAGCGTGACAGCGTGCGGGCGGAGCTGGGCAGGCTGGAGGGGCGGCGCTAGGCTTTGCCATTCCACTGCCCACTGCCCGTCATTGGCCGAGCTGACGTTGGCGGTGCGTTGATCCCCCGCCCCCATCGTGTTCACACGCTGAAGCGTGTGCTCGGCGCGGCACTGTGCTGAAGCGCACTGGTACGCTTCAGCGTTGTGTCTCGCCGAGCCCGCCCCTTCGGGTGGAGAGAAACGGCGCCTCACCGGGGGATCC
>JACOVF010000005.1 GCA_016177465.1 Gemmatimonadota bacterium
CGCGGATCGGGATGCGGTCGCCCACCAGAATCTCCGCCACGCGATTGTCGAGGGTCGTGATCACCGGCTCGGCCTGGATATCCGCGAGCTCGACGCGCTGCAGCGCCTGCAAGAACGTGGTGAGGTCGAAATTGCCCAGCGCGGTGGAGAAGATCAGCTGCAGCGCCGGGTTCACCACTTCCTGGCCCGCGTTGCCGAGGGCCGAGAGCGAGTTGCCGCCCAGGTCCACGATGATCTCGCTGGGATCGAAGTTCTCGGTCGGCACCAGCGCGTCGGGGACGCCGTCCAGGTCCGTGTCCACCGGCTCGGCGGTGCGCGGGTCGGGGCGCGAGACGAGGCGGTTGAAGAACTGGGTCTGCGAGCCGAGGTCGTACTTGACGCCCATCTCCTCGACGTTGGTGCGGTCGACGAAGATGATCTTCGCCTGGATGGACACCTGCGGCGTGCGGATGTCCATCCCGCGCACGAACTGCTCCACCTCGTTGATCCGGGTGACCACGTCGGTGATGACCAGCGCATTGCTGGTCGAGTCGGCCACCACCTGGCCCCGCGGCTTGCTGACAATCGACTGCACCGCGGGCACGAGCGAGGTGGCGCGGGCGTAGTTCACCCGCACGAGCCGCGTCTCGAGCTGCACCGTGGAGTCGGCGGCGGCCAGGACCTTCTTGTCGACCACGTTGATGATGCCGCCCTGGAGCGTCTGGGCGGCGAGGCCCTGCGACTCGAGCACCGCGGCGAACGCCAGGTCCCACGGCTGGTTCTTGATCTCCGCCGTGAGCGTCCCCGTGATCCCCTTGCTGATGACGATGGTGCGACCGCTGAAGGCGGCGAACCCGGCGACCACGTCCTCGATGGTCGCGTTGTCCCAGGTCACGGTGATGCGGGGCGCCTGCGATTGCGCGCGGTGCGCGGCGAGGTACTCGGCGATCGTCAGGGGCCGCTCGTCCTGGCGGGGCGGGCCGACCCGCGCCGCCGCCGACATGTCGCCCGCCACCGGGGGCGACGGGGGAAGGAGTTCGGCCGGCGCGGGGAGGTTCGCCACGGCCTGGCTGGTCCAGGCGTCGAACGCGGTGCGCTCGGTGCCGATCGCGACCCGCACCTGCCCCTCCTCGCGGCGCACCTGGTAATCGGCGAGCGCATCCAGGTCGATCACCACCCGCACGACGTCGGGCCGGAACTGGGCATAGCGGATGTTGCGGATCCCGCCGCGGTTCTGGCCGTCGTACAACGCGGCGGGCGTCGTGAGGCGCACGCCGAGCAGGTCCACGACCAGCCGGGCCGGATTGGCGAGGGTGAAATCCCGTATCTCCACCGCGCCCTGGAGGTCGATCACGACCTCCACCGTGCCGGCGGCCGGCAGCACGCTGACGGCTTTGACCTCGCCGTCCCGCCCCCCCCCACTCCCCGCAAGGGCCCGGGGGGTGAAGGCCGCCGCGAAGACCAGGCACGCGACGAGGGCTGCGATGCGCTTCATGGCGTCTCCTCCTGGGGCTTGAGCAGCAGGGTCTCCTGCCGCTCGTACCCGAATTCCTGCACCGTAAACACGACTTCGCGGGGCCGGATCTGCGTGACCTTCAGCCGCCCCACGATGTCGCCCGTCTTGACGCGGTAGATCCGCTTGGTGATGATGTCCCGCATCACCGCGACGCTGCGCGCGGGATACCGCCCGTCGTACACGATGGTGACGAGTTTCAGGTCGGAGAGCAGCGGCCGCACGTCGCCCGACTTGAGCAGCGACATGAACGGGTCGCGCCCCCCGCCCTCGTAGGCGAACACCTCCCGCACCAGCGAGACGCTGCTCGCCGGGGCGGTGTCCGGCCGCGCGGTCGTGTCCTGCTGGGCGGCCGCGGCCGCCGCCGTCAGCGCGAGCCCGACGAGTGCCCGGGCAAAGCTAGTTGCGCGCAGGGGTCGACCCTCCCGCCGGCCGCGCCGCCGCAGGCGGCGGCGTGGTCGTCTTCACATACGTGCGGATCGAAAACTCGCCCAGCAGCAGCGCGCCGAGCGTGTCGCCCAGCAGCCGCTGCGCCTGCTGGCTCGCCGGGCTCAGGATCAGCTCCTGCGGCACGACGATGCGCGGCAGGCTCGCGATGTCGGCGAGGAACTCGCCGATCTGGTCGAAGTGCCCGTACACCTCGAGCCGGTAGCGCTCGGTGTCGAACGGCTGGCCGGGCTCGCGGGCGAGCGGCTGCAACCTGCCGAGCGTCACGCCGCGGACCTTCGCCTTGGTGGACATGTCGTCCATCAGGGCCGGCACCTCGCTCGCTTCGGGGACGAGGCGGCGCATCAGCTCGAGCGCCGCGCCGTACTCCGCCACGCGGCGCCGCAGGTCCTCGACGGAGCCGCTGGCGAGGTCGCGCTTGGCAGCGTCCACGATCTTCTGGAGGCTGTCGATCTCCACCCGCGCCGAATCGATCTTGGCCGCCTGCACCTTGTGGGCGTACGGGTTGAAGCCCATCCCATCCCAGGCCATGTAGATCACGAACGCCGCCACGATGACCAGGAGGATCATCACCTGGCTGCGCTTGTCCGTGGGAATGCCGAGGGCCATGGCCTTACCTCGCCGACTGCACCAGCGGCACCGTGCGGATGTAGACGGAATCCGCCACGCGGAACCGCAGCGTCACGTTGAATTCGGTCACCGGGCGGTCCGACTCGATGACCGTGTTCGACTGATTGGGCGTGACCTCGGTGAACCACGGGGACGCGGCCAGCTGCCGCAGAAAGTTGGTGTAGGCCTGGAAGTCCACCGTCCGCCCGCGGATCGATACCCGCAGGAGCGGCGCCCCCATCGAGTCCTCGGTCACCGCCACCGTCTGCCCGGCCGGCGCCCCCGGCTGCTGTGCCACCGCGGCCAGCGACTGCACGCTGGTCAGCCAGGTGAAGGGCGGCAGGGCCTTGGTGATCTGGTCGAGCACGTGGGGCCAGATATAGCGGTCGGCGTCGATACCGCGGATCACGTTGATCTGCGACACCAGCGAGTCGCGGATCTTCTCCGAGTTGCGCTTCTGCGCGATCACGACGTCGAACCGCCGCTTCTCGGCCTTCACCCCGTCAAGCCGGCTGTTGAGCCGCCCGAGCCGGGCGCCGTCCCAGACGAAGAACCCACCCGCCAGGCCGAGCGCCAGCACCCACGCCACGACCGCGGCGATGAGCCACGGATCCTTGACCTGGGCAAGGATCGTCTTGAAGTCGGGGAGCGCGAACTTCCGACCCGCCACCGCCCGCTTCTTCTTGCCGGGGAGGAGGTTGATTTCGATCATGCGGCGCGCCTCAGCGCCAGACCCACCGCCAGCATCAGCAGCGGCGCCACCTCATCCACCGATACCGATTCGAACACCGCGTCGCGCACCCGCAGCCGCTGCACCGGATTGGCCATCTCCACGGGCACCCGCAGGCGGGTCCCGATCACCTCGTTCAGCCCCGGGATCCGCGAGCCGCCCCCGATCGTATAGACCTTGGAGAGCCCCCCCGCCGACCGCGACGCCGTCGCGAGGAACGCCGCCGCCCGCTCGATCCCCACGGCGATCTCCTCGCCGCGCGACTCCACATACCCCGCCAAGTCCACGCTCTGCGTCGTCCCCGTGATCACCTTCTCCGAGTCCTCGGCCGTCAACCCCTTCTCGCGCTGCAGGTCTTCCCGGAAGCGCCGCGTGCCCACCGACAGGTCCCGCGTCAGCACCGGCACCGCGTCCTCGAGGATGTTCACGTTCGTGACCTCGTGGCCGATGTTGACCAGCCCGATCACCCCCTGCATCGCGTCGGGATAGTTCACCTCGAAGGCGTTGTGGATGGCGAAGGCGTCGACGTCGATGATCGCCGGCTGGAGCCCGGCCTCAGCGAGCAGGCCGATCCGGCTCTCCACCAGCTCCCGCTTGGCGGCCACGAGCAGCACGTTCATCTGGAGCCCCTCGGCGTCGGGGTCCAGGATCTGGAAGTCCAGCTCCACGTTGGCCATGTCGAAGGGGACGTGCTGCTCGGCCTCCCAGCGGATGACCTCCCGGGCGTCAACCTCCTTCATCCGGTCCATCTGAATCTTTTTGACGATGACGTCCCGGCCCCCCACCGCCGTCACGACCGCCTTCTGCTTCACGGCGGCCGTCGAGAACAACCCCCGGATTGCCTCGGCAACGATCCCCGGGTCCATGACCTCCCCCTCCACGATGGCGTCCGCCGCCACCTCGGTCGTGGCCACCTTGATCAGCTCCGGCTCGGCCTGAGAGTGGTCCACGACCACCAGCTTGATGATCCCCGAGCCAATATCGAGCCCAACCGTGGTTTTTTTGCCGCCCAGGAAGCTTAGAAGAGCCATGGTTGCCTGCTGTGAAAGACAAGAGGGGGCAAGGGCAAACTACAGTAAGCCCCGCCCCTTATCCTGTCAAGCCTCGAACCTACTTGAGGCCTGAACAACAACTGTTTTATAGACTTATACTTAGGCCACTCAAAACAACTGTACCCACCCTCTCGATCGCAGCGCTGCGGTGACCCCTGTAGCCTGTAAAGCCTGTGTAATTGCACACTTAGAGTAGTTCAGCGTCGCCTTACCGGCGAGGTTCTGGAGGTCCAGGCTCACGTTTTGGGCCATCACGCCGCCCCAGAAGTGGGCGTCGGTCGTACCACCACCGGCCGTCTCGAACTCGCCCCGCACGATGGTGATTCCGAAGAACTCGTAGCTCCCCTGGACCCTGAGCCGGCCGTCCACGAGCAGGATTCCCTGGCCCTGGACCCCGTTCAGGGTGGCGTCCCCGGTGATGTGGATGATCGGGAAGTAAGTCGAGCACACGCTGGTCTGATTGATTCCGTCGCCCCAGTTCGTGAGCACGTTCTTGTCGCAGACGCAGCCGGTGATGACGGGTGCAGTCGTGTAG
>JACOVF010000089.1 GCA_016177465.1 Gemmatimonadota bacterium
GCTCACGAAAGGGGCTGGGCTGGAGTAGGATACTTCGTATAAGATATGTTATGTTAAGTTGACCGCAGTGTAAATGTGGACAAGCAGGCTACGTCAACACGCCTCTGAACACGACCCGGGCCTCCCCCGCAAGCCAGACATCATCATAGTGATCTGAAGACAGCCTTCGGGCCCTGATCCCCAAGGCCCGGCTGGTTCTGGTGAGTATCGACATCGGCAGTGTCCCTAGCTGCCACTCATGGAGGGCGCAGGCGGCAGCTACCGCTCCAGTACCGCACGCGAGCGTCTCATCCTCCACCCCGCGCTCGTACGTCCGCATCCGCCATTCCGACGGGTCGCGGCCTTGAGAGATGAAGTTGATGTTGGCCCCGTCGGGGGCGAGCGCCGAATCGAATCGGAGAGCGCGGCCACGCGACCGAAGATCCACCGAGTCTACATTGCCCACCAAGACCACTAGATGTGGCACCCCCACGATCCCCAACGCCGCCCGGCGCTCTCCAGGCCCCATAGCGAGCCCCGTGACGGCCCGAGGCGGTTCCACGGGGGCCAAGTGGAGCTCGGCGCACGGATCGTCACCTGTGGCCAGCGCGTCATAGATGCCCGCATCGGTTTCGAGTCGCATTCCCGTCCCCGGCGCGATCCCCACCCGGGCCGCGAGTCGTGCGCTGCAGAGCGCGGCGTTGCCGCACATCCGGGCGTGGGAGCCGTCGCTGTTGTAGTAGATCATTCGGGCCGAGTTCGGTGCGGAGCCTGGCCCCACAAAGACGAGGCCGTCCGCCCCCACCCCCGTGCCGCGGGCACACGCCGCTCGGATATCCGCCGGGGTCCAGTCCGCCGGCGTGGATACACGGGCGTCCACCATGACGAAGTCGTTCCCCGACCCCGTCATCTTGCAGATGGGGAGGCCGACTAGATGCGGCCGAACCAGACCTGAAGCCTGAGCCGCGGCACCATCCAGATCGCTTCCCGCACGATGGACCGGTTCATCTTGCTCTGGCCCTCCGTCCGGTCGACGAACACGATCGGGATTTCGACCAGCTTGAACTTTTTTCGCCATGCGCGGACGCTCATCTCGATCTGGAACGCGTAGCCGTTGGAGCGAACCCGTGAGAGATCGATCGCCTCGAGGACCCGCCTGCGAAAGCACTTGAACCCGCCCGTGAGATCCCAGATTCTCAAGCCCGTGATCCAGCGAGCATAGATATTGGCGCAATAGGATAGCATCAATCGGCCCATAGGCCAATTGACCACGGTCACTTTCCCGCCCAGGTAACGGGATCCGAGCACGAGGTCAGCTCCTGCGACGGCCTTGAGAAAGTCCTTGAGGTGCGCCGGGTCGTGCGAGAAATCTGCGTCCATCTCCAAAATGTAGTCGTACTCCCGCTCCAGCGCCCAGCGGAAGCCGGTGATATACGCGGTGCCGAGGCCCAGCTTCCCTTCCCGATGCAGGGCGTGCACTCGGGAGTCGGCCTGGGCCAGCTGGTCCGCGAGGCGGCCGGTGCCATCGGGGGAGCCGTCGTCGATGATCAGTACTTCGAGCCGTGGGTCCTGGACCAGCACCTGCGGCACGAGGTTCAGGACGTTCTGCGCCTCGTTGTAGGTAGGGATGATGACGAGAGCCCGCTCAGACACGCCGCTTCCACCCCGCCGCGGCCGGCACGGCGATCAGCCCCGCCACGGTCAGCAGAGCGGCTAACGAGACGAGCTTCCCCCGCTGGTAAGCGGGCGACGTGAACGACAGCTTCACCTGCCTCGCCCCCGCCGGCAGCTGCACCGTGATCAACGACTGGTTTCCGCGCACGACCCGTCCGGGCGCGCCGTCCACGGTGACAACCCAGTCGGGATACCAGTTCTCGGCCACGACGAGGTAACTCTGCCCGGTGGGGGCGGGAGCGATTTGGATGGTCATCTTGCCCGGCTCCCAGGCCGTAACCGTGGCTAGGGATGGGCTCGGCTCCGGCATCTCGGTGACCGGAAGCAGGTTGCCCGGCTGGGAGGGGTCCAACAGCACGAGACGGTTGAAGTCGAGCCGCGGGTCGAGGAGGGTCGGGACGATGCGGTCGGCCTCACCCTTCACCGCCGCCGTGGCCACGCGGGCGTAGGGCGGGATCGTGTCGGCTTCAAGGAGGTAACCGACTTGCCCTTCAGTCGTTGTGACTGGCCCGACCACGCGATGAAACCCCGGGATCGGGGAGGAATCTGGATAGATCACGTACCTCACGGCCAAGAGCTTCCACAACTGGCGGACTGGGAGATGCTGCCAAACGTTCTTCCCGCCAAGCAGGTCATCGTAAAAGCGGATCTCGTTTCCATGATAGCCAAGGACGTCTTGCACGTCGTATCCCATGAGAACAGCGCCGGAGTAGACGGAATAGGGCGGTGGCGGTTGGAGTACGCGGAACGGCTTAGGCGTCTGCGCCAAGCGTTGGGTGATGGCGTCCTCGGCGTAGAGCTTGCGCGCCGGCGGCGAGAACACGAAGAACTTCCGGTCCACGGTCAAGAGGTCGAGCCCGATGAGCCCGGTCACTGCGAACGCAAACGCCCGTGCGGTGACGCGGCCGCGGCTCCAGGCGAACAGCAGCCCGAGCACCGCGACCCCGAAGAGGGCGACGCGCAGGGCGCCGAGGGTGAGCGCTTCCTGGTTCGCAAGCAGGAGCGGGAGCTTCCCGGCCGGGGCCAGCGAGCGCCCGATGTTGGTGAGGACTCCGCTGAGGCTCAGGAGCAGCAGCGCGCCCAGCGTGACGAGCCACCCCACGAACTTGCCGGGCTTCCCCGCCCCGTTCACGACGGCTTCCACACCCAGCGCCGCCCACACAGCCACTGGGAAGGCGACGAGGTAGAATGCCATGCCCGGCGCGCGCACCTTCTTCATCATCGGGAGGAGCTCGTAGACCAGCCGGTAGAACGGCGTATGGCCGCCCAGGCTGACGAGCAGGAAAAACCCGGCGATGGCCACCAGCGCCCATCGCAGCCGCGTCCGCGATGTCCGCGTGAGCCCCACCGAAGCCAGGATGAGCGAGGCGACCCCCAGGTACTCGCCATGATACTTGAGGGGATTCCGGCCCCAATAGCGCTCCGGCCCGAGCCCGGAGAATTGCGGGAGCAGCGTGTCGAGCAACTCCTCGGGCGGCATCGAGTACGACGTGGCGTACTCCCACCCCGTCGAGCTGCCCGGCACCGACCTCGGCGAATACGGCAGATAATCGAGGAACGGGAGAATCTGCACCGCCGCGATTCCTGCGCCGAGGAGGACGGCGCCCAGGGCGGCGGCCACTCGGAGCCATGCGGTCCGACGCCCCGGCCGCTCGAGATCGAAAAGCGCGAGGTAGAGTGTGAACATCCCGGTCGCGAGCAGCATATAATACGCCATCTGGAAGCTCGGGCTCAGGATCGCGAGCCCCACGGCGAGGGCGAGGACGCCGAAGCCCTGCACCCTGCCGTCGCGGACGCCGCGCACCAACGCCCAGAGCGCGAGCGGCAGCATCGCCGACACGTAGAGCTTGCCGTCGTGCCCGGGATGCACGAGCGAGGCCACAATCCCCGTGAGCTGGTAGGCGATCCCACCGGTCACGGCCGCGCCCCACGGCAAGCGGAGGGCGCGCAGGAACAGGTAGGTGAAGAACCCCGCCAGGACGAGGTGCACGAGGAACGCGAGCGTCATCGCCACGTCGGTCGGGACGACGAGCCGCACCCACGAGAACGGGTAGAGCAGGTCCCCGTGCATCGCGCCGACATATGGCAGGCCACCGAAGATGTACGGGTTCCACAGCGGTACCGAGCCGTGCGCGCGGACGTATTCGGTCCAGAACTGGCGGAACCCGTATCCCGCGATGTACTGGTCCGAGTGGGGGCCGACCAGGAACTGGCCCGCGAAGAACGGCAGTCCGAGGACCAGTACGAAGAGAGTGGTGGCGAGAAGCGCCGTGAGATTCGGGAAGCGGGGTGCGTAGTGCTCGCGCTCAGTCGTGCCGCTGGCCATTCATCCTCCGGGCCGGCCAGGTGATGCCCACCAGGGCGGCCGCGATCTCCGTACAGGTGAGCAGCAGGCGCGAGCCAACGGCCAGCGCGAGCGCGTTGCCCGGACCCAGGGTCCCCTGCAGTAGGGTGAACATCACGCCCTCGCGGACCAGGATGCCGCCGGGCGCGAACAAGGCGATGAGGCCAATGACGTAGCTCGCCGTGAACGCCCCGCTAGCGGTCGCGAGGTCCAACCGCCCTGCCCCGTCCGCCAGGGTGCCTTCGGCCCAGAGCTTCAGCGCGAGTCCGTAGGCGAGCCACGCGATGAGCGTGACGGCGGTGCCGATGGCGATGGCGCTAAGCTTGAGCGGCGGCGCGTCCGCCGCGCCGAGCTTCGGCACCAGTCGGAACAGCCGGCGGGCGAGCGGTGGCCAGCTGACGGCGGCGATGGTGCCGCCGGCGAACAGGAACGCTGCCACGAGGCTCACCCCCGACGCCGCAGCGGGCACCGTGACCGCGACGAGCGCGGCGGCGGTCCCGATAGCGAGCGCCTGGAGAATAACCGCAGACCCGGTGGCTGCCCAAGGGGCGACTCCCGCCTGCTGGGCCAGCACCGCCATCCCGGCCACCGACCAGATCTTCCCCGGCAGGTAGCGGCCGAGGTTCGACAGCGCCCAGATCCGCGTCGCGACCGCGAACGGGATGCGCTGGTCCCACCCCGCGAGTACGCGGCGCCAACTCTCGATCAGCAGGGCGTACGTGGTGAGCACGATGCCGGAGGCGAGGGCGATTGGCCCCGGGCGGAGGCTGAGTTGGACCCCGGTCGAGGTGAGCTGGGCCCAGTTGCGGCCAATCGAGCCCACGACGGCGTAGGCCACTGCGGCCGCAAGGACCACCTGGAGGGCGATCCAGGACGCCTTACGCAACTCGGGCGTACACCTGTTCGAATGCCCGGGCGATGCCCTCGGGGCTCAGCCGCTCGCGGAGAGCGTCGCCCGCCCTCCGGGCCGCGGCGCGGGCGTCGGCATTGCCTAGGAACGAGCGCAGGGCCGCCCCGACCGCGTCCGGCGTCGGCGGCACGACCCGGCCTCCCTGCCCGTCCTGCACGAGATCGAGTACGCCGCCTCCATCGGTCGTCGCGACCACCGGAATCCCCAGCATCTGCGCTTCTGCCGCCGCCAAGCCGAGCCCTTCGTGCCGCGCAAGGAACGCCGAAACGTCGGCGTCGCCGATCGCCGCGAGGACGGCTGCATCAGGGATTGCGCCGAGGAATCGTACACCGGGGAGGCCCAGGCGGTGCGCCAGGCGTTCGAGGTCGGCCCGAGCAGGTCCGTCGCCCACGATCGTGACCGGCGCGGTGATCCCGGCCTGGTGGACCGCCTCGAGGAGCAGGTTCACGCGCTTCTGCACCGTGAGCCGGCCCAGGTAGGCGATGCCACCGCCTCCCGCGCTTGCCTGGGTGAACCGGGCGATGTCGGCCGGAACGGGAATCAGGTCGATCGCCAGACGGCGGCGGAACGCGCGGCGCCGCGTTTCGTCAGCCAGGTAACGGGAGATCGTGGTGACGCCGCGCGCCCGGCCGAGCACGCGGTGGCCGAGCAGGCGCGCGGGGAAACCTTTGAGGAGGGCGACGTCAGTGCCGAGGAGACTGATCACCGTTGGTGCACCGAGCCGGGTCGCGGCCCAGCCGCCCGGGACCCACCACCAGGCGTGCACGAGGTCGGCCTGGAGGCGCTCGACTTCCGCGCGAGCACCCGCCGTGAGGGCGCGCACGAGCGACCAGAACGCCCGGAAGCCGCCCGAGGCTCTCCCCTTCTCCGCCATGTCGCCGACGTAGGCGAGGTCTTCGCGTGCGGGGCTCGCGTATCGCACCTGGACCACCGCGACGCCGTTCAACGTGAACCGCTCGGCGCGGCCGCGGTCGGCGGGGGCGACGACGGCCACGGTGTGGCCTCGCGCGACCAGCGTCTCGGCGAGCCGCGCGATGAACGATCCCGCCACGTCCCCGGCCCAGCGGGGATAGGCGTGGGTCACCATCACCAGGCGCACGGGGCGATCTGGGGGCTGGGAGTCAGATGGATCCTGAGCCGGCGTCGCGTTGCCGCAGGCGGTCTACGTCACGCTGCAGCGTGCGCACCTCTTCCCGCATCCCCGCGATCATCTCCCCCACAAACCCGAACCCGAACAGCACCAGGCCGGCGATGACGAGCAGCATGATGAGGTTGAGGAGCGGCCGGAACCCCTGGCCGTAGACGTAGCGCTCGACCAGCGCGTATACGCCGACCAGGAAGCCTAGGAACACGAGGATCGCGCCGGTGATGCCGAAGAACAGCATCGGCTTGCGGCCGAATCGGAGCTGGAACCAGACCGAGAACAGGTCGAGCACGCCGACCGGGATGCGGCTCAACCCGAACTTCGACTTCCCCGCCTTGCGGGGATGCAACGGCACCGGGCGCTCGGTGAGGCGAAATCCCTGGGCCGCGGCGATCACCACCATGA
>JACOVF010000093.1 GCA_016177465.1 Gemmatimonadota bacterium
ACCCGGTGGTCACAGCTCATCGTGAGGCGCAGGCGGCGGCCCGGGACGACCGCCCCGTCCACGACCACCGGCTTCTCGACGATCGAGCCCACCGCCAGAATCCCCGCCTCGGGCGGGTTGATCACCGCCGTAAACTGGTCGATATCGAACATCCCGAGGTTCGAGATGGAGAAGGTCGAACCGGTGTACTCCTCAGGCTTGAGCCGGCGGTTGCGGGCCTTCTGAGCCAGGTCCCGCGCTTCGGCACCGATCTGCGCCAATGACTTCCCGTCGGCGTGGCGGATCACCGGGGTGATCAGGCCGTCCTCCACCGCCACCGCCATCCCGATGTGCACCTCGTTCCAGTAACGGATGTGATCCTCCTGGAACCAGGCGTTGCAGGCCCGGTGCTTGGTGAGCGCCAGGGCGGTCGCCTTCACGATGATGTCGTTGAAGGAGATCTTCTGCCCCTGCTCGCCCAACTGCTGGTTGAGCGCGTCGCGCGCCTCGGCGGCGCGCTCCATATCCACTTCGGTCGTCAGGAAGAAATGGGGGACGGGCCCGATCGAGGCCGAGAGGCGCTTCGCGATCGTCTTCCGGATCTGCGTGAGAGCCACGTCGTCGAAGGGCACGCCGGTCCGAGCGGGAACCGGGGAGCGGGGAGGCGGGAGCGGTACGATCGGTTCGGCGGTGGGCATCGCGGCAGTGGGCCGCGCTGGGGCGCCCTCCAGGTCCTTTTTCACCACCCGGCCTCCCGGTCCCGATCCCATCACCAACTTCAAGTCGACACCGGTTTCCTTGGCGATTCGCCTGGCCAGCGGCGACGCCTTCACCCGCGTGACGTCGGCGGGCACGGCGACAACTGCGGGTGCGCCCCCCTCCGCCTTCCCGCTTCCCGCAATGGCCGCCGGCGCACCGGCGCTGGCCCCCTCTATGGACTCGCCCGGCGTGCCGATGTACGCGACGACGCTGCCCACGGGCACGGTCCTCCCCTCGGCGACCAGCTGCCGGATCAGGTGCCCGTCGGCTCGGGCAACCAGCTCCATCACCGCCTTGTCGGTCTCCACTTCGGCCAGGGTCTCCCCGGTCTTCACCGGATCGCCCTCGCGCTTGATCCATTTGACGAGGCGCCCTTCCTCCATCGTGGGCGAGAGCGCCTCCATGTGCACCTTGGTGGCCATGGCTACTCGAGGTAGAGGACCCGGCGCGCCGCGGCGACGACCTTCTCCGGAGACGCCTTCGCCGCGCGCTCCAGCAGTTTGTTGTAGGGCATCGGCACGTCGGCCTGCGTGACCCGCAGCACCGGGGCGTCGAGATGGTCGAACGCATCCCGCTGGATGATGTCCACCACCTGCGCCCCGATGCCGCAGTAGGGCCACCCCTCCTCCACCACCACGCAGCGGTTGGTCTTCACCACCGAGCCGATGATCGCCGCTTCGTCCATCGGCCGGAGCGAGCGCAGGTCCAGCACTTCGGCCGACACCCGCTGCTCGGCCAGCTGTTCCGCCGCCTTGAGGGCGACCGCGACTGTCTTTGAGTGGCAGATCAGCGTCACGTCCTCGCCCGCTCGCTTCACATCCGCCTTCCCGATCGGTACTAGGTGCTCGCCCTCCGGAACCTCCCCCTTCGTGTTGTAGAGCATCTCGCCCTCCAGCACGATCACGGGGTTGTTGTCCCGGATGGCGGCCTTGAGCAGCCCCTTGGCGTCGCCGGGGGTGGCGGGGGCCACGACCTTGAGGCCGGGGATGTGCGCGAGCCACGACTCCCATGCCTGGGAGTGTTGGGAGGAAAGCTGTAGCGCGGCCCCGTTCGGACCTCGGAACACGATCGGGATCGAGATCTGCCCGCCCGACATGTACAACATCTTGGCCGCCGCGTTCACGATCTGGTCGAGGGCGAGCACGGCGAAATTCCAGGTCATGAACTCGATCACCGGCCGCAAGCCGCCCATCGCCGCGCCGACGCCGATCCCTGCGAAGCCCAGCTCCGCGATCGGCGTGTCCACCACCCGCTTGGGCCCGAATTCCTCCAGCAGCCCGCGGCTCACCTTGTAGGCGCCCTGGTAGACGCCGACTTCCTCCCCCATTAAGAACACGCTGGGATCGCGCTGCATCTCCTCCCGCAGCGCCTGGTTCAAGGCGTCCCGGTAGGTCAGCGTGGGCATCGCTCAGTCCGCCACCACGTGGGCGTGCAGCTCGGCCGGATCGGGGTCCGGGCTGTCATCGGCGAACTTCGCGGCTTCCTCCACGACGGCGTGCACTTCGGCGTCCAGGGCATCGAGTGCCGCTTGGTCCAGCACACCCTCGTCCTTGAGCTTCATGGCGAGATGGGAGATCGGGTCGCGTTGCTTCTGCTCCTCGACTTCCTCTTTGGTCCGATAGACGCCGTGCAACGGGTCGGACATGGAGTGGCCCATGAAGCGGTACGTCCGGACCTCGAGCAACGTGGGGTGGCCCCCTTTGCGCGCGCGCTGGACGGCGCGCGCGGCGGCGTGGTGGACCTCCAGCACGTCCATCCCGTTCACGAGCTCCGCGGCCATGTCGTAGCTGCAGGCGTGCTCGACCACGTCCGTGACCGCCGCCACCCGCTCGAACGCCGTGCCCATGCCGTAGCGGTTGTTCTCGCAGACGAAGATGACGGGGAGCTTCCAGACGGAGGTCATGTTGAGGGCTTCGTGGAAGGCGCCAATGTTCACGGCCGCCTCGCCGAAGTAACAGACACAGACTTGGTCGCCGCCCTGGTACTTGATGGCGAAGCCGAGGCCTGCGGCGAGCGGGAGGTGGCCGCCCACGATGCCGTGCCCCCCCATGAATCGCTTCGACGCGTCGAACAGGTGCATCGAGCCGCCCTTCCCCTTCGAACACCCCGTCGCCTTGCCGAACAGCTCCGCCATCACCGCGTTCGCCGAGATCCCGCGCACCAGCGCCTGGCCATGTTCCCGGTAGGAGCAAATCACGTAGTCGTCGTCGCGCAGCGCGGTGAGGGTGCCTGCCGCCACCGCTTCCTGCCCGATGTAGAGGTGGCAGAAGCCGCCGATCTTGCCGAGGGCGTAGGCCTCCGCCGCTTTCTCCTCGAAGCGGCGGATGAGCAGCATCTCACGGAGCATTCTCTTGTGCAGCTCCGACTGGGCTTGATGCTTGGCGGATTGGGCGGTGGCCGTGGCCATGGGGTGCGGAGTCCTCGTGTCTAGCGGGTCGCGGCCGCGCGTTCGGCCTGCTCCCAGGCGTGGTAGCTCGAGCGGACCAGCGGGCCCGACTCCACGTGCCGGTATCCCATCGCGAGGCCGAGCCGCTTCAGCTCGGCGAACTCGTCGGGCGTGTACCAGCGCGCGATCGGCAGGTGCTGGTCGGACGGGCGGAGGTACTGGCCGAGCGTGAGGATGTCCACGTCCTGGGCGCGCAAGTCCCGCATCGCCACGAGCAGCTCGTCCCACTCCTCGCCCAGCCCGCACATGATCCCCGACTTGGTCATCTGGTCGGGGACGAGTTCCTTCGCGCGACGCAGCAGCTCGAGCGCACGCGGGTAGCGCCCGCCCGGCCGGGCGATGCGGTACAGCCGTTCGATCGTCTCGAGGTTGTGGTTCAGGATGTCGGGCTGTGCGTCGACCACGATTCCTAGGGCCTCGGGGTTGCCCTTGAAATCGGGGATGAGCACTTCGATCGAGGTGTCCGGCAGCCGCGTGCGGATCTCCGTGATGCACTCGGCGAAAATCTCGGCGCCGCCGTTGGGCAGGTCGTCGCGGTCCACGCTCGTGATCACGACGTGCCTCAGGCCCATCTCCGCAACCGCCTCGGCGAGCCGCACCGGTTCGCCCGCGTCGAGCGGTGCCGGCGTGCCGTGCGCCACGGCGCAGTAGGCGCAGTTCCGCGTGCACACGTCGCCCAGAATCATGAACGTCGCCGCCCGGTGCTCCCAGCACTCCCCGATGTTGGGGCAGTGTGCTTCCTCGCAGACGGTGTGGAGCTTCAAGTCCCGCATCATGTGCTGGAGGGCGATGTAATTCGGACCGCCGGGGGCTTTGACCTTCAGCCACGGCGGCTTGCGGGTCTGCGTCACCGGGCTGTCGGCCCCTTCGGGGCGGCGGGGGGTGATCTGGACGAGCGGCAAGGACATGGTGTCGGGGCCTCGGAAGTCAAACAAGATAGCCCCTTACCAGGGGGCGGGGTAGGAGCGGATGGCGAAATTCAACCGGGCGGTTGATCCCCAGCCCGTGACTTCAGGCGGCGCAGCTCCTCCTCCAACTGCGCGTTGGTGCTCAGGGTTCCATCGGCAATGCTTGCGATCTCCTCCGCCTCCCGCCACTGCCGTTCCAGCTCCTGTACCTCGGCCTGCTCGTCGACCGCCATCTCGAGCGCCAAGCGGCGCTCGGCGCGCAGAGAGCGCAGCGTCAGCTCCCGGCGGGCGACGTCCCGGATAAGCCGCTCGGGGCCGCCCGTCTGATCCACTACGCGCGCCGCGTCCTCGGCCTTCTTGCGGCCACTTCGGGTGGCGTTCAAGAACGTCAGCCCCTGCCGCAACACCTGTGCCGCGTCGGGCCCAGTGACCAGCGCGCCTTCGTGCCTGCACGCGGGGCAGCTCAACAAGACTGCGAGGTCCGCCTGCGACTCCTGCACGAGGCGAGCGTGTTGCACGTGCTTGGCCCGGAGCTGCATAACCGCGCCACAGTGCGCGCAGATCGGCGGCTCGACGAACGTCACCTTGCGGTGGCCCACGATGGCGACGTACGCCCCTTCGGCGATGCCGTGGAGATTCCAGACGATCACGCCCAGCCCGCCGCCCGCAGCGACGTTGGCCGCGATCCCGATCCCCACCGCCGCGATGGTGAGCGGGACGACGATCTTCGCCTTGTCCCGGCTCCGCTGCCTGAGCCGCTCGCCGTAGCGCCACGTCGCCAACTCCACTCGTGGTGGCTTGCCGACGCGCACGAAGTCGTAGGTCCGCCACCGGATCAGGGCCACCTGGTCGGTGGCGGCGAGCACCCGTCCATCCGTCGCCGCACGGGCCACCGCCTCGATCCGTTCCAGCCGGTCGTCGAGCGGCGTCAGGTTCCAGCGGGCGCACTTGGAGCAGATCACCCACAGGCGGCCGCGCCATTCGTCGAACCCGAGCCGCCGTCCGACGCCGAGGCCGGAGGGGCCGCCGTCGCCGTCGAGTTTTCCGTTGCAGAAGGCGCAGGTGCGGTACATCGGCCGTCAGCCGTCGGCCATCAGCTGTCGGGGTCGCATGGGGGAGATATCTATATCCGTGTCGCCCTTGGTGAGGAGATCCCCGATGATCTCGCCGGTCAAGCCGGCCAGGAGAATGCCGTTGCGGCCGTGGCCCGTGGCGTACCAGAGGCCCTCCACCTCGGGATCCGGGCCGACGATCGGGCGCCAGTCCGAGGTCATGGGGCGCAGTCCCGCCCACGTCTGTTCCACGGGGAGTGAGGCGAGTGCGGGGAGCAGGCGCACCGCGCGCTCGAGAATCTCGGCCTGCCCTTCCTTCGTGACCCGGGCATCGAATCCCACGTGCTCCATGGTGCTGCCGCAAATTGCCTTTCCGCCCCGGGCCAGGATGTAGCCGTGCTCGGCGTAGAGGATGGCCGGGGGCGTGCCGGTGGGCCAGGGAATCATGACCAGCTGTCCGCGGACCGGCTCCACGGTGGGCGGGCGGGGCAGTCCCGCAATGCGCGGCGACCACGCCCCCGCCGCGAGGATCACGTGCGGGGCGGCGGCCGTGTCGGCCACGGTGGCCACCCCTGTGATTCTCCCCTCCTCGACGTTCACCCGCTCGACGCTCGCGTGCACGACGGTAGCCCCCTGGCGACGCGCGTCGGCGAGCAGCGCGCGTGTGAGCGCCTCGGGGTCTACCGCGCCGTCTTCGGGCGCGAAGAGGGCGCCCCAGCACTCCGGCGCGGTGCCCGGCCAGCGTTCGTGCACGTCGTCCGGCTCGAGCCAATCGCAGCGCAAGCCGGCCTGCCGCTCCTGCGCGACGACCACCCGGAGCCGATTGGCCGAGGCGTTGTCGAAGGCGACGGAGGCGATCCCCTCCCGCCAGAAGCCGATGTCGATCCCGGTCGCATCCTTGAGGGCCGGGGCGAGCGCTTCGTAGAGGTCGCGCCCCCGCACCGAGAGCGCGAGCAGCCATTCGTCGTCCCCCGGCTCGATCTGGGCGGCGAGCATGCCGCCGGACGCCGCGGAGGCGGCGCCGGGGATCGGCCCCGGCTCGAACACGGAGACGCGCAGGCCGCGGAGGGCTGCGGCCCGGGCACACGCGGCCCCGACCACGCCTCCTCCAATCACAACCACGTCGACGGGTTTCATGGGTTAGCGCCGGGTTGAAACTTCTTGTAAGATAAGGGCGTACGGCGGTTCAGTCTGACCGGACACTACGGAGGATACCATGTTCCGGAGCATTATCGGCTTCGCCATCTTCGCCGTCCTGGCGTGGCTGGGCCTCAAACTGGTGCTGGGCCTGTTGAGCGGGCTGATCGGTCTGGCGATCTCGGTGCTCTGGCTGGCCGCGCTCGGCTTCATCTTCTACCTGATTCTCCGCATGATCAGTCCGAGCACGGCGAACAAGATCCGCGACATGATCAAGGGGCGTCCCGCCGACGCCTAACGGTCCCAGGGGAGCAGCTGGCTGGAATGCACGTGCACGATCGTCCAGCCGCTGCTCCGGTTCTCACAGACGAAGCTGGCCCGGCCCGCTTCCGCCTGATTCTGCTGCAGGTTGAACCACCGGTAATCCATCAGGACCCATGCAAACCGGCCTTCGAGGGTCACCGTCGCGGTCGCGACGGTGACCCGGCCGCCGTATCCAATACCCGCGAACCGCGGGGCGGCGAGCCGCACCCGCGCGTTGGCCACGACCAACGCGTCGGCGGCGTAGAGCGTGTCGGCCGCGCGGTCCCCAGCGGCGTCGAGCGTCAGCGCGAGGCGCACCAGGTCCTCGATCTGGGACGACGTGCCCACGACCGTGCGCGGGGTGATGCGCGGCTGGCGTTGCGCGACGCACCCCGCGAGGAGTGCCAGCCCGAACAGGAGGCGGCGACTAGGCTCGGTGCCCATCGAGCCGCTCGAGGACCGCCCAACAGAGAAGCGGGAGCAGGATCTCGTGGTGGCCGGTGAGCTGGAGGCCGCGGCCGCCGGCGAGCGTCGGCCGCTCGACCACGTTTACCCGCGGCCGGTAGTGCCGCTGCATGTCGAAATCGCAGGCGGTGAAGTTCGCCGGTTTGCCGCCGTTCAGGTTGCGCGCGACGGTGAGCGCCTTGAGGAACACCTCGGGCATCACGACGGCGCTGCCGAGGTTCAGCACCACGCCGCCGTCGTGGAGGTCGGGCAGCGCGCCGGCGAGGCGCTTGAAGTCGCGGTGGCTCGTGGCGCCGAGGGCGGCGCCGTCCGCGGCGGGATGCTGGTGGATGATCTCGGCGCCGATGGCGGCGTGGACGGTGACCGGGACGCCGAGGGTGGCACATCCCACGAGCACGGAGACGTCCCGACCCGGGAGCGATGGCCGTTCCCCGAGCGCCCGGGCGAGCGCTTCGCCGGCGCCGAGGCGGTCGCGGGCACCGGCCGTGACGCCCGCATTCATGTCGCGCCCGGTCTCCTCCGCCATCCCGAACGTGCCGTCCGACAGCCCTGCGGCGACGTCCTCGCTGGTGCCGCCGTAGGCGGCAAGTTCGAAGTCGTGGATCGCCGCGCTACCGTTCATCGCCACGTGGGTAATCACGCGCCGCTTGAGGAGCTCGAGCAGCAGAGGGCCGAGCCCGACCTTGATCACGTGCCCGCCGAGCATCACGAGGACGCCGCGCTTGCCAGCCGCGGCGGCAATCTGCTGCACGATGTAGCGCAGGTCGCGGGCGGCGAGGATGTCGGGGAGGGCGTCCCAGAACGCGGCGAAGCTGCGGTCGGCGCCGGGAGGATGGGCGAGGAGCGAAGGCTCGACTTTGTTGGGACGTTGGGCGATGGGGACGGTTTTGAGGCGGGAGAAGTCAGCTTCGCGGTACTGGCTCATGGCTGCTCCGGGGCGGGGGCGGCGTACTCCTTCAGCTTCAGGGTGACGGTGCCGAACGAGAACGTCGAGACCATCGCCAGCATCAGCCGCTGGGTGTCGTCCGAGAGCCAGATTCGGGCGTCCGCCTTCTCGGCGAGAATGCCGCGGCCATGCGGGATGATGGGGCGCACCACGATGGCGTTGAACTTCCGCCCGGCCACGCTCACGCGCTCGCGGCCCAGCACCTGGACGATCACCGGGTTGCGCTCGGCGCGGAAGTAGCGGTGGTACGCGTACCGCTTGCCGACCTCGAGCGGGACGGTGCGGATCCAATACAGGAAGGCCGCCTCGTCGAGAGGATCGGGAATGGTGGCGAAGGTGGTGTCGCGCCCCGTTTCGCGGTAGAACCCGGAGTCGGGGTAGATGTCGTACTCGCGCAGGCGTTGCTTGTTCTTCTCCTCGGTCTGCTGTCGAAAGCGGCGGGAGCGAAAGTCGTCGCGTCCCACCCACGACTCCATGAGCTGGTCGAGGTGGTACCAGAGGGCTCCGCCCTTGATGTGGAACCGAAAGCGCACCGTCTCGATCCCGCGCAGGGTGTCGATCCCGGCGACTTCCATGGTGGCCTGGCCCACGTTGAACAGGCCGAACTTTGCCTGGTAGCGCATCCGCTCTCCCACGGCGAAGCGCACGGCCCGCGCTCCCCCCGGTGGAGGCAGCGGCGGTTCCGCCCGGGCGGTGTCGTTCTGCGAGAACAAGGGGGCGACCAGGAGCAGGAGCGCGGCGGTGGCGGAGCGGGCGGCGCGAATTACCGGCCGGGCGCGCCAGGCCTGGACCAGGACGTCCCACGGCTTGACGCGCGAAGGGCGCTGGCGTAGGTCGTAGCGCGCCGTCGTGGGAATGGTCTCGAGCCGCCGCGCGTGGGGCGTGAGCCGGGCGAGCAGCTCTGCATTGGCGCACCAGCCGTCGGTGGTGAGGAGCGAGCGCTCAGCCGGAGAGGGATGGCGCAGGGCCTGCTTCAGGACGATCAACCGCAGCGCCGTGAAGCCGGACAAGGTGTCCTTCACCCCCGCCACCCGGAGTAGCAGCGGCGCCCACGCCCTCGCCCAGCGCAGGGCGCGCGGTGCGTCCCCTTGCTGCCCGGTCAGCTCGGCCACTACCATGTCGGCGCCCGACTCGAGCCGCTTGACCATCTCCTCCATCGCCTCCGGCGAGTGGAGGAAGTCGGCGTGCAGGGTGATGGCACAGTCGCGCTTGGGACGATCGGTGCGCTGCAGCGCGAGACGCAGCAGCTCTTCCAGGCCCTTCGCGTACCCCTGTCGCTCCCGGTGCGTCACGACCGTCATCGGCAGCACCCGCGCGTAGGTCGCGAGCACCTCCGCCGTGGCATCGGTGGAACCGTCGTCGCCGACGAGCAGGTGGTACTCACGCTCGAAGCCCGTGAACACTTGCCGGACTTTCCAGAGGACGAGGCCCACGGTCTTGGCTTCATTGTGCACGGGGACGCAGACGTAGATCATGGCGCTGCAATCTAGGTGAGCGACCGATAGACGGCCAAGACGCCTTGCGCCATGGCCTGGGCCGTAAACCGCGCGGGAAGCGGGAAGGGAGCAGGGTGGGCCAGCGCCTCGACCACCCTTCGCGCCAGAGCCTCCGCCTCGCCGATGGGGACCAGCGCCTCGGGGGGGAGGATCTCAGGGATCCCCCCCCCTGCCGTCGCG
Source organism: Gemmatimonadota bacterium (assembly GCA_016177465.1). Lineage (GTDB taxonomy): Bacteria > Gemmatimonadota > Gemmatimonadetes > Gemmatimonadales > GWC2-71-9 > JACOVF01. The sequence continues at coordinate 9,672 of JACOVF010000093.1, forward strand.
ATGACGGGCTTCTCGAGCGCCAGGGCGTTGAGGACCACGCTCCCCAGTCCTTCTTCCTTGGACGACATCACGAACACATCCGCCTCCCGGATGAGGGCGTCCGCTTCGTCCATGTACCCCACGAGGTGGACCCGGTCGGAGAGTTCCAGCACCCGAATTTGGTTCTCCAAGTCCCGCCGCAGTTTACCTTCGCCGGCGATTGCCCAGTGGAGGTCGGGGCGCAGGGGTCGCGCGATCTGGGCTGCGTGGATGAGGGTGCGCTGGTCCTTATGGTCCACGAGCGCGGCGACGTTGACGGCAAGCGGAGTGCTCGCAGGGAGGCCTAGGCGCGCGCGGATGCTCAGGGGTGTGGCGGCGGCGCGGCGGACTTCCTCGGGGTCGATGCCGGAGGGGACGACGGAAATGTCTCGGGGATTCACCCCGTCGGCGGTGAGGACCCGTTTCACCGCGTCGGAGATCGCGATGATGCGATCCACGCGACGCCAGGCGCTCCAGCGGCGGAGATGAAAGTCCACGCGCCGGGTGGCGACCACGGAGGGCCGCTCGAAGTCCCGCGCCATCTTCGAGAAAAACCATTGCCGCCGCCGTTCCGCGCTGCGAATCGCCAGGACACTGAGGGTCAGCGCATGGCTATCGTGGGCGTGTACGATGTCGGGGCGGGCGGTGAGAACGTAGAAGGCGAGCTGCCGGTACGCGCGCGGGTCGAGGCTGAGGGTCCACCCTACCTCAGTCACAGCGACGTTGAGCTCCCGTACCCGCTGTGCCAATTGGCTGCGCCGCATGGTAATGAGCCGCTGGACTACATCGGGAGCCTTGGCCAGCTCCCGACAGAGCAGCCGCACTTGGTTCTGGCCGCCCCGCCACTCGCGGCCGGAATCCACCTGGAGGACCCGCAGCGCGCTCAGACGGTGGCCTTGGTGCCGCCGCCCCCACCCAGCACGCGCCGCAGTTCGGCGAGGGTGAAGGGCTTGTGCAGGAACGGGCGGTCGAGGCTCTCGAGAAACTGGAGGGTGTCGCCGCGCACCGTGTCGCCGGTGGCGAAGATGATCCGCTCGGCGATCTCGGGATGTTCGCGCGTCAACTTCTGGTACATCTCCCGGCCGCCCAGCTTCGGCATCCGCAAGTCGCACACGATCACGTCAAACGGCTCTGCGAGGGCGCGCTCCAAGACCTCCGTGCCGTCGCTCGCCAGCTCGACCTTGTGGCCCCAGGACTCCAGGGTGGCGCGCATGTAGTGGAGGATGTGCGGCTCGTCGTCCACCACCAGGATCCGGAGGTGTTCGCCTGCCCGGACGGGCAACGTGAAGGCCGGCGTGCGCCGGACTCCGGCGCCGCCCGGCAGCTCCACGGTGAACGTCGCCCCGCTCCCGACGCTCGAGTCGAGCGTGATGCGGCCGCCGTGCTCCTTCACGATGCCCTGGCTGATCGAGAGGCCGAGTCCCGTGCCTTCGCCTTCGGCCTTGGTGGTGAAGAACGG
>JACOVF010000009.1 GCA_016177465.1 Gemmatimonadota bacterium
ACAGCCAGACGAGCGGGCGGACGAACAGGGCGTCGTAGAGCTCGTCCACGTACCACTTCTTCCAGAGCAGCCGGCCGAGGCCCGTTTCCGCGGGCGCGAGGCGCGCGGGCGCGAGGGATTCGAGGTTCAGGAGCCGCATCGCCCCTACGATCCCGGCGAGCCCGACGGCCACCGCCACGATCACGAGCGTCCACTCGGTGCCGCGGCTCAGATGCGCGGCCGGGAGCAGCGTCGCCGACGCCTCGGTGGCCGGCTCGAGCCAGTGGTGCAGCCAGGCGTTCCCGCGGAACAGCGCAGGAAGGTTCAACAGCCCGCCCGCGGCGCTCAGCGCGCCGAGCGCCACGAGCGGCCCCGTCATTACCCATGGGGCCTCGTGCAGGTGTGCCCGCTCCTTGTCGCCAGTCCGGTTCGGCCCGTGGAAGGTGTACAGCATCATCCGGGTCATGTAGAACGCGGTGAGCAGCGCGGCGGCGAGGCCCAGGCCCCAGAACAGGTACCACACGGGCGTCGCGGCGCCGCGCGCGAACGCGGCCGTCAGGATCTCGTCCTTCGAGAAGAACCCGGAGAGCGGCGGCACCCCGGCGATGGCGAGCGTGGCGATCCACATCAGGGCGAAGGTCCACGGCAGGTGGTGCCGCAGGCCGCCCATGTTGCGCATGTCCTGCGCATCCTCGTGGGCGTGGGTGGCGTGATAGGCGTGGTGCATAGCGTAGATCACGCTGCCCGAGCCCAGGAACAACAGCGCCTTGAAAAACGCATGAGTCGCGAGATGGAAGATGCCGGCCGCGTAGGCGCCGCTCCCCACGCCCAGGAACATGTAGCCGAGCTGGGAGACCGTCGAATACGCGAGCACCCGCTTGATGTCCCACTGCTTGAGCGCGATCGTCGCCGAGAACAGCGCGGTGAGCGCGCCGATGCCCGCGACGACGGCGCTCGACACGGGGGCCAGCGCGAACAGCACATTGGTCCGCGCCACGAGATACACCCCCGCCGTCACCATCGTCGCCGCGTGGATCAGGGCGGACACGGGGGTCGGGCCCTGCATCGCGTCGGGGAGCCAGGTGTACAGCGGGATCTGGGCCGATTTCCCGGTGCAGCCGAGGAAGAGAAACAGGGTGATCGCCGTGATCGCGGGGCCGCCGGCCACGAGCACGCTCGGGGCCTTCTCGAAGACCTCGCGGAAGTCGAGGCTGCCGAAGTGCTGGTATAGGAGGAACATCGCGATCAGGAACCCGAAGTCCCCGATGCGGTTCACGATGAAGGCCTTCTTCCCCGCGTCGGCGTTGATCTTCTCGTTGAACCAGAAGCCGATCAATAGATATGAGCAGAGCCCCACCCCCTCCCAGCCGACGAACATCACCGGGAAGTTGGCTCCCAGCACCAGCATCAGCATGAAGAAGACGAACAGGTTCAGGAATGCGAAGTAGCGCGCGTACCCTGCGTCCGCGCGCATGTAGCCGACGCTGAACAGGTGGATGAGCGCGCCGACGCCCGTCACCACGAGCAGCATCGCGGCTGAGAGCTGGTCCAGCTGGAGGGCGAAGTCGGCGCGGAGGGTGCCGACCGGCATCCACTCCCAGTACGTGAAGACGACGGGCGCGGCGCCGGGTTGGCTGGCCAGGGCCGCGACCACGGCCAGCGCCACCGCGAACGCCGCCGCCAGCACGCCGACGCCGATCACCGATACGGCGGTCTTGGCCTGCGGGCGGGCGAGGGCCAGCGCGCCGTTCAAGACGAAGCCCGCGAGCGGCAGCGCGGGGACGAGCCAGACGAGGTCGAGCGCGGTTCCCGTCATCAGCCCTTCAGCAGGTTGATGTTGCGGAGGTCGACGGTCTCCTTGTGACGGAAGATCGCCAGGATGATGGCAAGCCCAACCGCGGCCTCCGCCGCGGCCACCGCCATCACGAAGAAGACGAAGATCTGGCCCGAGATGCCGAGCTGCTGCGCCAGGGCGACGAAGGTCAGGTTCACGGCGTTCAGCATGAGCTCGACGCACATGAAGATCACGATGGCGTTGCGGCGCAGCAGCACGCCGGCGACGCCCAGTGTGAACAAGATCGCCGAGACGGCCAGGGCGGGTCCGAGGAGCATCTAGAGCTTCCGCTTGGCGAGCACGACCGCGCCGACGATCGCGGCGAGGAGCAGGATGCTCGTGATCTCGAAGGGGATGAGATACGTGTCGAACAGGGGTCGGGCCACCGCGCCGACCATCCCCTGCTCACGCTGCAGCGCGGCCACCGTCCCTTCGGGCATCCGGATCACGTCCGGCGGCCCCGAGCTGCCGACGCCGCCGAGCTGCAGCAGCAGGGTGCCGGCGAGCAGCGCCGCCACGGCGCCGCCGACGGGGCCCTTCAGGTCCGACGGGCCCGGTCGGCCGAGGTTCAGCAGCATGATGACGAACAGGAACAGCACCATGATGGCGCCCGCGTACACCAGCACCTGGAGGACGCCGATGAATTGGGCGTCGAGCAGGACGAACAGGCCGGCGAGGGCGAACAGCGTGACCACGAGCCACAACGCGCTCGCCAGGGGGCTGCGCCGGGTGATGCAGAGCGTGGCCCCCGTGATCGCCATCCCCGCCAGCGCCCAGAAGACGGTCAGGGTCAGCGGCGGCATCACTCGCCCTTCGAGTCGGAAGGGTCCCAGAGGGTCGAGACGGGGTGCGTCTGGGCGCAGAGCCGCTCGAGGTCGTACACGAAGCGGTCGCGCGAGAATTCCGAGTTCTCGTAGTGCACGCCGACGTGGATCGCCTCTTCCGGGCAGACTTCCTGGCAGTATCCGCAGAAGATGCAGCGGAACTCGTCGATCTCGTAGATCAGCGGGTAGCGGTGGCCCTGCTCGTCCTCACCCGGCACGAGCTTGATGCAATTGGCGGGGCAGATCTGCGGGCACAGGCCGCACGCCACGCACTTGGCGCGCCCCTGTTCGTCGGTGAGCATGCGGTGCGTGCCGCGCCAGCGCGAGGAGATCGTCCAGTCCTTGCTGCTCTTCTCCTCCGGGTACTGCATCGTCACCTTCGGCCGGAAGATGTGGCTGAACGTGAGCGCCATCCCCTGAAGCGTCGCCCGGAGGTAGGAGGTCTCGGTCCGCGGCCGTTTCATCACCTTGACGCCGATCGCCATCAGGCACTCCCCGTTTCGACGGATCCGGACACGAGCCGGCCGCGGTCGAGGAACCAAAACAGCACCACCGCGAGCCCCGCGTTCAAGCCGGCCAGGGCCCAGGCGAACCGGGCCTCGTAGGCCCAGCCGAGCCGGGTGTGGAGGATCCAGATCGCTGTGGCGAGGATCGTCAGGTACACGAGCGCCAGCGGTAGCATCACCTTCCAGCCGAGCGCCATCAGTTGGTCGTAGCGGAACCGCGGCAGGGTCCAGCGCACCCAGATATAGAGGAACAAGAAGCAGATCGTCTTGAAGCCGAACACCGCGAGGGTGGCGAGAGTCTTGAGCACTTCCGCGGGTCCCGTGGTGTCCCAGTTCGTGAACGGGATGTCCCAGCCGCCGAAGAACAGGGTGACCATGAGCGCCGACGCCGTGACCATGTTCGAATACTCGGCGATGTAGAACATCGAGAACTTCATCGCGCTGTACTCGGTGTGATAGCCGGCGATCAGCTCGCCCTCGGCCTCGGGAAGGTCGAACGGCAGGCGGTTCGTCTCCGCGAACGCGGCGACGATGAAGATGAAGAACGCGAGCCCGAGCGGCAGCACGAACCAGAGCGAGTCCTGCTGCCGGGCGATGATCTGCGACAGCGTCACGTTGCCGGCGAGCAGCAGTACCGCCACCGTGCTCATCCCCATGGCGATCTCGTAGCTGATCATCTGCGCCGAGGCGCGCAGGCCGCCTAGCAGCGCGTACTTGTTGTTCGACGACCACCCTGCGAGCACGATCCCGTAGACGCCGAGGGAGCTGATCGCGAGGATGTAGAGGAAGCCCACGGGGAGGTCCGCCACCACCATCGACACCTGGCCCCACGGCGTGGGGAGGGGCGCCGCGAACGGGATCACCGCGAACGTCAGCAGCGCCGGAATGAACGACACCGCGGGCGCGAGCACGAACAGCGTCTTGTCGGCCTGCGCCGGGTAGGTCTCTTCCTTGAAGATGTTCTTCAGACCGTCGGCCGCCGGTTGCAGCAGTCCCTGCGGTCCCACCCGGTTTGGGCCCAGCCGGTCCTGCATCCAGGCGCAGATCCGTCGCTCCGCGAGGGTGAGGAGCGCGACGCCGACCATGATCACGGTGAAGACGGCCAGGATCTTGATGAGCGATGCGATCAGGAAGAACGTCATGCGGGCACCCCGGCGCCCTGCCCGAGCGTCCGGCCCACGAGCCCGAGCTTCGCATAGCTCAAGCCGCCGAACGCTTCCATGGACTCGGCCATCAGATCGAATACGTCCGCCGCGCACGCGAGCGGCATTCCCCTTGCCCCATTCCCCGTTCCCTCCAGCAGCTCCCCCAGCACCCACCACGCCGGCCGCGCCATCCCCGGCGCGGGCTTCGCCTGGAAGTAGCGCTGGACGCGCCCGTCGCGGTTGACGAAGGTGCCTTCCTCCTCGGCCACGTTCGTGATCGGGAGGATCACGTCGGGCGTGGCACCGTCGGCTTCCGGCATCACGGTGCCGAGGTAGATCACGGCGCCGGCGGTCCGCACCGAGACTTGGGGATCGTCGAGCACGAACACCACTGCGGACTGCTCCGCCGCCTGGAGGGCCGCACTCATGTCGCGCGTGTAGCCAAGGAGCTCCGCCCCGTGTACGTTGGGCGCCCGCTCGGCGCGCAGCGCCAGGTTGGGCACGCCCGCGAGCGGTTCCTCGTCCCCCATCACGAGCTGGAACGCACCCGTCCAGTCGAACCCGCCCAGCAGGTGTCGCGCGAGGAACAGGGCCTCGGTCGCGGCCCGCGGCGACGCGAACGCCACCGCCTTCCCCGACGCGCCCCCGACGATGATGCGAACGCGGTCCAGTGCCTCGTCCCAGTCCACAGCGCGGTAGCCCTCGCTGCCGGCCTGCTTCACGAGCGGCGCTTCGACGCGGTCGCCGCGGTTCATCCAGCGGTAGTTGGCGCGGCCGTGGTCGCAGATGAAGTAGCGGTTCACTTCGAGGTTCTGGCGCGGTCGCACCCGTACCACGACATCGTCGCGGGTGTCGAGCGTCACGTTGCAGCCCTGCGAGCAACCCGTGCAGATCGAGGCCGTCCTGTCGAGCTCCCAGGCGCGCGCCTTGTGCAGGAAATCCTTGGAGAGCAGCGACCCCACCGGACAGAGGTCCACGACGTTGCCTGCCCAAGGGTGGTCGAGCCGCCCCTGCGGGTGGATGCCGATGAAGGCACGATCGCCCCGTTCGGAGACGTTGAGCACCGGCTCCTGCGCCACGTCCTCCATGAACCGCACGCAGCGGGTGCAGAGAATGCAGCGATTCGGGACGTAGAGGATGTCGGGACCGAAATCCTCGACCGGATTGAAGCGCTTGGGGTAGTCGGGGCTGTAGCGCGTCCCCGGCCGGCCCTCCTGGAAGGTGAAGTCCTGCAACTCGCACTCCCCGGCCTGGTCGCAGATCGGGCAGTCGAGCGGGTGATTGATGAGCAGGAACTCGAGCACGCTGGTGCGCGCGCGCTTCGCCGGCGCCGACTGCGTCCTCACCACCATTCCCTCGGCCACCGGAGTGGCGCACGCGATCGCGAGCTTCGGCTGCTTCTCGACCTCGACGAGGCACATGCGGCACACCCCGGCCACCGGAAGGCCCGGGTGGTAGCAGTAGTGCGGGACCAACACTCCCGCCTGCTTGGCGGCCTCGATGACCAGCGTCCCCGAGGGCACGTGGACCGGCACGCCGTCGATCGTCAGGGTGATCAAGCCGTCAGCCATCAGCAGCTAGCCCTCAGGCCGCGATCACGGGCTTCCGGTTGCCCGTGATGTAGGCTTCGAATTCGTTCCGGAACTTCTTGATGCCGCTCACGACCGGCGCCGCGCACGAGTCCGACAGCACGCAGATCGTCTTCCCCGTCATGTTGTCGGCGAGGTCGAGCAGTAGGTCGAGATCCGCCATCTTGCCCTGACCGGCGAGGATTCGTTCCAGGATCTTCGTGGTCCACGCGGTCCCTTCGCGGCACTGGGTGCACTGCGCGCACGACTCGTGGGCGTAGAACCGCGCCAGCCGCATGATCTGGTACACGAGGTCGGCCGAGTCATCGAACACGATCACACCACCCGAGCCGAGCATCGTCCCCTTCTCGACGCAACCCTCGTAGTCGAGCAGGGTGCTCTCCGCCTCCTCGCGGTTCAGGATCGGCACCGACGAGCCGCCGGGAATCACCGCCTTGAGGGTGCGGCCGGGGCGCATCCCGCCACATAGGTCGTAGAGCAGGTCCTTGAGCGGGAAGCCCATCGTGACTTCATAATTGCCGGGCTTCTGCACGTGGCCGCACACGGAGAGCAGCTTGGTGCCGGTACTCTTGGGATTCGAGAGGCAGAGCCCTTTGTACCACGCCGCGCCGTTCTCGAGGATGAGGGGCACGGCAGCGAGCGTTTCCACATTGTTGATGGTGGTCGGCATCCCGAACAGCCCCGCCGCGGCCGGGAACGGTGGCTTGATCCGCGGGTTGCCGCGCTTCCCCTCGATCGAGTTCATCATCGCGGTCTCTTCACCGCAAATGTAGGCGCCCGCGCCGCGGTGCAGGTAGATCTTGATCTTCCCGAACACGCCGGCGGCATTCGCCTCCGCGAGGGCCCGCTCCATGATGTCCCACGCTTCGGTGAACTCGCCGCGGATGTAGATGTACGTGACGTCGGCCTGGATCGCGTGTGCCGCGATCGCCGTGCCCTCGAGCAGGCCGTGCGGCGTCCAGCGCATGATCTCCCTGTCCTTGAAGGTGCCCGGCTCCGACTCGTCGGCGTTGACGCAGAGGTAGTGCGGTTTCTTCTTCTCTCTCGGCATGAACGACCACTTGAGACCCGTCGGGAACCCGGCCCCGCCCCGCCCACGCAGTCCCGACGCCTTCACTTCCTCGATAATCGCGGCCGGCTCCATGGCGAGCGCCTGGTTCAGCATCTCGTAGCCGCCGCGCTTCACCCACCCCTTGTACGTGCGCGCGTCGGTGTCGCCAAAGTGCTTCGACAGGACGAGGGTTTCGCGGGGATGCGGTGTGTGCGGGAAGCCCATCTACCGCCCCTCTCCCCAAATACGGAGTGCGAAACTCGGAATGCGGAATTGATCGACCGCTGGTCGAGGCAGGCTGCTCGCCACGAGGATCGAACCTTCCATCGACATTCCGCATTCCGCATTCCCCATTCCGCACTTGTTTCTCATCTGTACTTCCTCACCAGCTCCGGGACTTTGTCCGGGGTGACGCTCTCGATGAAGTCGTCGTTGATCATCACCGGCGTCGCGAAGCCGCAGGCCCCGAGGCACTCCACCTCGATCACCGTCCAATTGCCATCGGGACTCGTCGCGCCCAGCTCCTTGGCGCCGGTGTGCTCAAGGAAGGCCATCGCCACGTCCTCCGCGCCGCAGATGTTGCAAGGCGACGTGGTGCACACCTGCACGAAATTCTTTCCCACCGGGTGCTGGTGGTACATTGTGTAGAACGTGACCACGCCCTTCACGTACGCGGGCGTGAGCCCCAACAGCTCGGCGACCTCGGCCATGTTGCGGTCCGAGATCCAGCCCCGCGCCTCCTGCACCAGCCACAGCGCCGGCAGGAGCGCCGCCTGCCTGTTCGGGTAGCGGGTCAGGATCTCCTGCAGCCGCTCCAGCGTCGCGCCGGTGAAGACGGCCTGGTACTCCTCGGTGCCGCTGGCGTGCATCGACATTCCAGCGCTCATCGGTCCACCTCGCCCATCACGATGTCCACCGACGCGTTGATCGCGATCAGGTCGCTCAACAGGTGCCCTTCGGCCATCTTCGAGATCGAGGCGAGGTTGATGAACGCCGGCGGCCGGATGCGCCAGCGCACCGGCTTGGCGGTGCCGTCGGACACGAAGTAGTTGCCCAGCTCACCTTTGGGGTTTTCGATCCCGACGTAGGCCTCGCCCACCGGCGCCTTCACGCCCTCCATCACCTGCTTGAAGTGATAGATCATCGCCTCCATGTCGTTCATGGCGCGGGACTTCGGCGGCAGGATGACGCGCGGGTCGTCCACGTTGATCGGGCCCTCGGGCAGCCGGTCGAGCGCCTGCTCGAGGATGCGATTCGACTGGTGGCATTCTTCCAGTCGCACCAGATAGCGGTCGTACACGTCGCCATGCTCGCCCACCGGGACGTCGAAGTCGTACGTCTCGTACTCGAGGTACGGCTTGTCCTTGCGCACGTCGTAGGGGACGCCCGAGGCGCGCAGCATCGGACCGGAGAGCGAGTAGTTGATCGCCTCATCGGCCGTGAGCACGCCCACGCCCTGGGTGCGCCCCGCCCATACTGCGTTGCGCGTAAGGACCCGGTCGATCTCGTGCAGCGTGTTGGGGAAGGTGCTCGTGAAGTGCCGCAGCGCTTCGACAAAGCCGTCGGGGATGTCGGCCATCAGGCCGCCGACGCGCGTCAGGCTCGTGGTGAGCCGGGCCCCGGTCCACATCTCCTGCAGGTTGTAGATCCGCTCCCGCTCCTGGAACGCCCACAGGAACGGCGTAAACGCGCCGAGGTCGATCGACGTCGTCCCGAGCCACACCATGTGTGAGATAATGCGGCTCATCTCGCAGGCGATCACGCGCAGCACCGTGCAGCGCGGCGTGATCTCGATCCCCATCAGCCGCTCCGCCGCCATCGCCACGCCGACATTGTTCGCCATCGGCGAGAGGTAGTCGGTGCGGTCGGTGAGCGGGATGATCTGGTTGTAGTGACGGTACTCACCGAGTTTCTCGAAGCCGGAGTGCAGGTAGCCGACGTGGGGGATGACCCGGACCACGGTCTCGCCGTCCAGCTCGACCACGAGGCGCAGCACACCGTGGGTGGCGGGGTGTTGCGGCCCGAGGTTCATGAGGAGGTGTTCGGCGCCCGCTTCCGGCTCTTCCACCGTCTGGTCGGCGGCGACGCCAAGCGGCACCCGGGCCGGCTGCCCGCGGGCGCCGAGCCCGGGGGTGGCCAGTTCGACTTCGACCGTACGCTTGCTCATTCGGAGTGCGGGATCTTCCCCCGCTCACCCTTGCGGAGCCGCTCGCGCATGTCGGCGGGCAGCTCGGTGTAGGCCTCGGCGATGGACAGCTCTTCCATCGAGTAGTGCGCCTCGGGGTTGGCATTCAGCGCCTGACGCACCTGCTCGGCGCGGCTGAAGCGCCCCCGCAGCGGGAAGTCCTTCCGCAGGGGGTAGCCTTCGGCGTAGGTCTCCCACATGAGGATGCGGCGCAGGTCGGGATGGCCGCGGAAGGTGATCCCGAACATGTCGTAGACCTCGCGCTCGAGCCAATTCCCGCCGGCCCAGACCGGGGTCACCGAGTCGACGGTCAGATCGCCGGTCGGGTCGAGCTCCACCTTCACGCGCAGGTCCGCCCGGCGCTCGAGCGAGCGCAGGAAGTAGACGACCTCGAGCGGCCGCTCGCGGTCGCGATACTCGACGGCCGTGACGTCCACGAGATAGTCGTATCGCTGACCGGGGGTGGCGCGCAGCCATTTCATGATCTCGTACAGCCGTTCGCGGCGGACGGAGACGATCGTGTCGCCGCAAACGTCGGCTGCGCGGCCGATGGCGTCGCCGAAGGTCGCTCGCAGGGCGTCGACGGACGGGTTCACGCCGAACGGAACTGGTGGATGGAGTTGCCGAAGGGCTCGGAGATCTCGTCAATCTGTTCGGGCGGCAGCCGCAGCCCTCGCTCGTCGAGCGGTTGCTCGTCGCGCCGCCGCACCGCGTCGAACAGCGATTCGCCCTTGATCTTCTTGTGGAGCAACAGCACGCCGTACAGCAGCCCCTCGGGCCGCGGCGGGCATCCCGGGACATACACGTCCACCGGGATGATCGTGTCGATCCCCTGCACCATCGCGTAGTTGTCGAAGATCCCGCCGGTCGAGGCACACGCCCCCATCGAGATCACCCACTTGGGCTGGGGCATCTGGTCGTAGATGCGGCGGATGACAGGGGCGAGCTTGAACGGCAGCCGGCCCGCGCAGATCAGCACGTCCGCCTGGCGGGGCGAGAATGCCTGGCGCTCCATCCCGAAACGCGCGAAGTCGTAGCGGCTGGCCGCCGTCGCCATGAACTCGATGGCGCAGCAGGCGGTGCCGAACGGCATCGGCCAGAGCGAGTTGGCCCGGGAGGAATTGACCGCCCAGTCGACGAGCTGTTGGAACCTCGTCAGCTGGAAGTTGGGGCTACCCGCGACTTCCTTGGTTTCGATGACGTGTTTCATGAGAACTCGACCCCGTTCAATCCCACTCCAACGCACGTCGTTTCCAAACATAAACGTAGCCGACCGCCAGTATCACCATGAACACCAACATCTCGACCAGCAGGAACCCCATCCCCGGCCCAGCGCCGGCGTCCCCGAAGAAGATCGTGCCCCACGGGAACAAGAACACGGTCTCGATGTCGAAGACGATGAACAGCATCGCCACGAGATAGAACTTTACCGAGAACCGCTCCCGCGCGCTGCCAAGCGGCGGCATCCCGCTTTCGTAGGGGGCGTCCTTGAGCGGCGTGGGCCGCCGTGGCGCCGCATAGTGCGACACCACGATCATCATCACGGCGTTGGCCGCGACGAAGAGGATCAGCAGGAGGACGGGAATGTAGGGCTGGAGCATGAGTTCGTGAAAAAATTCACTTGTGTGCAAAAAAGCTAGGGCCGGCCTGCGCCCTTGTCAACCGATTCCGGTGGCGTAAGTCTCGGTGGCGCTGATATATTGCGCCCCCATGTCCATCAAGTCCGACCGCTGGATCCGCCGCATGGCGACCGAGCACCGCATGATCGAGCCGTTCGCCGACGGCCAGGTGCGCCCAGGGGTGATCTCCTACGGTGTCTCCTCCTACGGCTACGACATGCGGGTGGCGCCTGAGTTCAAGATCTTCACCAACGCCCTCTCCGCCGTCGTGGACCCCAAGGCGTTCGACCCGAAGTCGTTCGTCGAGTTCCACGGCGAGGTATGCATCGTGCCTCCCAACTCGTTCGCGCTGGCCCGCTCCGTCGAGTACTTCCGGATCCCGCGCAACGTGCTCACGGTGTGCGTAGGCAAGAGCACCTACGCCCGCTGCGGCATCATCACCAACGTCACGCCGTTCGAGCCCGAGTGGGAGGGGTTCGTGACACTCGAGATCTCGAACACCACCCCGCTCCCGGCCAAGATCTACGCCAACGAGGGGATCGCCCAGGTGCTGTTCTTCACCGCCGCCGAAGGCGACGAGTGCGAGCAGAGTTACGCCGATAAGAAGGGGAAGTATCAGGCGCAGCGGGGAATAACGTTGCCGAGGCTATCTTAGACGCCTGCACGTGACGCACTTCCGATCAAGGTAATCCCAGCCGTGACGAGGACCAGGATGATGATGTCCGGGAGCCACCCTAGTTCCGTCGCCGGCACCCCCATCTGCAGGAAGAACATTACGAAATCGAACAGTCCGATCAGCAGGCCCAGCAGGACGGTCAGGCGCAGCGTCCGGCCGAACTGGGCCAGGAGACTCCCGGTGACGAGGGCGACCGCCCCCTGCCCCGCGGCAATGGCGAGGGCCGTCACGAGATCGCCGACCAGCGTGTGGATCAGCGCCGGTCGACCGGGCGTATAGCTGAAAAACCAGGTGTGGATCAGGGCGATGAGGACCCCGGCCACCGCCGCGCACACCGTTGCCCACACCGCGTAGTAGACCACGATTCGCATCTTGTCGCCGGTCTCGGTCGCCGCCATACCCTGCTCCTTGGCCTGGGCCCTGTCGGGGGGAATGTGCGCCTCGCGTCGCCGGGACGCCAGCGCGCTTACCGGGTGATCAGCCGGACCGCCCGCTCGTAGAAAAAGTAATCCCACGCCCAGTTGATCAGCACGAACAGCTTGTTCCGGAACCCGATGAGCTGGATGATATGCACCACCAGCCACACTACCCATGCCGGGAACCCCGTGAACGCGAGGCCGTGCACGTAGGCCACTGCCGCGTTCCGGCCGATCGTGGCGAGGGAGCCGGGATCGCGGTAGCGAAACCGCTGCGGTCCCTTGCCTTCACGCAGCCGCCCGATGTTTACCGCCGCGGTCTCCGCCATCTGGATCGCCACGGGCGCCATCATCGGGAGTGACTGGCCGCCGTCTTCGAGATAGGCGGCGTCGCCGATGACGAAGATCTCGGGGTGATCCGGGACCTGGAGCGTCGGCTGAACCACGATCCGCCCCTGGCGTCCCGTGCTGAACCCGAGCCGTCCCGTCAGCGAGGCGGCTTTCGCCCCGGCAGCCCAGATCAGCGTGCGGGCCGGGATGATTTCGCCGCCCTTCAGTCGCAGCTCGGACCCATCGTAGTCATCGACGGCCGCGCCGAAGCGCACCTCCACGTGCTTCCGCCAAAGCGTCTCGGCCGCCGCCGCACCGAGTCGCGGCGGCATCCCCGCGAGCAGGCGGTCGGCCGCCTCGAGCAGCAGCACCCGCGTGTCCTGGAGGTTAAGCCGCGGGTAGTCCTTCACCAGGACCAGCCGGATCAGCTCAGACAGGGCGCCGGCCATCTCCACCCCCGTGGGCCCACCGCCCACGACGGCGAAGGTCAGCTGGGCGCGCCGCCGGTCGGGGTCCGGCTCCAGCACGGCACGCTCGAAGCCGCCGAGCACGTGATTGCGGATCGCCACGGCGTCGGCGATGTCTTTCAGGTCGAAGCCGTGGCGCTCGATGGTGTCCTTGCCGAAGTAGTTCGTCTCGCCGCCGATCGCGAGGATCAGGTAGTCGTAGGCGATCGGTCCCGCATCGCTGTGCAGCCGGCGCGCGGCGGCGTCGAGCCCGGTCACCTCGGCCAGGCGGAACTCGAAGTTGCCCTGGCGGCGCAGGATGGCGCGCACTGGCCGGGCGATCTGCTCGGGCTCGAGGCCCGCCGTGGCCACCTGATAGAGCAGCGGCTGGAACAGATGGTAGTTGTGTCGGTCGAGCAGGACGACGTCGACCGGGTGCCGCGCGAGGGCGCGGGC
>JACOVF010000090.1 GCA_016177465.1 Gemmatimonadota bacterium
CGTGGCGCCAGTGACGCACGCCGCGCCGCCGGCCGCGGCACCTTCCGCCCATCCACGCATCCGCCCATCCGCAGAAGCACCGGAGGTTGGCCCCCTCACCCTCGATCGCCTCCGCGCCCTCTGGCCGACCATCATCGCCCACGCGCGCTCGACGAGCCCTCTGCTGGGCACCCTGCTCGCCGACACCGAGGTGACGCTGGTGGATTACGGCGCGGTCACGATCACCAGCGCCGGCCACGCCGAGGGGATCGAGCACAAGCGGGATGTGCTCGGAAAACTGGTGGGGCAGTATGTGAGCCAGCCGGTGCGGATACACGTCACAGGAACGGGGAAGGGGGAAGGGGGAAGCGTCAGTGCGGTTCCGGCAGCGCCGCGGCCGGCGCGACTGACGGCGGAGACGGCCAACGCGGAGCGGCTAAAGGCGCTGCGCGCCAAAGATCCGACCCTCAACGCGGTGATCGAGGCGTTAGATTTGGAACTGTTGGAATAGCTTGCCACCCACCCAGGCGAGGGGTAACTTTAGACGCATGGCGGATTTATCCAGCCTGCTCCAGCTGGGGCAGCAGATGCAGGGCCGGTTGTCGGAAATCCAATCCCAGCTGGCGCAACAGACGGTGACCGTGGCCGCGGGGGGGGGCATCGTGCAGGCCACGGCGGATGGGCGCGGCCAGATCCGCGCGATCAAGATCGACCCGCAGGCGATGGCCCAGGGCGATGTCGAGATGCTCGAGGATCTCGTCCTTGCCGCGGTGGCGGAGGCGCAGAAGCGCGCCGCCGAGTTGTATCAGGCGGAGGTCCGGAAGCTGGCATCGGGCCTGCCGTTCCCGTTTCAGTTGCCGCTGTAGGGCGCCGTGTCGGCCATCGAGGAGCTCGTGGCGGAGCTCGCCAAGCTCCCCGGGATCGGACGGAAGACGGCGCAGCGGCTCACGTTTTACCTGTTGAAGCAGCCGTCGGAGACGTCCGAGCGACTCGCCCAGGCCATCCGGAGCGTGCGCGAGCGAGTGGGGGCATGCCGGGTGTGCGGCAACCTGACCGACGAGGACCCGTGTGCCATCTGCCAGGACCCTCGGCGGGACGAGACGGTGTTGTGCGTAGTGGAGGAAGCCGCGGACGTCGGGGCGATCGAGCGGGCGGGGCGGTTCCGGGGGCGCTACCACGTGTTGGGCGGACGGCTGTCGCCGCTCGAGGGCGTGGGCCCCGAGGCGCTGCACCTGGAGCGGCTGCTGGCGCGGGTGACGAACGGGGCGGTGGTGCGCGAGGTGATCATCGCGACCAACCCATCGATGGAAGGCGAGGTTACCGCGACGTACCTCCAGCAGGTACTGAAGCCGACGGGCGTACGGGTGACGCGCATCGCGCGCGGGCTGCCGGTGGGGGGGGATCTGGAGTACGCCGACGGGGTCACCATCGCGCAGGCGCTCATCGCGCGGCGGGACATGTCCGAAGCCGACTGACCGAGGAGACGGATGGCGGGTGCGGCGAGCTGGTCGTTCAGCGAGAGCGACTTCAAGCAGATCCAACAGCATCTGACGGCGTTCCTCCGCGAGTCGAACGCCCGGTGCGCGCTGCTGGTCGACCGCACCGGCCAGCTCGTCGCTACCGTCGGCGAACCGCCGCAGTTCGACTCCACGGCGTTCGCGTCGCTCACCGCGGCCGACTTCAGCGCCAACGACCAGCTCGCCAAGATGATCGGCGAGCCGGAGTTCGCCTCTCTCGTGCACCAGGGCGAGAAGGAATCGATGTACCTCGCCGACGTCGCGAAGCGAGTGATCCTCGTCGTCCTGTTCGACCAGCGCGCCACGCTCGGCCTCGTGAAGATCAAGGCCAAGGGCGCGGTGGAGAACCTGAACAGGGTATTCGAGGAGATGTTCAACCGGGTGGGGGCGGGGCCCACGCAGGAGAAGGGCCTGCTGGAAGGGGCGGAAGACGAAATTGACAGGCTCTTCGGCTAAGGGGACGCGCGCCGTATGTCGATGATCAACTACGCGTCCCGCGAGATCAACTGCAAGCTGGTGTATTACGGACCGGGGTTGGGTGGCAAGACCACGAACCTGGAGCACGTATACGGGAAGGTGTCGCCCAACACGCGCGGCAAGATGATCTCACTCGCCACCGAGACCGAGCGCACCCTGTTCTTCGATTTCCTGCCCGTGGACCTGGGGACGATCCGCGGTTTCAAGACCCGGTTCCACCTCTATACCGTCCCCGGCCAAGTGTACTACAACGCCAGCCGCAAGCTGATCCTGAAGGGGGTCGACGGCATCGTCTTCGTGGCCGATAGCCAGATCGAGCGCATGGAAGCGAACGTCGAGTCGATGCAGAACCTGTACGACAACATGGCCGAGTACGGGTACGATCTCACGAAGATCCCCTTCGTCATCCAATACAACAAACGAGACCTGCCGAACGCCGCGACCATCAAGGACCTCCAGGCGGCGCTCAACCCGGGCTGGCCGATCGAGGACCCGGCGCTGCAGAAGATGACGCCCGACCCACTGCACTCCGGCGAGCACGTCGTCGAGAAAGTCGAGAGCGAGTGGATTGGGCGCGCGCCGTACGTCGAGGCGGTCGCGGTGCGCGGAGACGGCGTATTCGATACGCTGAAGGTCTGCAGCAAGCTGGTCCTCAAGACGCTGAGCTGAGGCACGGTCCCATGCGGTGGACCCTGCCCAATATCATCACGCTGACCCGCATCTGCCTCACGCCGGTCATCGCCCTCCTGCCGTTCATCGAAGGCTACTGGCCCAAGGTCATCGCGTTCGTAATCTTTCTCGGCGCCGCCATTAGCGACGCAGTGGACGGCTACCTCGCGCGGAAGCACAACCAGGTGAGCGAGCTCGGTCAGCTGCTCGACCCCATCGCCGACAAGCTGCTCCTGTTCGCCACGCTGATTCCGATTTACTGGATAACCCGCCACCCCACCCTCCTCACCGACTACAAGATCCCCTGGTGGGGCAGTCTTCCCGTGTGGGTCGCGATCATCCTGGTGGGCCGCGAGGTGCTGATCACCGCGTTCCGCTTCTTCGCCAGGCGCCGCGGCGTGGTGATCCCCGCGGCCGGCCCAGGGAAACTCAAGGCGACGGTGCAGGCGGTGTTCATCGGCGCGACGATCGCGTGGTTCGCGTGGAAGGACGCCGTGGTCGAATTGCGGCTCGCGGGGTGGTTCCGCGACTTCTGGGAGCAGTTCCACGGCACGGTGGTGGCGGTCACCCTGGGCGGCGCCCTGCTCCTCACCGTCTACTCCCTCTTCGTGTACCTCTATCGCTACCGCGCGCTGCTCAAGGGCGGCGGGTGAAACTCGACGTCGTCACCATCGGCAACGAACTCGTGCTGGGCCTCACCGTGGACACCAACGCCGCGGAACTCGGCCGCGCCCTCGCCGCAGCGGGCGTCGAGATCGCCCGCCACACTACTGTCCCCGACCGCCCCGACGACATCCGCGCCGCCGTGGCCGAAGCCCTGGACCGCACCGGCGTCGTCCTGACCACCGGCGGCCTGGGTCCCACCCGCGACGACATGACGAAGCAGGTGGTGGCGGAACTGTTCGGGAAACCGCTCGTCACCGACGCGGGCGTGCTCCGTGCGCTCGAGGCACGCTTCAAGAAGCTCGGCCGCTGGCCGATGCCCGCGGTAAACCGCACCCAGGCGGAGGTGCCCGAAGGCGCTACCGTCCTCCCCAACCCGCGGGGCACCGCGCCGGGGCTGTGGATCGAGGATGGTCGCGGGCGAGTCGCGATCCTGCTCCCAGGCGTCCCGCGGGAAATGCGCGGCCTGCTGGTGGAGGAAGTGTTGCCGCGTCTCGTGCGGAGGCAGGGCCGAGGAGAGACAGGCTCGCGCGTTGTCCTCTCCCGGGTCCTGCGCACCACTGGCGTCCCCGAATCGGCGCTCGCCGAGCGGGTCGGGCCGGTGGAGGACGAGATCGCCCCCCTGACCCTCGCCTCTCTGCCGTCCGAGGCGGGCGTGGATCTGCGGCTCACCGCCTGGGCGCTGGAGCCGTCAGCGGCGGAGCGGCAGCTCGCGGCGGCCGCGGCGCTGCTGCGGGAGAGACTCGAGGATCACTGCTACGGCGAAGGAGATACGGACCTCGCCGCCGTGGTGCTGGCGCTGCTGCGGGCGCGACACCGCAAGCTGGCGGTCGCGGAATCGTGCACCGGCGGCCTCATCGGCGCACGGATCACCGCGATCCCCGGCGCCTCCGATACCTTCCTGGGCGGCGTGGTGGCCTACGCGGACGATGTGAAGCGCGCGACTCTCGGCGTGCCCGCGGAGATCCTGGAGCAGCACGGCGCCGTCTCCGAACCGGCGGTGCGCGCGATCGCCGAGGGCGCCCAGCGGATGCTCGGGGCGGAGTGCACGATCGCGGTGACAGGGATCGCAGGGCCGGGGGGCGGCACGCCGGAGAAGCCGGTCGGGACCGTGTGGATCGGGGCGCGCGTCGGCGACGAGGTGCGCACCGTGAAGCGCGTCTTCCCGGGCAATCGCGACGAGATCCGCCAGCGTGCGGCCCAGGCGGCGCTCGACCTCCTGCGCCGGATGCTGCTGCGCTCGTCCTGATGCCCGGCCTCACCGCGCCCGACGGCACGGCGCTCGTCTACGACGCCTACGAGCCTCCGCCCGCCGGCTCGCGGGCCGCCGTCCTCATTCTCCACGGTTGGTCCGATCACGCGGGCCGCTACGCCTGGTTGGGCGAGCGACTGCAGGACGCCGGACTCGCCGCCTACGCCCTCGACCAACGTGGGCACGGGCGCTCGGGCGGGCTACGCGCCCATCTCTCGCGCTTCAGCCAGCTGCTGGGGGACCTGCAGGCGTTCCGCCGCGAGGTGGGCAAGCGGCGCGACTTGCCGCAGGTGCTCCTGGGGCATTCCTTCGGCGGACTCGTGGTGCTGCGCTACCTCGAGACGCAACCGAGTGCCCAACCCGCCGCGGCGGTGGTATCAGGGCCGTTCCTCGGTCTCCCTTACGAGGTAGCGGGGTGGAAGCTGGTCCTGAACCGCGTCCTCGCCGATCTCTGGCCCACCGCGCAGATGCCAATCGCCATCGACCACGAGCACCTGAGCCGCGACCCCGCGTGCAACGCTGCGTACGTGGCCGACCCCGCGGTCCACGGTGTGATGACGCCCGGCGCGTGGCGGGAGATCCGGTGGGCCCAGCGGGCCGTTGTGACTGACGCCGGCCGCATCGAGTGCGCCGCGCAATTCCTGCTCGCGGGCGAGGACCGGATCGTGGACACGCATCTCGCGCGTGCATTCGCGGGTGGGCTCAAGAGCCCCAGCGACGTGCGCTGGTATCCGGAGATGTACCACGAGGTGTTCAACGACCCGCAGCGGGAACAGGTCGTGGGGGACGTGCTGGGGTTCCTCGGCCAGTGGGGGATCGCCTGAAGCCGGTTGGCGCTGTAACCAACCACCCGTCCGGACCGTATCTACCTCGCCGGTGCAGGCTCGACAGGGCCGGTGCATCCGGCTATGTTGTTGCGAAACATCAAGTTCCGAACCCACATCGTGACCGCGACCGCCAAATCGGCGGTGTTTGGGCGGCACAGTGATTGCCCGTAGCTTTTCCCCATGACCGACACCGAAAGAGCAAACCAGCCCGAAGAGATCGAAGCCCCGTCGGCAGAACCGGAGCCTGCCTCTGGCGCCCTGGTCGAGCTGCCGGAAGCGGCGGTCGCCCGACTGGAAGAGGAACTTGCGGCGCTGAAGGACCGCCATCTCCGCGTCGCGGCCGAGTTCGACAACTTCCGCAAGCGGACGGTGCGCGAGCGGGCCGAGCTGTGGGCCAAGGCCCAGATCGAGCTCGTAGTGCGACTCATCGACGCCCTGGACGACCTGGCCCGCTTCGCCCACGTCGAGCCGGCCGAGACCGAGGCCAAGACCCTCCACGACGGCATCGACATGGTCGAGCGAAAACTGTGGAAGGAGCTGCAGGCGGTGGGGATCACGCGAATCGATCAAGTGAGTGTGCCGTTCGATCCCAAGCAGCACGAGGCGGTAACGACCGCGCCCGCCGCCGACCCGTCCCAGGACCACACGGTCGGCGCGATCTTCCAGGCCGGCTACAGGCTCAACGACACGCTGATCCGCCCGGCGCGGGTGCAGGTCCTCACGTGGCAGGGTGACGCGAGCTGATGGCCCCCAGCAAGGACTATTACCAGGCACTGGGCGTCGGCGAGACCGCGACGACGCAGGAGATCAAGAAGGCGTTCCGCCGGCTTGCCAAGCAGTACCATCCCGACCGCAACCCCAGCAACCCGCAGGCCGCAGAGCGCTTCAAGGAGATCAACGAAGCGCACGACGTGCTGAGCGACCCGGAGAAGCGGAAGAAGTACGATCAGCTACGGAAATACGGCGCGTTCGCAGGCGTTGGTGGCGGGCGCCAGCCGGGGGCCGGTGGTCCGGGCGGGTTCGCCGACAGCGGCGTCGAGTTCGATCTGGGCGACCTTGGGTCGTTCGGCGGGCTGGGCGACCTCTTCTCGACCATCTTCGGCAAGCGGCCGGAGAAGGAGCAGGAAGTGGACGAGACGATCGAGGCCTCGGTCTCGATCCCGTTCCGCGTCGGGGCCCTGGGCGGCAAGGTGCCGGTGACGCTCCCGATGGCAGAAGTCTGCCCGACCTGCGGCGGCCGCGGTGCCGCGCCCGGAGCCACGATCACCACCTGCGGCGAGTGCAGAGGGCGGGGCACCATTTCCTTCGGCCAGGGCGGCTTCGCCGTCACGCGCCCCTGCCCGGTGTGCCGCGGTAAAGGCAAAGTCCCCTCCGAGCGTTGTCCCACCTGCCAGGGCTCGGGCGAGGTGCGCATCGAGAAGCGCTTGATGATCACCGTGCCGCCGGGCACCGAAGACGGTGCGAAAGTCCGGCTCAAGGGGCAGGGCGCGAAAGGGAGGGGCGACGTGGTCGTCGTGTTTCAGGTGGAGCCCGACACCTTTTTCCGCCGCGAGGGCGCAGACGTCGTCTGCGTCGTGCCGCTCAACGTCGCGCAGGCGATGCTCGGGACCCGCATCAAGGTGAAGACGCTCGACGGCCGCCGCGTGGTGCTGAGAATCCCGCCCGGCACCCAGCACGGGCAGAAGTTCCGGATCGCGGGGCAGGGAATCGAGAAGAACGGCCGGCGGGGGGATCAGCTTGTCGAGGTGCGGGTCGAGATCCCCGAGCACCTCAGCGCGGAGCAGGAAGCCGCGATCAAGGCGTTCGCGGAAAGGGCCGGTCTGAAGTACTAGCGGATGCTCAGTGCCAGCCGTAACCGATGGCGAGCGTCACTCCCTCTACCGTTTCGAGCCGCGACCCGCCGCCGAGCTTGGCGCGCTCGATCCCGTAGGCGAGCCGCCCCCAGAACGGCGATCGGGGCAGGGCGACCAGCATCCCCGCCTCGCCACCCTGGCCGCCGTCAAACGGCTCCAGGACGTTCACGTCCGCCGACAGCACCCGCCAGACTTCCGCGTAGCCGCGCACGCCGCCCACGATGGTCCGCTCGCCGCGCAGGCGCGCTTCCCAGAAGAGCCAGCGCTGCGTCCCCCAGTCACTAATGTAGGCGCGGATGTGCGGGCCCGCCTTGATGCTCAGGCCTCGGACGAGACGGATGCCCACGAGGAGCCGGCCCTCGATCACATCGCGCGGGGCCGGGGCGCCGCTGTCGGGCTTCACGCTCCCCTGGCCGTAACCGACGTTCAGGACCAACCGCCATACGGCCGCGTGGCCCTCGACGCCGAACACGGCGCCGCTCAGCACCTCGCGCGTGGGGCCAATGGTGCTCCGCACCCGCACGACGGCGCTCGTCCCCGCGACCTGGAGTCCAGACTGGGCGAACGCCGCAGCCGGCGTCAGGAGCAGCAACGAGGCGACTGCCCTCACTGGTTCTCACTCTCCACCGGAATGGCCGGACCCGTGCGGACGCGGAGCCGGACGTTGCGGCGGCGCGCCGCGTTCTCCTGAAGCACGTCGTTCCGCCTCCGTTCCCAGACGTCCCGCAGCGCGCGGTTGGCGACAACGTTCGCGGCGATCGGGCGGCCGGGCCGCTGGGTCAGGAATCCGTACAGGCCGGTCAAGCTCACCGCGCCCGCGACAACGAAACGCGCACCGGAGGCGTCCGAACCGCTCGCCATCACCGACGGCAGGAAAGCGACGATCGCCCCGGCGCCCAGCCCGGCGCCGAGGGAGCGCAGCGCCGGTCCGCCGGAACCACGTTCGGGGAGAAGGGAGGAGTCGGGAGGCGGCGGCGGGTGCGGGAGTGTGTCGGGCACCAGGAGTCGGGTCTCGAACGGCGACTGCAGCTGGCGCAGCACCCGGCCCCGCGCGTCCAGGGAGCTGACGAGCAGGCGGAAGCGCCCGGCCGCGAGCGCCGTGCCGGCGGAGTCGAGGCCATCCCAGCGCACCACGAGGCTGTCGCCGATCGGCCCCGTGTAGAGCTGCCGCAGCAGACGGCCGTCATCGCGGGTGACCGCCACCACGATGTCGTGAAACGAGCTGGCGTAGAGCCGCACGAGGTACAGCTCGCCACCCAACTGGATCTCTGTGTCGGCCGGCACGGCGACGACGACCGCCTTGGTAATGCGCCGGATCGCTTCGTAGGCGTTCGAGACCTCTGGGGGGAAGATCAGTTGGTTCAGGCGGTAGCGCGGGTCGAGCAGGACCAGCCGGCGGAACACGGTGGCGGCGGAGTCACGGCGCCCGCGAAACACTTCCGTCGCCCCGAGGTAACTCAACGCGCGGACCCGAGCGGTGTCGGCCAAGGCCTGCGACGCGGCCACGGCGAGGCTGCGGCGCAGGAAGCCGGCGGCGACGTCGTAGTCGAGGTTCTGATACGCCCGGATCCCCTGGGTGAGGAGCTCGGTACCGGACTGCGCCGCGGCCTTCCTCGGCGATGCGGTGGCGGCGGCCGCCGCGGCGACCGCGAGCAGGACCACACGCCGCCTCACGGCGTGACCTGCTGGAGCACGATGTCGGTGAGCCGCACTTCCTGGCCCGGCGCGACCTGGATCTCCAGGTCGAAGGGCCAAAAGCCGTCCCGTACGATCCGGATACGGTGCGTGCCCGCGGGAATCTCGAGGTTCGCCTGCGGGGTGTTCCCCACGAGCTGCCCGTCGATGTAAAGCTGGCCCCACGGCGTGGCGTTGACGAACAGCCGGCCCGCGGCAGGGGCCGGACGCGCCGGCGCCGGGCGCTGGGCGAGAGCCGGTGGCCGCGGTTCTTGCCGCGGCTGTTGCCGCGGCGGGGGTGTCGGAGCCGGCACGGCCTGCGAATCGACCGGCGGCACGGCAATAGTCCCGGGCAGCTCGATCAGTGCCGGAGGTGCTGGCTCGGGCGCCCGTAAGACCAGTAAGACGCCAACGAGGGCGGCGAGCGCCAGTACCCCGCCGGCGCTCATGCCGATCCATCGCCGCGGGCGGGCGGGCCCCTCCACGAACAGCACTAGCCGATCGGCGGACGGCCGCGGCGACGTTCGCGGCGCCGGGAGCAGGCCACCGCCGGGCTCGCCGGTCCCCAGCACCGAGACGAACTCGAGCACGTTCATGAACCGGGCGGTGGGTTGCGGATTCATGGCCCGCCGCAAGGCGTCGGAGAGCGACACGGGGATCTCGGGCCGCACGGCCACGAGCGGTTGCGGCGGCTGGGCGGGCGGCGCCCCCGCGAGACACTCGTAGACCAGCACAGCGAGCGCGTACTGGTCGGCCCCCGGGCCAGGTTGGCGGGCGTACGCCTCCTCGGGCGCCACGTACTCCGGCTCGCGCGTGAGGGCCTCCTCACCCGCCACGACGGGGATCCGCTCCAGCAGCCGGCCGATGGCGAAGTCGGTGACCAGCGCCCACTCCTGCGCGTCCACCAGGATGTTGGCCGGCCGGACGTCGCCGTGCGTGACGCCGCGCCGGTGGGCGTACTGCAGCGCGCTCGCGATCTGCTCCACCAGGCGGAAGCAGGCGTGCAGCTCCATTGGGCCGCTCTCGCTCAGGATATCGGCGAGCGAGCGGCTCTCGACGTACTTCATCGAGTACCAGAGCAGGTGGGCGGTGGCGCCGAAGCGATAGATCGGCACGATGTGCGGGTGGTCAAGCGAGGCGGCGGTAGCGGCGTCGCGCGTGAAGCGGTCCTCCATCCCGGCCTCGCGCACCGGCTGCCGGGCGATGACCTTGAGCGCGACCTTGCGCTCCGTCTCCACTTCCCGGGCCACGTACACCAGGGAGCGGCGCCCGTGGCGCAACAGGCGCTCGATGCGGAACTGCTGCTCCAGCTCCTGCCGCACGTGCTCGTAGAACTGCTCGCGGGGCTGTACCTGGAGGCCCACGGCCTCCCCACCGGTAGGCGAGTAGCCGCACAGCACGCACTGGTTGGTCTCCGCCGAGATCTCGGCGACGGAGCAGCGGGGGCAGATCATAAGATGTTGAAAGTAATACTCGTCGCGGCGGTGAGAGTGCCGGACGTCGCGTCTAGTTGATAGAGAAGCCCCGCCGCGTCGATGCTCAAGGTGTTGCCGTTGCGGTGAAGGTCACCGGACTCCCCGCCAAAGTGCCGGAGGTGGCGGTCAGGGTATTGGTCCCCGCAGTGGGGCCCAGGGTCCAGCTCGTCACCTGGGCAATGCCGCTGGCGTTGGTCAGGATCGCGGTGGTCGGGTCCACGGTCCCGCCCCCCGAGGCCACGGCGAAGGTGACGCTGACCCCCGAGACCGGGTTGCCGAAGGCATCGGTGACGATCACCGACGGCGGGATCGCCACGGCGGTGTTGACGGTCGCCGACTGCCCGTCGCCGGCGTTGATCGCGATGGTCTGAGCCGCACCGGCCGTCGCGGTGGCGGTGAATGAGACGGGCGATCCCGTCAGGCCGCTCACCGTGGCGGTGGCGGTCTGGGTGCCAGCGGTCGTGCCGAGGACCCGGGTGGCACTGGCGATCCCGCTTGCGTTGGTCGCCGAGCTGGGCGTGATCGAGCCGCCGCCGCCGGTGACCGCCCAGGTGACGGTGATACCCGACTTCGGGTTCCCGAAGCCGTCGGTGACGAGGACCGTATACGGCGTGGCGAGTGTGGCGCCGACCGTGTCGGTCTGGACATCGCCGCCGCTCAGGGCGATGGTCGTCGCGGTCCCCGCGGTCGCGGTGGCGGTGAATGAGACGGGCGATCCCGTCAGGCCGCTCACCGTGGCGGTGGCGGTC
>JACOVF010000091.1 GCA_016177465.1 Gemmatimonadota bacterium
ATCGTAATGCATGCCGGGCACATAGGTTCCCTCCTTTACCTGTCGTACCGATCATGGCGGCGGAGCCAGCTCATTGCGGGCCCATCACTGCGACCGGGCGGCTGCTCCCAGTTCTCCTGTCGCCCGAGTGCGGTGAGGTCGAGCCAGTTGTAAGTCCCCATGAGCACGTCGCCGCCGCGGGCGTACATCGAGTAGGTATGGAAGACGCGGTCGCCGTCTCGAAGGAAGGCGCTCACCCCAAAGCCTTCGTGCGGCCACCCACCGGGGGGAGGCTGGGATCCCGCCGGGGTGAGGTCCTTCTCCTTGATGAGCAACGCCTTACGGGCGGCGAGCCACTCTGCCCGGGATACCACCTGTGGCAGAGCCGGTGTGTTCGCGGTCATGCTGAACGCTCCTATCCTCTCAGGTTTCACGCCGTTTGTTGGCGCTTGCATAGAGAAGTCGGAGCTGGCGGCGCGTTCTCTACATAATCTGTAGAAAGCTGCAGGACCTAGTAGCGAGTCGCGGTGGTCTGCATACACCGCCTAGTCGTCGCCAGAAGCTGGCGCGCCACGGAGGATCAAGGCTTCGTCGACGCAGTCTCCGTGGTGCCACAGGTGGTGCCAACGCGGGCGTTCCTGGCTGTCGCTGGCCGTCGCTCGCGTGCCGTAACTCGTTGAAAAATCAACGGCCGTCGCTGGTGAGCGACAGCCGTCTCGTCTTGGGAAGCTGGCATTCTACCACTGAATTACGCCCGCGGATGGCGGAATGTGACGTCACACCCCGCCCCAGTCAAGCGCCGTCAGCCCTTCTTGTACCGCCAGGAAACGATCCCCGCGCCGATGGCCGACGTCTGGAAACCCTGGCTGCCACCCGGCTCGATGGCCGCGATGTCCACCGTCTGCGAGGCGACCACTTCGCCCTTCGCGTCGAGGAACTCGATCGTGAGCTGCAGCGGCTCGCTCGGCTTGTCGTGGAAGTTGGTGACCAGTCCGTTGAGCGACGCGTTCTGTTCCTCCGGTCCGAAGCGCGTGATGCTCACCTCCACCGGCAGGAGCGAATCGCCGGCCGCGAGGTACTTGAGCGTCGAATCCGGCTTGCCGCGGAGCTGCCAGGCAGCCGCGAGCAGGCGCAGGGAGCCACGGCCCATCGGGTCCACGGCCACGAGCCGCTGCGCCGCGGGAAGCATGTTGGCCGTGTCCTGCAACACGAGGTACGTGTTGGTCAGGTTGAACAGCGCGTCGCGGTAGCCCGGGTTGCGGCCGAGCCCCGCTTCGAACGCCCGGGCCGCCATGCGGTACGTGCCGGCGGCCGCGGCGTCATGCTCGTGAATCATCGCCCGCACCACCGAGTCACAGCGGGCCGCGAGGCGGCGCGGCGTCAAGGTGCGGTCACGTCGCGCCACGCCGCGGCAAGAGGTGCCGGCGGTGGCGGTATCGGGCTGGGGGGGCGCCCCGTTGAAGACGGCGACCCCGGCGTGGAACAGCTGTTCGGGCGTCACGGAGTCGGCACGGTCCAGGATCTTCACGTACATGGCCGTCGCCGAGTCCGTGTTGCCCGTCGCCGCGTGGGCGCTCGCGACCCCGGCCATCGCCTGCGCATCGCCGGGATAGGCGGCGAGATACTCCTGGAACACGGCCAGAGCGTCGTTCCAACGGTGGGCTTGGTGCAGCACCGCCCCCCTGTTGAAGAGCGCTTCGCGTCGCTCCTTGGCGTACTTGACGGGATCCGCTGCCGCCGCCTGGGCCGCGAGCCCGTAGTACCGGGCCGCGGAATCGACCTGGCCCTGATTCGCGTACAGGTTGGCCAGTGCGTTGTGGCCACCGGGCTCACCGGAGTAGATCACGTTGGCGAGGCGGAACGCGACGATCGCGGTGTCGGTCTGCCCCGCGTTGAACGCCTGAACGCCCTTATTGAATACCGGCGTCCAGAGCACGCGCCGCCAGGAACCGATGTCGTCCTTGCAGGTCGGCGCCAGGGCAAGCGCCCGCGTAAACGCGGAATCGGCCCCGGAGAGGTCCGTCACCATCTGGTAATAGCGGCCCAGGTAGTACCAGGCGGCGGGATTTTCATCCTGTCCGCCGGAGGTGAGCGCCTGGGTCAGCACCCGGAGCGCGTCGCGGAGGTCCTTTTGTTTCTGGTCCTCGAACCGCGTCTCGGACGCGTTCTTGAGGTAGAGGACGCCGCTGTTGACGAGGTAATGCCCCGGCTTGATGTCGCACTTGGGCACCACCCAGCCGCGCGCCTGCGCGGCGACAGGCGAGGCCCCCGAGGCCCCCACCAGAACGGCCAGCGTGATTCCGAGAGCCTGCTTGACGGTCATCATCACTCCTTGGGTTTCGCGACGAGCGCCTCGGCATCACGCTCGGCGGCGCGCGCAACCTCCAGCGGCGGCCGCCCCAGCGCCCGCGCGGCGGCGAGCACGTCGTCGTACTCAGGCTTCATCCGCACCCCTTCCGGCTGTTCCAGCACCTTCACGCGCACCGACACTTCCGGCGCGAGCTGGACCGTCACCTGATGTCGCGGCAGCGTTGCCCGCTCAGCCACCCAGCGACGCACCCCCGCCGTGGTGCTGTGGCGGAACAGCGCTGCGGTGACCGCGTCGGCCGCCGCCTCCGGCGCCACCACTTCGATGCGGAACCCGGCGCGCCCCTTCTTCATCTGGACCGGCCAGGTCTCCACGTCCAGCGCCCCGGCTGCCGTCAGCGCCTGGCGCAACGGCTCCACGTACTCGGGGCTCATGTCGTCGACGTCGGTGGCGAGCAGCACGACCCTACCCGCCTCCGCCGCCTGCTCCGCCACGAGCAGCCGCAGCGCGTTCGGGTAGTGTTTTGGGTCCCGCCCACCCGCGCCCCAGCCGCTGCGTACCATCCGCCACCGCTCAGGCGGCGCTCCGGCGCTCAAAACGCGGAGCAGCGCCGCGCCGGTCGGCGTCGTCGCCTCCCCTTCCACGGGCCCGCCGGTCGCGACCTCGAGCCCTTCGAGCAGGATCGCGGTCGCGGGCGCTGGCACCGGCAGGCGGCCGTGCGTCGCCTCGACCCAGCCGCTCCCCAGCGCCACTGGCCAGTGGTAAACCGCCTCGACGCCCAGCAACTCGAAGCCCTCGATCGCCCCCACGACATCGAGCACCGCGTCCACGGCGCCGACCTCGTGCAAGTGCACCTTCTCCGGCGGCACGCCATGCACGCGGCCCTCGGCCTCCCCGATCATTTGGAAGGCGCGTGCCGCGCGCTGCTTCACCCAATCGGAGACGGGAGCATGCTCCACGAGTCGCACCAGTTCGCCGACGTGACGCCCGTGCGGCTGCTCCGGGATCGTGAACTGGACCCGCGTACACCCCACGCTGGAGCGACTCACGTCCCGAATCGCGACCGCGACGCCCTCGAGACCGAGGCGGCCCGGCAACTCCTCCAGCCACGACGCGGGCACCCCCACGGCGAGCAGGGCGCCGAGGGTCATGTCGCCGCTGATGCCGGCGGCTGGGTCCAGGATGGCGATGCGCATGAAACCGAAGTCGCGAAATATAAACGGATTAAGCCCGGTAGAGCCACCCGGCGCCGGTGTTGACAATCACGACCGTTTCCGCTGCCATGATGAGCCGGCGCCGCTTGAGCTCGACTGCGCCTGCGAGCGCCGCCCCGCCCTCGGGCGCCGCATCGATCCCTTCGACCGTCTGGAGCTCGTGCGCCGCGGCCGCGAGCGCGGCATCGCTCACGGCCACCGCCGCACCAGCACTCTCTCGCAGGGCGCGAAGCATCAGCCGGTCCCCGAGGGGACCGGGGACGCACAGCCCAGACGCGATCGTCTCGGGGTCGGGCCAGGCCGTGCAGCAGTCGGCGCCAGAATCGAACGCTTGCACCACCGGCGCGCATCCCGTGGATTGCACCGTGTACATTCGCGGCAACGCTCCCTTGATCCAATCGGCGGCCTTGAGCTCCTGGAACGCCTTCCACATGCCGATGAGGCCGGTGCCGCCTCCGGTGGGATACACGATCGCGTCAGGGAGGGTCCACCCCATTTGTTCCGCGAGTTCCAACCCCAGCGTTTTTTTCCCTTCGATTCGATACGGTTCCCGCAACGTGGACACGTCCACGGCACCCACCTCCGCCGCGTAGACGCGCGCAGCCTTCCCGCAGTCACCGATGTGCCCCTCGAGCAGCACCAGGTCGGCGCCGAAGCTGCGGATCTGGGTGCAGATCGTGGCCGGGGTGCTTTTCGGAGCGTACACGCGCGCTGCCACGCCCGCGCGCGCGGCGTAGGCAGCGAGCGCCACGCCTGCGTTCCCGGCCGTGGGCACGACGAACCCCTCGGCGCCGGCGCGCACGGCGCGGGTGACGGCGGCCGCCAGCCCCCGCGCCTTGAACGACCCGGTGGGGTTGACACCCTCTTCTTTGACGCGCAGGGCGGCGAAGCCGTAGCGCGCGCCGAGCCGATCCGCGAGGAGCAGCGGTGTCCCCCCTTCCCCGAGGCTCACGGGTGCTTCCCCGCTTCCAAGCGGCAGCCACTCGCAAAACCGCCACATCCCGCCGCGTCGCTCGCGCAGGTGCATCTTGACCTCGGGGGGCGGCATCGCGGGATACCGGACGAGATACGGCGCCCCGTCCACCGGGCAGACGCCGGGAAGCCCCGTCGCGTCACGCGCGGCGCCGCAGGCCGAGCACTCGAGACTCCAGGGGAAAGAAGCGGTCACGGGAGCTTCATTGTGCGTTGAGGCGGTCGAGGATGCGCTCGGCGAGCGTGGTGGAAAAACCAGGGAGCGCCGCGATCTCGGCCGGCGTGGCGGTCTTCACACCGGCAAGTGACCCGAAGCGCTCGAGCAGGGCGCGGCGCCGGTGCGGCCCGACGCCCGGGATCGCGAGCAGCTCCGAGGTGATGGTCCGCTGGGCGCGCCGCTTGCGGCTGTAGCTCACGGCAAAGCGGTGCGCCTCGTCGCGGGCGCGCTGCAGCAGCTTGAGCGATGGGCTGCGGCGTGACAGCCGCAGCGGCTCCGCGCGGCCGGGAAGGTAAATCTCCTCCTCGCGCTTGGCGAGACTCGCGAGCGGCAGGTCCGGGCAGCCGGCGTGGCGCGCTGCCTCGAGCGCGGCACCGAGCTGCCCCTTCCCACCGTCGATCACCATCAGGTCGGGGAGCGGCTTGCCGTCGCTCGTCCGCCGCGTGAGGAACCGGGTCACGACTTCCCCTACCGCCGCGAAGTCGTCCTGCTGGGGGGGGGCGACGCTCTTGATCTTGAAGCGGCGGTACTCGGCCTTCTTGGGCCGGCCGGCCTCGAACCACACGAGCGCACCGACGGTGTCCCGACCCTGGTTGGTCGAGATGTCGATGCACACAAACGAGCGCGGCACGACGCTCAGGCCGAGGTCGCGCCCCAGGGCGTAGACCGGATCGGCAGAGCGCTCCTCGATGTCGAACGACTCGATCATCAGGCTCTCGAGCAGGTGGCGGGCGTTCTGGTCAGCCAGCTCGACGAGCTTGGCACCGGTCCCCCGCCGCGGTACGTGCCACTCCACCCGGGGCGCGAGCTCTCGCAGCGCCTCCAGATCCTCGGGCGCGACGGGTAACAGCACCCGCGCCGCACGGGCCTCGAGCGGCAGGTAGTAGCGCACCAGGAACGCGCTCAGCACCGCACCGTCGGTTTCGTACGCCACGTGCTCCAGGAACCGGTGCTCCCGGGCGATCAGCCGACCGTCGCGCACCCGCAGGATCACGCCGCAGGCGTCGTCTCCGTCGCGGGCGATCCCGATGGGGTCGGCATCACCTCCGCCCACGAGCTCAACCGTCTGCGGCTGCTCGATCTGGTCGAGCCACTGGAGGGCGTCGCGGAGCTGGGCGGCGCGCTCGAAATCCAGGGCTTGGCTCGCCTCCTGCATCCGGTCCCGCAGCCGAGTGCGCACGTCGACGGTCTTGCCTTCGAGGAACAGGAGGACGTCGTCGATCATTCCACGGTAGTTCTGCTGCGTCTGGTAGCCCACGCACGGCGCCTTGCAGCGCTCGATGTGAAAATCGAGGCACGGGCGGTCGGGGTGGTCGCCCGGGAGGTCGTAGGCGCAGGAGCGGACGGTGAAGATGCGGCGGATGATCTTCAGCGTGTGGCGTAAGGTGGCCACGTCGGTGTAGGGCCCGAAGTAGCGCGCCCCGGTGATGCTCACCCGGCGCACTACCAGTACCCGTGGAAACGGCTCGCCCAGGGTCACCGCGATGTGTGGGTAGCTCTTGTCGTCCCGCAGCCGGATGTTGAAGCGGGGCTGGTGTTCTTTGATGAGGTTGTTTTCGAGCAGCAGAGCCTGGGCTTCACTCGGCACGATGATCGTCTCGAGATCGGCGATCTGCCGCACCAGGGCGAGCCGCTCGGGGCTCAGATCGTCGACGGGCGCGAAGTAGCTCGGCACCCGCGCGCGGAGGCTCTTCGCCTTGCCGACGTACAGGACTTCGCCGTCCGCGCCCTTCCACAGGTACACGCCGGGCCGGTCGGGGAGCGTCTCGAGTTGCCGGCCGATCAGTCGAGGGGCGTCCACACGCGGGCGGCGTCGGGGTGTTTCAGCATCAGCGTCAGTGCGAGATACGTCACCCCAAAGATACCCAGGGCCAGCACGGCGCGGAGCACGGGCCCGATGCCCGCCGTGAGACTGGCCGTCCCAACCCCTGTCGCGGCGGCCACGGAGGCCGCCAGCACGGTCGCGCCGACGGCGCGCCAGTCAGGCCTCCCGAGCACGGTCCCGATCCGTCGGTCCAGGTGTCGCAGATTGAGGACGACATTCAGCGTGCCGCCGAGGGAGGACCCGAGCGCGATACCCGCTGGCCCCAGCCAGCGCATAAAGCCCCAGGCCAGGAGGCTGGACACGACGAGGGAGAACACGGCGATTCTCACCGGCGTGCGCGTGTCGCGCAGGGCGTAGAAGCCCGAGGCGAAGAGCTTGACCGTCGCCTGCCCCAGGAGCCCGATCCCATAGGCCGCGAGCACCCCGCCGACGAGCGCGGTGTCGTCGGCGTCGAACCGGCCTGTCTGGAACAGCGCCCCGATGATGACGGGCCCGAGCGCGGTGAACGCGAACGAGGACGGCACGATGAAGAACACGATGCGCCGGAATCCGACGGCGATCCGGGCGCGGAGCTGGTCGTTGGGCGTGGCGGCGACGGCGTCGCGGGCGAGCTCGGGCAGCGATGCGGCGGCGACTGACACGCCGAACAGGCTGATCGGCAGCACCTGCACCAGCTGGGCGTAGCCGAGGCTCGAGAGCCCGCCTTTCCCCGTGAACGATCCGAGAAACGTGTCCACCAGCCCCGAGATTTGCGCCACTCCTGCGCCAAGGACGAGTGGCGTCCACGCGCCCAGCACGTCGCGCACGCCCTCGGGGGCGGTGCTGAACCGCAGGGCGATCCCCTTGAGCAGCACCCAGCAGCCGGGGAGCTGCACCGCGATCTGCAGCACGCTGCCGGCGACCGTTCCCCAGGCGAGCGCCAGCGCCAGGCGGTGCATCTGGGCGTCGAACGGCAGGTCCGGACGGGCTAGCCAGGTCCCCGCCGCGACGAGCGCGGTGATGCCGGCGATGTTCCATAGCGCCGGCGCGGCGTAGGGGAGAAAGAAGCGACGGTGGGTGTTGAGAATGCCGAGGCACCACGCGGAGACAACCATGAGGCCGGTCATCGGGAACAGGATCCGGACCAGCGTGGTGGTCAGTCCGCGCCGCGCCGGGTCGAACCCGGCGGCCACGATCGTGGTAATCGTCGGGGCGAGCGCGATCCCCAGCACCGCGAGCGTGCCTGACGCCAGCACCAACAACCCCAGCACCGCGCCCGCCAGGGCGCGCGCGGTCTCCTTGTCTTCCCGCTCGTTCAGCGCCGCGTACACGGGGATGAACGACGCCGACAGCGTCCCTTCCCCGAGGAGGTTGCGGATGGCGTTGGGGATGCGAAGCGCGGCGCGGAACGCGTCGGCGGCCGCGGAGTTGCCGAAATAGTAGGCAAACACCCGCTCCCGCACGTACCCCAGGACGCGGGTCACCAGAATGCCCCCGGCGACCCGGACCGCCGGCCGCCCTCCACTGGGGGAGCCGGCCACCGTCAGGAGCTTTTCTTCGGGTTTTCCAGAAGCCGATTGACGAACTGCAGCTCTTCCCGCATCCCGGCGAGCGAGCGGTTCAGCTCGTCCACTTCACCTTCGAGCAGCTCGACCTTGCGCTGAAGGTCCCGCAGCTCCGCCGCGCCGGCCGCCCCCTCGGGCCCCTCCAGCCGACGGGCCCACGAGCGTCCGAGCGGCGAGTCGACCAGAATCGCTGCCAGCACCACCAACAGGGCACCGACCAGGATCA
This sequence comes from Gemmatimonadota bacterium, assembly GCA_016177465.1. GTDB lineage: Bacteria > Gemmatimonadota > Gemmatimonadetes > Gemmatimonadales > GWC2-71-9 > JACOVF01. The sequence continues at coordinate 8,286 of JACOVF010000091.1, forward strand.
CCGAGAGCAGGAACATGCGTGCATTCTACGAAGCGTCCGTCCACCGCGCCACCTCTGCCTCGAGCACGTCCAGCAATTCCGGGCCGTACCGGATCAGGAAGGACGCGAGCGTCAGCACGCGCTCCTGCGGCTTGCCTCCCGGGCACACTGACGCTC
>JACOVF010000092.1 GCA_016177465.1 Gemmatimonadota bacterium
CCCCAGTACCCCTCGGGCTGGGGGTGCACCAGGGGATCGCCGTACACCTCCGAGGTCGACGCGAGGAGAAACCGGGCCCGCTTGGCGAGCGCCAGGCCGAGCGCCTTGTGCGTGCCGAGCGCGCCGACCTTGAGTGTCTGGATCGGGAGCTGGAGGTAATCCACTGGGCTCGCCGGGCTCGCGAAGTGGAGCACACCGTCGAGCGGCCCCGCGATCTCGATGTAGTTCGTCACGTCGTGGCAGACGAACTCGAACCCGGAGTGCCGGGCGAGGTGGGCGAGGTTGGCAGGGTTGCCGGTGATGTGGTTGTCCATCCCGATGACCTGGTCCCCCTGGGCGAGGAACCGGTCGACGAGATGGGAGCCGAGGAACCCCGCGGCGCCTGTTACGAGGACGCGCATCCGAGCGGGCGGCCGATGCTGTCGTAGGTAAAGCCGAGGCGCCCGAGCTTCTGCGGCTCGTACAGGTTGCGCCCGTCCACGATCAACGGCCGTTTCAGCAGCTGCTTGATCTTCGCGAAGTCGGGGTTGCGGTACTCAAGCCACTCAGTCACGATCGCGAGGGCGTCGGCGCCGGGAAGCGCGTCGTAGGCGTGCTCGGCGTAGTGAACGCGGCTCCCGAGGTAGTGCCGAGCCGTCTCCTTGGCGGCGGGATCGTGCACCCGCACCGCGGCCCCGCCCGCGAGCAGGGCCTCGATCAGCACGAGTGCTGGGCTCTCGCGCACGTCGTCGGTCTCGGCCTTGAAGGCGAGCCCCCATACGGCGATGGTCTTACCGGTGACGTTCCCGTCGAGATGCCGTTGCAGCTTCTCGAACAGAACCCGTTTCTGGCGCTGGTTCGCCGCCTCGACTGCCTTGAGGATGTCGAGCGGCACGCGCGACTCCTCCCCGGTGCGGATCAGCGCCTTGACGTCCTTGGGGAAGCAGGAGCCACCAAAGCCGGGGCCGGGAAACAAGAACGCCGGCCCGATTCGCCGGTCGGCGCCGATGCCCTTGCGCACCTGGCTCACATCCGCGGTCACGACCTCGCACAGCCGCGCGATCTGGTTCATGAACGAGATGCGCGTGGCCAGCATCGCGTTGGCGGCGTACTTGGTCATCTCGGCCGACGGGATGTCCATCACGATCAGCGGGTTGCCGGTCCGCACGAACGGGGCGTACAGCTCCTCGATCACCTTCGCCGCCTCGGGCGAATCCACGCCCACGATGACGCGGTCGGGCTTCATGAAGTCCTCGACTGCGGCACCTTCCTTCAGGAACTCCGGATTGGCGCAGACGTGGAACGGGCTCGCGGTATGGCGCGCGATCTCGGCGCGCACCTGCTCCGCAGTCCCCACCGGCACGGTGCTCTTCGTGACTACGAGCTTGGGCGCGTTCATGTGCCGGCCGATGGTGCCCGCGACATCGAGGACATGCTGCAGGTCGGCTGAGCCGTCCTCGTCGGGCGGGGTGCCGACGGCGATGAACACGACCTCGGAGTGCTCCACCGCTGCACCGACGTCGATCGTGAACTGCAGGCGGCCTTCCCGCTGGTTGCGCACCACGAGCGGCTCGAGCCCCGGCTCGTAAATCGGCAGCCGATTCTCTTTCAGCCCCGTGATCTTCGCCGCGTCGAGGTCGGCGCAGAGAACATCGTTCCCCGTCTCGGCCAGACATGCCCCGACGACGAGCCCCACGTAGCCCGTGCCGACGATGCCGACTTTCATGCGCGCTTCGCCTTCCCCGCGGCGAGCACATGTCGCGTGTCCACCACCACCTTCGCTTCCCTCGCGACCAGGCGGTAGTCGACGTTGGAGTGGTCGGTCACGATCACCACGCAGTCGGCTTTCCGCAGCCGCTCGGCGGTGAGCGGGACGCACCGCAGCTCGGTGGTGTCTTCCTTCAGGACCGGGACATGCGGGTCGTGGTACTGTACTTCGGCACCGCGCTGCTCAAGCAGCTTGATCACGTCGAGCGCCGGGCTTTCGCGGATGTCGTCGATGTCCTTTTTGTAGGCGACGCCCAGCACCAGGATCGTGCTGCCGCGAATCGCCTTACCCTGGTCGTTGAGGCGGTCCACCACCTTCATCACCCAGAACTCCGGCATCTCGGCGTTCACTTCACCGGCGATCTCGATAAACCGGGTCTTGTAGTTGAGCGACCGCATCTTCCACGCGAGGTAGTGCGGGTCGATCGGGATGCAGTGTCCGCCCAGCCCGGGGCCGGGAGTGAACTTCATGAAGCCGAACGGCTTGGTGGCCGCGGCCTCGATCACCTCCCACACGTCCACGCCGAGCTTGTCGCACACGATGGCCATCTCGTTCACGAGCCCGATGTTTACGCTCCGGAAGGTGTTCTCGAGGATCTTCACCAGCTCCGCGGCCTCGGGGCTCGACACCGGCACGAGCGTCTCGATGGCGGGTTGGTACAGCGCCAGCGTCGCCTCGAGGCACGCGGCGGTGATCCCGCCGATCACCTTGGGGGTGTTCCGCGTACGCCACGTCGGGTTGCCCGGGTCCACCCGCTCGGGAGAGAACGCGAGGAAGAAATCGACGCCTACCTTGAGGCCGGTGCCCTCGAGCGCGGGCAGCAGCAACTCGCGCGTGGTGCCCGGGTAGGTCGTGGACTCGAGGACGACGAGCTGACCGCGCCGCAGCGCCCGCTTCACCGACTCGGTCGCCGCCAGCACGTAGCTGACGTCGGGATCCTTGGTCTTGGAGAGCGGCGTGGGGACGCAGATCGAGATGACATCCGGCTCGCTCAGGCGCTCAAGGTCCGTCGTGGCGGAGAACTTCCGCTCCTGCACCGCGCGCGCCACCTCGGCGCTCGGCACGTCTTGGATATGGGAGCGGCCGGCGTTCAGGCCTTCCGCGACCTGCGGTTGGATGTCGAAGCCAATCACCCGGTAGCCCGCCCGCACCAGCTCGATCGCGAGCGGGAGGCCCACGTACCCCAGGCCGACGATGCCGAAGACGGCGGAACGGTCCTTGGCCTTGGCGATCAGGGCGCTCGCCGTGCTGCCTGCGGGCGCGCTCACAGGGCTACCGGGGTGCCACCGCCCGCCAGCGAGCGGGACGCGGCTTCGAGCACCCGAACGACCCGCACCCCGTCCTCGGCGGAAGCGCGCGGCGCATCGGCACCCCGGGCCACCCGCACCAAGTGGCTCACTTCGGCAGCCAGGGGCTCCACGTTGGGGATCTTCGGAATGAAAATGTCGCCCTCCCGGACGGCGAGGCTCTCCCCGTACGACGCGTACTCCGGGGGACGGTCCACGCCTTTGTCGTAAATGCGCAGCTTCTCTCGCGGCTCCATGTCGTCGAACACGACCATCTGCTTCGCCCCGACCACGGTGAGCTTCCGCTCCTTGTGCGGGTCCAGCCACGACATCTGCACGTGCGCGAGCGCACCGCTCGCGAACTCCATCGTCAGGAACACCACGTCTTCCACGCCCGGCTGCAAGTAGCTGTGCCCGTGGGCCGCGACCATCACCGGCGCCTCGTCCAGCAAATACAAGGCCACCGAGACGTCGTGCGGCCCGAAGCTCCACAGGGCGTTCTCGTCGGCGCGCACCTGGCCAAGGTTCACGCGTAGGCTGTACAGGTAGAAGATGCGGCCGAGCTCCCCGGCCTGCACCAGCGCGCGTAGGCGCTCGAGTGCGGGGTGGAACACCAGCAAGTGCCCCGCCAGCACCGGCACCCGCTTCTCCCGCGCCCGTCGCGCCACCGCCTCGGCGTCCGCGACGCTCAGCGCGAAGGGCTTCTCCACCAAGCACGGTTTCCCCGCCTCGACGCACCGCAGGGCGAGGGGGGCGTGCGTCTTCGCGGGGGACGCGATGATCACGGCGTCCACTCGGCCGAGCAGATCCGCCGCCTCGGTGGTGACGTGCACACCGGGATACTGGCGCGCCAGCCGCTCCCGTGTCTTCGCGTCGGTGTCGCACACCGCGGCGAGCTCCGCGTCCGCGAGCCCCGCCGCGGTGCGGACGTGGTTCCATCCCCAGGCCCCGGCGCCGATCACGCCGAGCCGCAGCCGGCTCACCGGTAGAACCCGCGGATCGCGTCGACGACGCAGTCGAGCTGCGCGGTCGTCAGCTCGGGGTAGATCGGCAGCGAAATGACCTCGCGTGCCGCCTGCTCTGCCACGGGCAGCCGCCCGGCCGTGTAGCCCAGGTACGCGAAGCAGGGCTGGAGGTGCAGCGGGAGCGGATAGTAAATCGCGTGCCCGATGCCTTTCGCCTTGAGGTGCGCCTGCAGCTCGTCGCGCCGCTCCACCCGCAGTGTGTACTGGTGGAAGATGTGCTCATTCGCCCGGTCCACCACCGGCGGCTTCACCTGAGGCACGCCAGCCAGGGCATTTGTGTAGTAGGCTGCGTGCTCCTGCCGCCGCGCCGACCAGCCGGCGAGGTGCGGCAGCTTCGCCACCAGCACTGCCGCCTGCAGGGTGTCGAGCCGCGAGTTGGTGCCCACTTCCTCGTGGTGGTACTGCTTCGCCCCGCCGTGCAGGCGCAGCTTCCGCAGCCGGTCGGCCACCGCGTCGTCGGAGGTGACCATCATCCCGCCATCACCCCACGCCCCGAGGTTTTTGCTGGGGAAGAACGAGTAGCCCGTCACCCACCCCAGCTCGCCCGCCATACGCCACTGGCCGTCAAGGCGGCGCCGTGCGCCGATCGCCTGGCAGGCATCCTCGATGATCGGGATGCCGCGCGGCTCGGCGCTCGCGCGCAACCGCTCCATCGCCGCCATCTGTCCGTACAGGTGCACCGGTAGGATCGCGCGGGTGCGCGGCGTGATCGCCCGCTCGACCGCGGCAGGGTCGATGTTGAAGCTCTCGGGCTCGATGTCCACGAACACCGGGGTGCCGCCAGCGTTGTGGATCGTCCCCGCCGTGGCGAAGAAGGTGAACGGGGTCGTGATCACCTCATCCCTCGGCTGCAGGCCGAGCGCCTTGAGCGGGAGGAGGAGCGCGTCGGTGCCGCTGGCGCACCCGATCCCGTGACGAGCGTGCGACAGCCTGGCGACCTCCGCCTCCAGCTGCTGGATGGCGGGCCCCATGATGAACTGCTGCGACTCTATGACCCCCAGGAGGGCGGGCATGACCTCGTCCTTGATGGCGCAATACTGCGCCACGAGGTCCAGCAACGGCACGTTCACGTGTGTTTCCCCAAGTGGAGCAACAACTTACTTAGAGCGGCCGGGCGGAACAATCTGCCGCAGCGCGCCGCCGCTTTCCTCATATTCCGTCCTGCAGCCGCTGCAGGCCCCCGTGCCGCCGCTTACGTGCAGGCGCTCGCCGCACTGGCACATCCACCCGACACGCCGCGCGGGGACCCCCACCATCAGGGCGTAGGCCGGCACGTCGGAGGTCACCACCGCCCCGGCCCCGATGAACGCGAACTCGTGAAGGGTGATGCCGCAGACGATCGTCGCGTTGGCGCCGATCGACGCGCCGCGCTTCACGAGCGTCTTCTGGTACGCGTGCTTGCGCGACACGTGGCTGCGGGGGTTGATGACGTTGGTGAAGACGCACGAGGGGCCGCAGAACACGTCGTCCTCCAGCTCGACGCCCTCGTAGATCGAGACGTTATTCTGAATCTTGACGTTGTCGCCGATGCGGGTGCCGGGCATCACCACGACGTTCTGACCCAGGCTGCAGCGCTGCCCGATCACCGCGCCGGGCATCACGTGGCAGAAGTGCCAGATCTTGGTGCCTTGCCCGATCGCGGCGCCCTCGTCCACGAAGCTCGTGGGGTGCACGAAGTAGTCGGCCATCACACCCCGATCACTTTCACTTCGAGCCCCAGCTCGACGCCCAGCCGCTTCTGCACCGTCTTGCGCACGTGGTCGATCAGCTTCAGCACGTCGCTCGCCTTGGCCGTGCCGGTGTTGACGAAGTAGTTCGCGTGCAGCGGCGACACTTGCGCCCCGCCGATCGTGAACCCCTTGAGCCCGGCTTCGTCGATCAGCATCCCGGCCGTCTTCGGGCCACCCGGGTTCTTGAACACCGAGCCGCAGCACGGCTGGTCGAACGGCGTCCCGGCCTTGCGCCAACGCAGCAGCTTGCCCTGTAGCTCCTTCAGCTTCGCCGGGTTTTCCTCACCCAGGCCGAGTTTCGCCTCGAGCACGATCACGCTGCCGAGGTTCGACGCGCGGTACTTGAAGGGGATCTGCTTCCGCGTGAGAGTCTTCACCTTCCCCTTGGGGTCCATCACCGTGACCTCGGTGACGACCTCGGCGAACTCCGCTCCGTGGCAGCCTGCGTTCATGTAGATGCCGCCGCCCACGGTGCCCGGGATTCCAAGGAACCGCTCCACGCCCACGAAGCCCGCTTCCGCGGTGCGCCGCGCGAGGATCGGCGTCGGCATCCCGGCGCCCACGATGGCGGTCGCGCCCTTCATCTCGAAGCGGTCGAGCCCTTTTCCCATCCGGATCACCACGCCCGGAAAGCCGCCATCCTTGATGAGGAGGTTCGATCCCAGGCCGAGCACGAGCCAGGGGAGCCCCTGGTCCTCAGCGAAGTGCAGCGCCTTCACGACGTCCTCCACCTCGGCAGGCAGCACGAAGTAGCGAGCCGGGCCGCCGATGCGGTAGGTCGTGGAGCGGGCCAGTGGCTCGTGCTCGAGCAGGCGGCCGCGGAACTTCACCTTGGGCGTGGCCGGTGTCGCGGGCGCCGTCTTGGGGGGCGGCTTGGGAGCGGCCTTCGGCTTCGGGCGCGCTACGCCCGCACGGGTCTTGGCTCCCCGTTTGGCGGCACGTTTGCGGGCTCCGGAGCTTGGCTTTCGACCGTCGTTCTTTCGTGCCATTCCTGTAGGCTCCTCACGCTCCCGGTTCGACTGCGCAGGGCGATGATGGCGTCGCACGCGGCGCTCGCCGCGGACATGGTCGTCGTGTACGGCACCCGGTGCATCAGCGCACTGCGCCGGATGGCGTAGTCGTCCGCCTGGGTGAACTTCCCCAGGGGGGTGTTGATCAGGAGGTGTACCTGGCCCGAGACGATCAGGTCGGTCGCGTTGGGCCGCCCCTCGTGCACCTTCTGCACCCGCTCCGCGGGGATCCCCCGCGCGCGCAGGTATTTCTGCGTCCCCTCCGTGGCGACGATCCGGAACCCCAGTTCGTGAAACCGCCGCACGATCGGCGCTACGGTCGGCTTGTCCGAGTCGTTCACCGTCACCAGGATCGCCCCCTCCAGCGGCAGGCTGCCGTCGGCGGCGATCTGTGCCTTAGCGAACGCCATCCCGAAGCTGTCGGCGATCCCCATCGCCTCCCCCGTGGACCGCATCTCGGGACCGAGGATCGAGTCCACACCCGGGAGCTTGGAGAAGGGGAACACGGCCTCCTTGACCGCCACCCCGGGGAGCGGAAGGTCATCGGGAAGGCCCAATTCGTCCAGGGTCCGCCCGACCATGACGTGGGCGGCCAGCTGAGCCAGGGGATACCCCGTGGCCTTGCTCACAAAGGGGACCGTCCGGGAGGCCCGGGGGTTCACCTCCAGGACGTAGACCACCCCGTCCTTGATGGCGTACTGAACGTTGATCAGCCCCACCACCCCCAGCGCTTCGGCGAAGGCCTTGGTGTAGCGACGCATCTCCTCCACCTCGCGATCCCCGATCAGGTAGGGGGGCAGCACGCAGGCCGAGTCCCCGGAGTGGACCCCGGCGTCCTCGATATGCTGCATCACCCCGCCGATGACGCAGCGCCGGCCGTCGGCGATGGCGTCCACGTCCGCCTCGAAGGCGTCCTCCAGGAACCGGTCGATCAGGACCGGGTGCTCGGGGGCCACGCGGGCCGCCCGCTCGAAGAACTCCCGGAGCGAGCCCGCATCGTAGACGATCTCCATCGCCCGGCCGCCCAGGACGTACGACGGGCGAATCAACACCGGGAAGCCGATGCGCTCGGCGACCTTCACCGCCTCCTCGACTGAGCGGGCGGTCCCGTTGGCGGGCTGGTTCACGCCGAGCCGGCGGGCCAGCGCCTCGAAGCGCTCGCGGTCTTCGGCGATATCGATGGCGTCCGGCGTCGTGCCGAGGATCGGGATCCCCGCCGCCTCAAGCGGCTTGGTGAGCCGCAGCGGCGTCTGGCCGCCGAGCTGGACCACGACGCCCTTCGGCCGCTCCCAGCGGACAATCTCGATCACGTCCTCGAAGGTGAGCGGTTCGAAGTACAACTTGTCCGAGATGTCGAAGTCGGTGGAGACCGTCTCAGGGTTCGAGTTGATCATGATCGTCTTGAGCCCGAGCTCCCGGAAGGCGAGCCCCGCCCGCACGCAGCAGTAGTCGAACTCGACCCCCTGCCCAATGCGGTTCGGCCCGCTGCCGAGGATCACCACGCCCCGCTCCCCCGTCGGATCCGATTCGTTCTCCTCGTCGTAGGACGAGTAGAGGTACGGAGTGGACGAGGGGAACTCCCCGGCGCAGGTGTCAACGGTCTTGTAGGCCGGGTGCACGCCCAGGTCCCAGCGCCGGCGCCGCACCGCTTCCTCGGTCGTGCCGCGGAGCTGGGCGAGCTGGTAGTCGCTGAACCCCATGCGCTTCATGCGCCGCAGGTCCGCCGCCCCGACCTCCGGGACGCCCGCGTACCACCGCTCGGCCTCAACCAGCTCGTCCAGCTGGTAGAGAAACCAGGGATCGATCCCCGACGCCTGGGCCACGGCGTCGACGTCGAGTCCTGCGAGCAGCGCCCGTTTCACCTGAAAGATCCGCTCGGGCGTCGGCGTGCGCAGGGCGACGCGCAGGTCCTCCGGCGAGTCGCTGGTGAGTCGGTCGTCGGCGAGCGTGGCGCCCACGACCCAGCCAGGCCGGCCGGCCTCAAGGGCGCGGAGCCCTTTTTGGAACGCCTCCTTGAACGTTCGCCCGATCGCCATCGCCTCGCCGACCGACTTCATTTGAGTGGTGAGGCGGTAGTCGGCCGTCGGGAATTTCTCGAACGCGAAGCGCGGTACCTTGACCACGACGTAGTCGAGCACCGGCTCGAACGACGCCGGGGTGGTCTTCGTGATGTCGTTGGGCAGCTCATCGAGGGTGTAGCCGACGGCGAGCTTCGTGCCGATGCGGGCGATTGGGAAGCCCGTTGCCTTGGAGGCGAGCGCGGACGAGCGGGACACGCGCGGGTTCATCTCGATCACCAGCAGCTCGCCGTCGGCCGGATTCACGGCAAACTGGATGTTGCAGCCGCCCGCCTCGACGCCGATCTCGCGGATGATGGCGATCGCGGCGTCCCGCATCTTTTGGTACTCGCGGTCGGTGAGCGTCATCGCCGGCGCGACGGTGATCGAGTCGCCTGTGTGCACGCCCATCGGGTCGAGGTTCTCGATGGAGCAGACGATCACCACGTTGTCGCGGCGGTCCCGCATCACTTCGAGCTCGAACTCCTTCCAGCCGAGGACGCTGCGCTCGATGAGCGTCGTGTGCACGGGCGAGAGCTCGAGCGCCCGTTCCACCAACTCCTCGAACTCGGCGCGGTTGTAGGCCACGCCGCCGCCCGTGCCGCCGAGCGTGAAGGACGGCCGGATGATCGACGGGAAGCCCGTGTCAGCCGCCGCCGCGAGCGCCTCGGCCACCGTGCCGACGGTGCGGCCAAGCGGGGTGTCCAGCCCGATCCGCCGCATCGCGACCGCGAACTCCGCCCGGTCCTCGGCCATCTGGATGGCGCGGGCATTCGCGCCGATCAGCTCCACGCCGAATCGCTCCAGCGTACCGTCGCGGGCCAGCGCCATCGCGACGTTCAAAGCCGTCTGGCCGCCCATCGTAGGCAGCAGGGCGTCGGGACGCTCCCGCTCGATGACCTTGCGGACCCAGTCGGGGGTCACGGGCTCGATGTAGGTGCGCTCGGCCAGCTCGGGATCCGTCATGATGGTGGCGGGGTTCGAGTTCACCAGCACGACGCGGTAGCCCTCTTCCTTCAACGCCTTCACCGCCTGGGTGCCGGAGTAGTCGAATTCCGCCGCCTGCCCGATCACGATCGGGCCGGAGCCCAGGAGCAGAATGCTCCGGAGGTCAGTCCGCCGCGGCATCGAGCACCTGCCGGATGACGGCGTCAAGCGAGTACCGCGGCACCCACCCCGTCGCCGCGCGCAGTTTCGAGGCGTCACCGACCAGGTAGGGAATGTCGGCGGGGCGGATCAGGTCCGGGTCGGCCTCGGCGATGGGACGAATGCCGAGGAGACCGGCCATCTTGAAGAGGAGGTCCTCGAGGCTGATCCCCTGCCCGGACGCGACGTTGTAGGTCTCGCCGGGCTGGGCCGTGGTCAGCAGCCGTGCGTAGGCGTCGACCACGTCCTGCACGTGGAGGAACTCCCGCACGGGCTCGAGGTTGCCGACCTTCACGGCCGGTGCGCCGATCTTCTTCGCGAACTTGAGGCGCTGCGCGAACGCGGGTACGACGAACCGCGAATCCTGCCCCGGCCCGGTGTGTGCGAACGGTCGCGCGATCACCACGCGCACGCCGGCGCGCCGCCACGCCTCGAGCGCCGCCGCCTCCGCTCCTACCTTGCTGGCCGCGTAGGGCGAGCACGGCGCGATGGGATCGGTTTCCTTACGCGGCGTGGGGGCGCCGCGGCCGTACACCTCTCCGGTGGACACGACCAGGAACAGCGGGTCGGCCCGGCCCTTGCGCCGCGCCTCGGCAAGCACGTGGGCGATGCGCGCGGTGCCGGCGGCGTTCACCGACCAGGTGTAGCCGGGATCGCGCGCGGCGTCGATTCCCGACGCCACCGCCGCGAGATGGACGACGGCGTCGTACGGAAGGTCGACGCACTGGCGCACCGACTCCACCTCGGTCAGCTCAAGCGGCAGCCAGCGCACCGCCGCCCGCTCCGCGTCGGTAAGGCCGTCATCGCCATGCCGGCTGGCGGTCGGCCGCACGGCGGCGTAGACCTCGCGCCCATCGTCCAGGAGGCGGCGGATCAGCCAGCGCCCCACGAAGCCGTCGGCCCCGGTGACCAAGACTTTCATGGGCGGCGCTCCAAGTCGGCGTCCACCATCATCGTCACGAGCTGCTCGAACGAGACGCGCGGCGTCCACCCCAGCTTGCGCCGTCCCTTGGCTGGATCGGCGAGCAGCAGATCCACTTCAGCCGGACGCACGAATTGCGGATCCACCTTCACGTACTTCCGCCAGTCGAGGCCCACGTGGCCAAACGCCACATCGCACAGATCGCGAACGGAGTGCATTTCCCCGGTACCGATCACGTAGTCTTCGGGGGTGGGCTGCTGCAGCATGCGCCACATCGCGTCGACGTAATCGCCGGCGTATCCCCAGTCGCGTCGCGCATCGAGGTTCCCGAGCCGCAGCTCCTTCGCCTTGCCTTGCACGATGCGAGCAACCCCATCGGAGATCTTCCGGGTGACGAACTCGAGGCCGCGCCGCGGTGACTCGTGGTTAAAGAGGATACCACTCACGGCATACAGCCCGTAGGACTCCCGGTAGTTCACCGTGATCCAATGGCCGTAGACCTTGGCCACGCCGTAGGGAGATCGCGGGTAGAACGGGGTAGTCTCCCGCTGCGGCGTTTCCGTCGCTTTGCCGAACATCTCGGATGAGCTCGCCTGGTAGAACCGCGCCTGTGGATGGGCGAGCCGCACCGCCTCGAGCAGCCGCGTGACGCCGAGCGCCGTGAACTCACCGGTCAGCACCGGCTGGGTCCAGGAAGTGGGGACGAAGCTCTGGGCGGCGAGGTTGTAGACCTCGTCGGGCTTGGCGTCACGGATCACGGCGGTAAGGGAGTGCTGGTCCAGCAAGTCGGCGGGGACGACCCGGATCCGATCGAGCAGGTGCCCGATGCGCTCGTAGGAGTCGTGGGAGGTGCGGCGCACGACCCCGACGACGTCGTACCCCTTGTCGAGCAGCAGCTCGGCGAGATACGAGCCGTCCTGCCCCGTGACGCCCGTGATGACGGCCGTCTTCCGGGGTTGCCCCTGTCCCAGGCCCCGTTTAGCTTTAGGCCGCTTTTCCCCTCCGCGGCTGCTCGCGGAGCTTCGTCTTTTGGCGCTCATTCAGTCGGATTGCCGCTTATGGCTCGAGTGTGTGAATTGTGTGGCAAGGGCCCCGTCGCGGGCCACAACGTCAGCCACGCCAACAACAAGACCCCGCGCCGGTGGTACCCGAATCTGCAGCGGGTGCGGGCGATCGTAGACGGGGCGCCCCGCCGCCTGCGGGTGTGCACGCGGTGCCTGAAATCGAATCGCGTGGTCAAAGCATCCTGAAGAAAAAGGGGGACCCGTCGGGGTCCCCCTGGTGTCTGCGCCCCCCGCTTCCCTCACTCCCTCACTCACCCAGCAGTTCGATCCGGGCTACGTCGGCGCCGTCGCCAGCGCGGTGCCCCAGCTTGACGACCCGCGTGTAGCCGCCCGGCCGCGCCGCGAAGCGTTTGCCGATCTCCGCGAACAGCTTGTGCGTGACGTCCTTGTCCTTCAGGCGCCGCTCGACCAGCCGCCGCGCATGCAGGTCGCCGCGCCGCGCGAGCGTGATCAAGCGCTCGGCGAACGGCCGCAGCTCTTTCGCTTTCGCCTCCGTGGTCACGATGCGGTCGTGCTTGAAGAGGTTTGTGGCGAGGTTATTGAGCGTCGCCTTTTTGTGACTGGCCGTCCGCGACAGCTGACGGCCTTTGGCGCGATGCCGCATTACTCGTCCTCTCCCTCCGTGACCTGCGCCTGCGGCGGCGCGCCCTGGTCGACGACGCGCATCCCGTCGGCGGCCTCCTCGAACCGCATCCCGAAGTTGAGCCCCTCGCGGCGCAGCAGCTCGGCGATCTCGCCGAGCGCCTTCTCGCCCACGTTCTTCACCTTGAGCAGGTCTTCCTCGCGGAATTGCACCAGGTCGCCCAGGGTGCGGATGTTCGAGTTCTTCAGCGAATTGACGGAGCGCACCGACAGCCCCACGTCGTCGATCGCCCGGCCCAAGACGTCCTTGAGGTGCGCCGTCGCGGTGCCGCCGTTGCCAGCGGGCTGCGCCGCCACCATCGGCACCTTACCGAAATCGACGAAGAACCGGAAGTGCTCCTGCGCCAGCGCCGCCGCGTAGGCGACGGCGTCCTCGGGCGAGATCGTGCCGTTCGTCTCGACGGTCAGGGTGAGCCGGTCGTAGTCGGTGCGCTGGCCTACGCGGGTCTCGGCCACCGTGAAGTTCGCGCGGCGGACGGGGTTGTAGATCGAATCGACGCGGACAACGTCCACCGGCATCGTGCGATCCACCGGGTGCTGCTCGGCCTCGACGTAGCCACGGCCCTTGTTCACGTAGAGTTCGCCCGAGATCTCCCGGTCGTCCTGGAGTGTGAAGAGCAGCTGGTCGGGCGTCACGATCGTCACCGCCCCGTGCGCTTCGATGTCCCGCGCGTACACCGGCCCAGCCGTGTCGCGCTGGATGTGCAGCACCGCCTCGTCGACCTCGGGGGCGAGCACCAGCGTCAGCTGTTTCAACCGCTGGATGATTTGGTGCACATCCTCGACCACTCCAGGGATGGTCTGATGCTCGTGCACCACCCCGTCAAGCCGGAACGCCCATACGGCTGCGCCGCGGAGCGAGGAGAGCAACATCCGCCGCAGCGAGTTGCCGAGGGTGTAGCCATAGCCCCGCTCGAGCGGCTGCAGCCGGAACTCGGCGGCGTTCGGGTTGTCTTCCCGCTTGGTCATCTCGACCAGATGCGGTCGGACCAGCCCGGTCAAATCAAGGGTCGTCATCACTTGGAATAGAGCTCGACGATTAACTGTTCTTGCGCGGCGATCGGGATGGCGTCGCGGGTCGGCCGCTCCGTCATCTTCCCCAGCGCTTTGTCGGTGTCCACCTGGATCCACGAAACCGGCTGCCCGCGGCCGAACTGCTCGAGCGCCAGTTTCACCTGTACCATCTCCCGGCTGGCCTCGGCGACCCGCACTTCTTCCCCGGGTTTTACCCGGTAGGAGGGCACGTCGACCGTGTTGCCATTCACCTGGATGTGCCGGTGCCGCACCAGCTGGCGCGCCTGGCGCCGCGACGTCGCGAAGCCCATCCGATAGACCACGTTGTCCAGCCGGCTCTCGAGAGCGACCAGCAGCGCCTCCCCCGTGACGCCGGGCTCCTTGAGCACGCGGTCGAAGACGTTGCGGAACTGGCGCTCGGAGAGACCGTAGATGCGCTTGACCTTCTGCTTCTCACGCAGCTGCTTGGCGTACTCGGACGCCTTGCGCCGCCGGCCACCCATCTGACCGTGCTGGCCAGGCGCATACGCACGGCGTTCGATGGCACATTTCTCGGTGAGGCAGCGCGTGCCCTTCAGGAACAGCTTGGTGCCCTCGCGCCGGCACAGCTTGCAGACAGGTCCCGTGTACCGTGCCATGGCTCAGACCCGCCGCTTCTTAGGAGGCCGGCACCCGTTGTGCGGGATCGGCGTGACGTCGCGGATCGAGCGGACCTGCAGCCCCGCCGTGGCGAGCGCCTGGATGGCCGACTCGCGGCCCGAGCCCGGACCCTGCACACGGACATGCACCCGCTTCACGCCCAGGTTCAGCGCCTCGCGCGCCGCCTGCTCGGCGGCCACGGTGGCAGCGAACGGCGTGGATTTCTTGGAGCCCTTGAACCCCGCCTTCCCGGACGATCCCCAGGTAATGGCGTTGCCCTGCAGGTCCGTGATCGTGATGAGCGTGTTGTTGAACGTCGCCGTGATATGGGCGACGCCTTCCGCTTCGACGACCTTCTTGGCGCGCTTGGCGCCCGTTGCTTTCGCCTGTGCCATCTACTTTTTCAGGGCGGGCTTCTTCTTGCCCGCGATGGCGCGCCGCGGCCCCTTCTTGGTGCGCGCATTGGTGTGGGTGCGCTGGCCGCGCACCGGGAGATTCTTGCGGTGACGGCTGCCGCGGTACGTCCCCACGTCCATCAGCCGCTTGATGTTCATCGCGACTTCGGTGCGCAGCGCACCCTCGACCTTGTAGTCTCGCTCGATGATCTGCCGTAGGCGCGCCACCTCCGCGTCACGCAGATCGCGAGTGCGCACGTCCGGGCTGATGCCCGTCTCCGCGAGGATCTTCTTCGCGTTGTTCGGGCCGATGCCGAAAATGTACGGGAGGGCGTACAGGATCTTCTTGTCGCGCGGCAAATCCACGCCAGCGATTCGGGCCATCGGTTACCCCTGCCGCTGCTTGTGTTTGGGATTGCGCTTGCAGATGACCCGGACGACGCCCCGGCGCCTGATTACCTTGCAGTGCTCACAGATGGGTCTGACACTTGAGCGAACCTTCAACGGGGCGTCTCCAGGAAAAAATTCTGGTTTAGTCTTGAAGTATAGATGGGCCCGTAAGTTATCGCAAGGGGCTCGATTACGCGCACTTACGATGCACTCCGCAGCTCCGACACGACCCACCGCCCCGCCACCCGCCGGAACCCCACAAACACTGTCTCACGCCGGACATCCGATGTCCCCCGTACGACATACCGGCGCTCCAGCTCCACGAGCCCCCGACCGCTCTCCAATTCACGCACCGCCGTGATCGTCAGCCCTTGCTCGGCAACCGCCTGGAAATGGCGCCGTAGCAACTCTACCGCCTGTGCCCGGCCCAGCGCCGATGACGGATCGGCCCCGGGAATCTGGAGGACAATACTAGCGCTTTGCCCCACAAAGGCTGGCGCGTCGTGAACCAGCCACGCCTCGCGGGCCCGCCGCCCAGCCTCCTGGAGCGTGGCCTGCGCCGGCAGTACTCCCCCCGCCGGAACGGCCACCAGCGCCAGCACAACGCCGCGCCACCTCATAGGGACTCCAGGACCCGCTGGTACGCCTCGGCCGGATCGGCGGCTTGCGTGATCGAGCGGCCAACGACCAAGTGGGTCGCGCCCCGACGCGCCGCCTCGGCCGGTGTGACCGTCCGGGCCTGATCACCCGCGGCGTCGCCAGGGAGCCGCACGCCCGGCACCACGATCCAGGGCTCGGGGCCGAGCGCCTCCCGCAGCAGACCGACATCATGCCCCGACGCCACGACGCCCCGGAGCCCGGCGGCCACCGCCGCGCGGGCGAGACGCTCCGCTTCGAAGCCGAGGTCGGGGACGCCCCGCCCCACCACCTGCTCGAACGCCGGCGCGTCGTGCGAGGTCAGGACCGTGACGCCCAGGAGGGCGAGGTCGCCCGCGGCGAGCGCGGCGGCGGTGAGCATCGCGGCCCCACCGAGGCAATGCACCGTTGCCATGGCGACGCCGAGGTCCCGCGCCGCCGTCACGGCGCCGCTCACGGTATTCGGGATGTCGTGCCACTTGAGGTCGAGAAACACGTGCATCCCGCGCGCCGCGAACTCGCGCACCAGCGTCGGCCCCTCGCGCACGTACAGCACGGGGCCGAGCTTTGCCCAGCGCAGGCCGTTCAAGCGATCGGCGAGGGCGAGCGCGTCGCGACCGTTCGGGTAATCGAACGCGACGATCAGCTCAGTCACGCGCCCCGCCCCCCTTGAGCTCCCGCGCCACGCGTTCCGGCACGCGCGGGTCCGCGAAGGCGGCGGTGCCGATGGCCACCAGCGTCGCGCCGGCCCCGAGGTATTCCCGCGCGTCGGCCGTGGTGCGGATCCCGCCCACGCCGATGACCGGGATCCCCACTCGCTCCCGCACGCGCCGTGTTGCGAGCACGCCGATCGGCAGCAGGGCGGGGCCGCTGACGCCGCCGAAGCCGTTGCCAAGGCGTCCCGCGAGCTGCCCCGGCATCGTGTTCACGAGGCTGACGGCGTCCGCGCCCACGTCCTGCGCCACGCGCGCGAGCTCCGCGATGTCGGGCAAGGCTGGTGAGAGCTTGACGATGATCGGGCGGGTGGACACGGCGCGGCAGCGGCGCACCAGCTCGACGAGCGCCTGCGGCTCGGCGCCGAATTCCAGGCCTCCGGCGTTGGTGTTCGGACACGACGCGTTGATCTCGAACGCGGTGATCGCTGCGGCGCCGGTAAGCCGCTCGACCACGCGCACGTAATCGTCTACCGTGGCTCCGGCGACGTTCACGAGCACCCGCGCGCGGGTGAGCCGCGCGGCGAGCCAGGGGAGCTCGCACCGCTCGACCTCATCCAGTCCCGGATTCGCGAGGCCGACGGCGTTCAGCATGCCACCGCGGAACTCCGCCACCCGCGGCCCCGGATGGCCGCGCCGCGGCTCGGGAGTCACCGCTTTCGTCACGATGCCGCCCAGCGCCTCGAGATCGATCACGCCCGCGATCTCGTGGCCGAAGCCGGCCGTGCCGGCGGCGAGCAGGACCGGGTTCTGGAACGTGGTGCCGAGGAACGCGATCACGGGCGCTCGGTGGGGAGGGGCCGCTCGCCGGGCCGCTCGCCAGGGCGGCGCCTGGGCGGCTGGGGGCGAAGCCGGCCTCGCGGCTCATCCTCGACGTCAGCCGCGGCCGGGCCGGACCCTCCGAGTGTCGGGAAGATCTGGTCGAGCCAGGGGCCACGCATCCCGGGCACCGGCGGCGCGAGGGCGGACCGGTACGCGATCACCGCGTCCCGGGGCTGGACGCCCAGGTCCTGGGCCAGCGAGTCCTCGGCCGCGGCGTACGCGGGGCTGATCTCGCCCCGCAGCGCCACGGTGTACGGCGAGGCGGCGTAGCGCTCCTGGAGCACCGCCAGGAGGGAGTCGGAAAGCTCCGGCAGCAGCGGGAGGGCGGCGACGACCGCCTTGGGGGCGAAGAGCGAGGCTGGGCGCCGCTGCGCGAAGGCGATGAACAGGCGGCCGGCGAGCGGGCCCGCCCGCAGCGAGTCACGGGCCAGCTCCGCGGCCTGGAACTCGGCGGCCTCCCGCTCTCCAGGCGCGGCCACTTGGTCGAGCAAAGCGACGAGCGCCTGCGCCTCGGCCGCCGCGGGGCCGCGCGGAGTACCCGAGAGGTAGCGGCGCGCAGCCACCCGTACCGGCTCCAGCGCCGCGAGGCTCTCCGCCTGCGTCGCGGCGGCGAAGAACGTGCGCACCGAAGCGATCGATCCTTCCGTCCCTTCAGCGTCGCTCGCGGCAATCGCCTGGTACCGCACCAGCGCCGGTTTCACGGCGCGGGCGGCGAGCAAGCGATCGCCGTCGGCGAGGAGCAACCGCCAGCGGGTCGCTAGGGGCAGGCGGGTTCGGTCCAGAAGCCGGTCGAGCGCATGCGACGCTGCGGTCGGGCTCGCCTCGCGCCCGACGTCGGCGAACAACGTCATCACGTCGTGCTCGTGCAGCCGCTGGACCCCGAGCGAATCGAGCAACGCGAGGGCCTCAGCGGCCCGGCCGGTCGCGAGCAGCGCCCGCACACGGGCCGGCCCGGCCGCCGGATGGGCCGACCGTGCATAGTGGTCGATCGCCCCGGCCACGTCCCCCCGTGCGGAGGCGGCCCGACCTGCGAGGAACGCAGCGTGCGAGCGGTCGTCCGGATCGGCCGAGCGGAGCGGAGCCGCTAGCAGGTCTCCCGCCTCACCAGGGCGGCCAGCCTCGAGCGCGCACTGGGCCGCGGCCAGATCGGCGCGCGCACGCAGATCTTCCGCGAGGGAGACGCGGCGCGCCTGCGCGAGGTACGGGATGGCGAGGTTGCAGTCGCCGCCGCGCACCAGCGCCTCGAGGCGCAGCACCAGCGCGTCGTCCGCCCAGCGGCTGCGGGGGTGCCGCGTCAG
Source organism: Gemmatimonadota bacterium (assembly GCA_016177465.1). Taxonomy (GTDB): domain Bacteria; phylum Gemmatimonadota; class Gemmatimonadetes; order Gemmatimonadales; family GWC2-71-9; genus JACOVF01. The sequence continues at coordinate 18,537 of JACOVF010000092.1, forward strand.
GACGGACTCGGCCTTGACCGCCGCCTGGAGCCAGAAGCCGCGCGCCTGGCTCTCCTCGCCGCGGGCCTCGGAGCGCCGCGCCTGTTTGGCGAACCGCTCGGCGCTCCACATGGCGTTGTAGTAGGCGCACCGCGAGGTCGCCGCGCTGAGCACCGCGAGCGCTGCGGCGGTCCCCCACCTCATCGAGCCGCCCCCCCCCCGCCGCCCAGCGTGACCTTGCGCTCGAACTCCAGGAGGTAGGCGACGATGCCGTCGGCGATCGCGTTGGCGATCTTCCGCTGCCCCAGAGCGGAGGTGAGGAAGGCGGCGTCGTCCTTATTGGTGGCGAATCCGGTTTCCACGAGGACGGCCGGGCGGCGGGCCAGGCTCAGCACGATGAACCCCGCCTGCTGCACCCCACGATCGTCCCCGGGGTGCACCACGGCCAGCTTGCGCTGCACCAGGTCAGCCAGCCGCGCCGATTCCCGCAGATACTCGTTGTCCTGCAGCGACCGCAAGATGATACCGATGACATCGCTGGCCGGGGGGACGTCGGTCTCGAAGCGGATCGCTTCGTTCTCCATCCGGGCTACGCGCCGCTGGTCTTCGGTTTTCGCCTCCGACAGGAAGTACGTCTCGATCCCGTTGACCTGCCGCTGCCGCCGCCCGTCCGGCATCGCGTTCACGTGGATGCTGACGAACAGGTCGCAGGCGGCGCTGCACGACGCGCCACGGTCGGCGTAGTCGATCAGTGTATCGGTGGACCGGATGAGGATCACCTCGAGGCCGCGGCGCACCAGCTCGGCGCGGAGCAGCCGACCGATCGCCAGGTTGACGTCCTTCTCCGTGACGCCGCGCGGGAAGAACCGGCCCGGATTGCCGGGATCCCGACCACCGTGGCCCGGGTCGATCGCGACCGTGTGCGGCCGCCGTAGCCCGGTGATCGGGTGGGGGGCGGAGGGCGTCAGGGGCGCCGCGGGCGGGGAGGCCGTCACAGGAGGAGTCAGCGGCGGGGCCATCACCACCGGTGGCGCGGCTTCTTCCAACCGGGCGGCCGCCGCATCCCAGCGGTAGCGCGGCGCGAGCACGCGTGGCACCGTCTCCGCCAACCACACGAGCGGGAGGAACAGGGTGTCGCGGGCGACGTAGGGCTCGCCGGCGAGCACGTACACCGTGCCCCCCGCGCGGACGAACGGGACGCCGAGCGTGAAGGCGAACGCCGTTCCGTCCAGGTCCACGGTGGCCTGCACTCCCTGGAGGACGACCGAAGCCCGGAGCGAGCCGGCCAAGCGGGGAAACGCGATAGCGGCCACCCCGCGTTCGGTGGTGACCGGCACGCTGGCGGTTCCGCGCGGCGTCACGATTTGGACGCTCTGCGGCGGCGCGGCGAGGACGAGTCCGACCAGGGGGAGGAGGATCACGCGCGCCGTCCCCGGACCACGCGCGCCAACTCGCGTTCGGCGTCGCGCCGCTTGATGTCCTCGCGTTTGTCGTGGCGCTGTTTGGCGCGCGCCAGGGCGATCGCCACCTTCGCGATGCCGTCCTTGAAGTACAGCTCGAGGGGGATGAGGGTGAGGCCTTTCTGGGTCGTGCCGCCGATGAGCTTGCGGATTTCACGCTTGTGCAGGAGGAGCTTGCGCGAGCGGGCGGGCGGCGGGTTGTTGTAGCTGCCCGCTTCGTACGGCGAGATGGTCATCCCCTCGAGCCACACCTCGCCGCCCCGGACGTGGGCATACGCCTCACCGATGCTCACTTTTCGGGCGCGGAGCGATTTCACCTCCGTGCCGCTGAGCACGAGCCCCGCCTCCCACGTTTCCAGGAGATGGTAGTCGTGTTTCGCACGCGGATTCCGGGCGATCGAGACTTTGTCCAAGGCGTCAGGCCAAAATAGAAGGCGGTGGAAACAGGGTCAAGCTAAGAGTTGACTTGAGGTTATACCGCCGTCTATATTCGCCGTTCCACATCCTGCCGAAGTGGTGGAACTGGTAGACGCGCTGCGTTCAGGGCGCAGTGGGCGCAAGCCCGTGGGGGTTCGAGTCCCCCCTTCGGCATGAGACCAGGTGCTTAGCCGGTTAGACGGTTAGGGGTGCGTAAGCCACTAACCGTCTAACCGCCTAACCTCCTAATACCGCGGCACGCTCGGGGCGACGTTCACCGCCCACGCATCGATCCCGCCCTTCAGACTCCGCACCTTCGCGAACCCCGCGGCCTTCAGGATCTCGAGTGCCCTCATCGAGCGCGGCCCGTGGTGACAGTGGGTCACGATCTCGGCGTGGCCGTCGAGCTCGTTAAGCCGGTTGGGCAGCTCGCCCAGCGGAATGAGCTGCGCCCCCTCGATATGCGCGATCTCGTACTCGTGGGGCTCGCGCACATCCAGGACCACGAGCGCCGGATTCCGCGTCCATTCTTCCTGAAGATCCGCCGCGGTGAGCTCAAGGCCGTCGTAGGACGGCTCCACTCCCACCCCACAGAATGCCTCGTAGTCGATGAGCGACGTGACGGTGGGGCGCTGGCCACAGACCGGGCAGTTGGGATCCTTCTCGAGCCTCAGCTCCCGGAACTGGAGCTTGAGGGCGTCCAAGAGAAGCAGGCGGCCGATCAGCGTGTTGCCGGCCCCGAGAATGAGCTTGATCGTCTCGAGCGCCTGGATCGACCCAATGATCCCGGGGAGCACGCCGAGCACACCGCCCTCGGCGCACGAGGGGACAAGGCCCGCCGGGGGGGGTTCGGCGTAAAGGCAGCGGTAGCACGGCCCTTCCTTGGCGTGGAAAACCGATGCCTGGCCTTCGAACCGAAAGATGGACCCGTACACGTTCGGCTTGCCGAGCAGCACGCAGGCGTCGTTGACGAGGTAGCGCGTGGGGAAGTTGTCCGTGCCGTCCGCGATGACGTCGAAGTCGCGCAGGATGTCGAGCGCGTTCGCGGACGTGAGGCGCGTCTCGAACGTTTCGATCCGCACGTGGGGATTGATGTCGAGGATCCGCTCCTTGGCGGATTGCAGCTTTGGCACCCCGACGTTCGCGGTGCCGTACAGAATCTGGCGCTGGAGGTTGGTCCGGTCGACGACGTCGAAATCGACGAGGCCGAGAGTGCCGACGCCAGCGGCGGCGAGGTAGAGGGCCGCGGGCGAGCCCAGTCCCCCCGCCCCGACGAGGAGCACGCGCGCCGCCTTGAGCTGGCGCTGGCCCGCGACGCCGACGTCGGGCAGGATGAGATGCCGCGAGTAGCGGAGGATCTCTTCGTGCGATAGGCTGGGCAGCTGTTCCCCCACCGCCGTCCCTCCCGCGATGCTCGGAATGATGGAGACCGTGTCGCCCGGGTGCACCGGGGTCGCCCACTGGGCGAGGTGTCGGATGTCCCGGTCGTTCACGTAGACGTTCACAAAGGTGCGCAGCCGGCCGTCGTCCGCAAAGAGGTGCGGGCGGAGGGCGCCGTATTCGGTGGTCAAGCGCTCCAGCAGCTCGTCCACCGTCGCGGCATCGAGCTGCACCGCGTCCCGGCCTCCCGCGAACGGCCGCAGAGGCGAGGGAATCAGGATGGTGATTGCCATGCGATCCTTCCTTCTTCTATGGCCAAGGGCTCTTCCGCAAACGCGGCGCGGTCGTCAGCCAGCACCCAGCTCTTCTGGTCCGTAGCGTTGCCGAGAGCGACCCCGACGATGAGGTAGCTGAGGCGCGGCCAGGCGTGCTCCCGGTCGAACGCCGACGGGACCGGCGGGCTGTTAGGGTGTGAGTGGTAGACGCCGATGATCTCCAGGCCGTCGCGGGCGAGGCGGGCTTCCGCGCGCCGGAACGCCTCGGCTCCGATCAAGTAGCGATTGCGCGACGCGTCCCCGCGCGCGTTGCGGACCGGCACGAGGTCTACGGCGATGCGGCGCTCACCTTCGACCGTCCCCCCGACGATCCCGCAGGCCTCGTGGGGGTATTCCGCCTCGCCGTGCCGGCGCACGGCCGTGAGGTGGCGGGGCTCCAGTACGAGCGTCACCAGGCCTCCCCCGCGAGCCGACGGTGCTCGCCGAGGTAGCGCAGTCCGGAGTCCGGGGCGATGACGACAACCACGGCGGTGGAGACCGGTCGAGGGCGGTCGAGGGCGGTAAGAAGCCGCTCGGCAGCCACTACCGCGGCCCCGGCCGACCAACCGACGAGCAGTCCCGCCGCGCGCGCCAGCCGACGCACCATCGCGTCCGCCTCCTCCGTGGACACGAACTCCGTCCGGTCGGGGAGCGAAGGATCGTAGATGCCCGGAATGATCGCCGAGGGCAGGTGCTTGAGACCTTCCAGGCCGTGGAACGGGCCGTCCGGCTGGACGGCCACGAGCTCGATGCCGGGGTTCCCTTCCTTCAGCCGCCGGCCGGCGCCCATCAGCGTCCCCGTCGTGCCCAGCCCTGCGACCAGGTGGGTAATGTGGCCCCCGGTCTGGCGCCAGATCTCGTCCCCGGTGGTGAGGTAGTGCGCCCGCGGGTTGGCGGGATGGTTGTACTGATCGGCGTACCAGTAGCGGTCCGGTTGCGCCGCGGCCAGCGCCCGAGCGGCACGGATCGCGCCGTCCGAGCCTTCGAGCGGATCCGTGTACACCACCTCTGCGCCGTAGGCGGCGAGCAGCGCCTTCCGCTCCGCGCTCGCGTTGCCGGGGACGCACACCGTGACCCCGATGCCCGCGGCCGCGCCAAGCATCGCGTAGGCGATGGCCGTGTTGCCGCTTGACGCGTCGAGCAGCCGCTTCCCCGGCAGCGCGCCGCGCGCGAGCCCGTCGCGGAGAATGAACAAGGCCGCGCGGTCCTTCACGGAGCCGCCGGGGTTGAGCCACTCGGCCTTGAGGTACAGCGGCGGGTGAGGACGGTCGAAGGCGGTCGAGGGCGGCAGTGAGATCAACGGGGTATCCCCCACGAGGCCCCAGAGTCCCGGCTCGGAACCGGCGCCGACCGCCTTCCTGCTCGATGGTTCGACCGTCCGACTGACGGCCGCCTTCATTCGCATCGCAACCTCCAAAAGCGCAACCCCCCGACACTTCCTGTCGGGTTTCAATTCAACAAACCGGTGGATGGGCGGGCTTAGTTCCCGGCCGCTCCCAGGCTACATCGCTGGGGGTCGACCGGATGGAGGTCGCAGTGGAGTTCGACGCTGACGCGCTCGGAGCCGCACCGCGGGCGGACGAGGATCAGCTCGGGGGTACGCATAAGCACAATATCGCAATGCCAGCTCGGCGTAACAATGGGCGGGAAAGCGTGCTGGTTGCTTAGCTCCTTACCACCCCTTCCCGCTCCTGTATGTTGAGGAGGAACGTTTGCGGGAGCGCCGACATGGCGGAGCACGAAATCGGCACCGTCACCCATTATTTCGACCGACTCCAGGTCGCGGTCGTGCAGCTCACTGCCGGGGAGATCGCGATCGGGGACAGAATCCACTTCCGCGGCCATACGACGGAGTTCACGGAGACCGTGACGTCGATGGAGGTGGACCACAGGAAGGTGGAGCGGGCGAAAGCGGGGGAAGAGGTCGCGATCCAGGTGGTCGGGCGGGCGCGGCTGCACGACAAGGTGCTGAAGGAAGTCTGACTGGGAGCGACAGGGTCGGGCGGCTAGTTCCTGATCGCTCCGCCCGCGACTTCGTAAACGTGGGCCTCGTCGTGCAGGAGGTCGGCGAGGGTGAGACCGCCGAGCAGCTCGTTGACGCGCTGCTCGAGCAACCGCCAGACCGGCCGGACGGTGCACCGCGACCCCGACCCACAGCGCGCGGCTGCGACGGGCCTGACGTCGCAGTTGACCTCGAAGGTTACCCGCTCTGACGCCTCGATCACGTCCCTGACGGTGACGGCCTGGGGATCGCGGGCGAGCGCGTAGCCGCCGCGGGCGCCGCGAACCGAGTCGACCACCCCGGCACGCCGCAGCCGGAGCAGGATTTGCTCGACGTAATCGTGCGGGAGGTTCTCCCGTTCGGAAAGCTTGCGGGCAGCCACGGGTCCCTGCCCCGCCCGCTTCGCGAGGTGGACCGACACGATCAGCCCGTATTCCCCCCAAGTGGTAATGCGCATGCGCCTAATATCGGGGACCAGACTCGGGTATTCAACGGCGGCCAGCGGCGTTTCATAGGGACTTCAATCAGTCTTCATCAGACCCCGGTGCGAAGGGAACGGTGATGCACGAGCTTCGGGCTCAGGCTCGCTCCCACCTGCACACCGAACACGTTGGCCCCCGTATTGCGCTGGAGCCAGAGGATGCGCGCGTTGAGGTTCAGCATCACCCGCTCGCTCGCGTAAATGTCGGCGCCGATGCCCCCGTGGGCGCCCTGGGCGACTCCGCGGTCCGGACCCTGCCCGGGGAAACCCGCCAGCAGCGCACCCAGCTCGCCATAGAAGCGGCCCCAGCGCGGATGGAGCGACGCCTCGTACCCCGGCGCGAAGAGAATCGCGTTCGGCTTACAGCCCACGCCGGAGCAGCTGCCGGTCACCCGCAATGGGGCGTAATCGATCTGGAGCCCCAACACGCCGGACTTCTTCGTGTCGCGCCGGAACCGGACCCCAAGGACCGGACCGCGCGCCTCGAGCGGACCCGAAATCGGGACAATCATCCCGATGGCGGGCCCGAGCGTACCGCTCAAGAGCTGCGACTCGCGCGGCGTCCCGATCGCGACCGAGACAGTCCCCCGGAGCTCGAGGCCCTGGATGAAGCTGTTCGGGATCTGGAGGAACCGGCCCTCGACCACGGCGCCCAGTCGGTCGCCGGCATTCACGCGCACTCCCAGTCCGAACGCGAACCCGAGCTCGCTCGCCGTCTCCACGGCAGGAGGGATGGGCCCCGAGCAGGTGGAGGTGAGCAGCGCGCTCGACTCGGTGACTCGGGCGAGACCGATCTCCGTCGAAGCGAACGGGGCGATCCCCGACGCCCCCACGGGATAGTAGTTGGAGGTGAGTCCGTAGA
>JACOVF010000109.1 GCA_016177465.1 Gemmatimonadota bacterium
CGCTCGATCACCAGCCGCTTGAGGGGGGCGAGTGCCGGGTCGCTCCCCAGCAGGGCGTCGAGCAAGGCCTCGGCGCTCTCGGGGGGCAGGGGATCGATCTGGAGCTGCCGGTAGTAGGTCTTGCTCCCCCAGCCGTGGCGGTACTCGGGGCGGTAGTTGACGAGGAGGAGCAGCCGGGCCGTGGGCAGGCTCTCCACCAGGCTGTCCAGGAGGGCCTGGGTCTCGGCATCGATCCAGTGCAGGTCCTCGAAGAGGACCATGAGCGGCTGCACCTGGCTCTCGCGCAGGAGCAGGCGCTTGACCCCGTCGAGGATCCTCTGGCGGCGCTGGGGCGGATCGAGGCGCGCCCAGCTCTCGTCCTCGACCGGGACGTCCAGGAGCCACAGGATCGGCGCGACGCAGGGCTCGAGCTGCCGGTCGAGGGACAGGAGCTTGCCCGTCACCTTCTCGCGGATCTTGCGGGGATCGTCCGCCTGCTCGATCGCAAAGTACGCCCGGAGCAGCTCGATGATGGGCAGGTAGTTCGTCGCCTTGCCGTACGAGACGGAGCCGGACTCGAGGATGAGCCAGCCCTGGGCGCGGTGGGAGTGGGTGAACTCCCAGTAGAGCCGGGACTTGCCGACGCCGGGCTCCCCCACGACGGCCACCACCTGCCCGTGACCGGCCCGCACGCGCTCGAGGGCCTGGCGGAGTTGATCCAGCTCGCTCTCACGGCCCACGAAGCGGCTGAGGCCCCGGGCGGCCGCGGCCTGGAAGCGCGAGCGCACCGTGGCCGCCCGGGTCAGCTCGTAGACCTCGAGCGGGGCCTCAAGCCCTTTCACCGGCAGCGGCCCCAGCGCCCTGACGTCCACGTAGCCCTCGGCGAGCCGGAGCGTCTCGGCCGAGAGCAAGATGGACCCCGGCAGGGCCATCTGCTCCATCCGGGCGGCGACGTGGGTGGTCTGGCCGACGGCGGTGTAGTCCATGTGGAGGTCGCTCCGGATCGAGCGCACCACGACCTCGCCGGAGTTCAGGCCGACGCGGATCTGGAGGGCGATCCCCTCGGCACGCCGGACGCCCTCCGCGTAGCGCTTGACCGTGTCCTGCATGCGGAGGGCGGCATAGCAGGCGCGGACGGCGTGGTCCTCACAGGCGAGGGGGGCGCCGAACAGCGCCATGATCCCGTCGCCCATCACCTGGTTCACCGTCCCCTCGTAGCGGTGGACGGCCTC
>JACOVF010000100.1 GCA_016177465.1 Gemmatimonadota bacterium
GCGCCGCGACACGCCGACAATCGGCGGCCATTCCGACAGAACCCCTCACCATCGTTTCACGCCTCTTTCATCCACCGAGTACTACGGTCGCGATTAAAGGGCGGTTCAGGTTCGCGCGGTCGCGCGGGTCGAATCGTCTGTTGCCCCCCTTGTTCATGAAGGAGGACCCTATGGTTCCCACACGCACGGTGCGATGGGGGTGCGTCTTGCCTGCGCTCCTGACGGTCGCTGCAGTCCCCGCGGCTGGCCAGGGTCTGATGGTGACGGGGTACGCTAACATGGAGTACACCAACCCGCAGGGCGGCATACAGACTTTCGACGCCCACAATCTCAACCTCATCGTCATCGGGAAGCTCCGCGGCGACCTGTTCGCCGCCGGCGAAGTCGAGTACGAGCACGGCGGTGACGAAATCGCCCTCGAATTCGCCTATCTGGCGTTCACCCGGTGGCGGCACGTGAACGTCGTCGCCGGGAAGTTCATCCTCCCCTTCGGAACCTTCAACGTCAACCACCCCGCCTGGGTGAACAAGGTGCCGGGCCGGCCGTTCGGGCTGGACCGGGTCTTCCCCGTGACCTACAGCGATGTGGGTGTGTTGCTGCGCGGTGGGATCCCGGCCGGGTACCTCTCGCGCATCACGTACGACGCGTGGTGGGTGAACGGGTTGGCGGGCGCCGACGGCGCCGACCTCCGCGGAATGCGCGACAACAACGAGGATGTGGACCGCAACAAGTTCGTCGGCGGTCGGCTGGGCTACGTCGCCCGGATGGGCCTCGATCTCGGCGCGTCGTTCCACACCGGAAAGTACGACCAGGCGAACGACCTCACCGTCACCTTCTTCGGGGTCGATGCCACGTTCCAGAAGAGCGGGTTCGAGGTGAAGGGCGAGTTCGTGCAGGCCAATCAGGATGCGACGGCCGGCGACCTCAAGAAGACGGGATTCTATGCACAGATCGCCTACCTCGTGACCTCGGCGATCGAGCCGGCCATCCGGTTCTCGCAGATGGAGTTCCCCGGGACGTCGAACCGGGACGTGCAGGAGATCAGCCTGGGGGTGAACGTCTACCCCTCGGACCTTGCGGCGCTCCGGGTGTTCGGGCGCATCAACAAGGAGCGCAGCGTGCCCGAGGTGGACAACAACCAGCTCACCGTCCAGCTCACCGTGGGCTTTTGAGGAAGGGAGACGAACATGTTCGCCACACTAGAGTCAAACCCGCGGCGAGCCTGGCTTGCCGGGGTCGCGACCTTGTCGCTCCTCTTCCTCACCGCGCCGGCTGCGGCACAGCGAACGCCGAGCGGTGCGGAGGTATGGGGTGCCAACTGCGGCCGGTGCCACCGGGTGCGGGCAGTGGACGCTTACGACGCCCGACAGTGGGAAACCGTCGTCGCGCACATGTCGCTCGTCGCCCGGCTCACGCGGGATGAGACCGACGCCGTGCGGGACTTCTTGGTGGGGGCGGCTCGGGCTCGGGAAACGCGGGGGAGTAGCGCCGCCGCCGCGCGGGCCGAGCGTCGGTCGCTGTTGCTGGCCGCCGCCGAGCCCCGGTGGGCGCCGCCTATGGACACCGTGCTGCCGACCGAAAATGTAGGTCGTGACATCTACAAGTCCCAGTGCGTCGTGTGTCACGGGGAGCAAGGCAAGGGGGACGGGCCGGTGGGCGCCCACTTGAATCCGAAGCCCGCGGATCTGACGGACGCCGCCCGGATGTCGGCGCTCGGCAGCGACTCGCTCGTCCTGATCATCACCAAGGGGCGCAGGGGAATGCCGGGCTTTGAAAGGGACCTGACGCCTGACAAGGTGCGGGCCGTCATTGTCTACGTCCGGTCGCTGGCACCGTAACCCGGACCACTAGGTCGGCACCGTCACGGGCGAGACGGCGCACAGTCCTACCTCCGAGATTGGACGGTGTGCCGAATGGCGAAGACGAAGCAAGCAGCGGCGCGCAGCTCTCCAAGGCCGTGGCCGTTCCTTGCGCTCGGGCTCTGGCTGGGCTCGGGCGGGACAGGGTTCCGGGCGCCGGCCCCGGCCAGCGTCTCTCGGGTCGCCGCAGCGGTGCAGCAGTCCGAGGCGCAGGCCCTCTTTGCCAGCTTGTGCGCAGCCTGCCACGGTTCGGTCGGCGCGGGCGACGGCCCGGCCGCCGCCGCGCTGAGACCGCGGCCCGCGAGCTTCAAAGACTCCCTCTTTCAGGTCGGTCGCACCGACGAGCAGCTCGCGGCGGCGATCAAAGGGGGCAAGCCGCCGATGCCGGCTTTCGCACAGCAGCTGACGCCCGTGCAGATCAGGGCGCTGGTGACGTACATTCGCGCGTTCGGGCCGCCGCGCAGGAAGCCGTAGCGGCCCCCGGGCGCCATGGCGAAGCTCGCGCGTTCCCTCGTTCGGCTGAAGTCGCTGCGTCCGCGCGGCCGCCACCTCATCATCCTCCTCCCCCCCCTCCTGGTGCTGGCGGGCGTGGCGCTCGCCGCCCGCCGATCGCCTGTGGCGCAACCGGTCGCTTTCAACCACCGCAAACACACCAAGGATCTCGGGCTTGGGTGCGAGTTCTGTCATCAATACGTGACCACCGGGGCGCACGCAGGGCTGCCTGGCGCGCGGAACTGCGGCATCTGTCATCAGGTGGAGCAGGGGAAGTCGCCGGAGGCCGCCCGCGTGACGGCGCTCCTCGGACGGGGCGATCCGTTGCGGTTCAACAAGCTGTTTCGTCTCGCCAGTCACGTGAACTACACGCACCGCCGCCACGTGGGCATCGCCAAACTCGAGTGCCGGCAATGCCACGGCGCCATCGCCGATTCCGACCGTCCACCGTCGCGGGCGTTGGTCCGGATCACGATGAACGTCTGTCTCGACTGCCACCGGGCCAAGGGGCAGTCCCTCGACTGCGTCGCATGTCACCGCTGACCGCCGGGCGGAGCCCATGACGCAGACTCGTCGCGAGTTCCTGTGGGCGGCCGGGGCGGCTGCGGCTGGGCTCGCCTGGTACCAGGCGCAGGAGATCACCTGGACCGCCGAGCAAGTTGCGGAGGCGGGCTGGGAGCCCGGGATCGAGAGCCGGCTCGCGTCTGCGTGTCTGTTGTGCCCCGCGCGGTGCGGGATCCGGGGCCGGATCGTGGACGGTCGGCTGGTGGGGATCTTTGGCAACCCGCTCCATCCGATGAACCGCGGGGGCGTATGCCCCCGCGGCATCGCCGGGGTCCAGGCCCTGTACCACCCGGAGCGCATCCGCGCGCCGCGGCTACGCACCGGCGCGCGGGGTGCAGGCGGATGGCAGGCGCTCTCCACGGAGGGTGCCGTTGCCCTGGTCGCCGAGCGCCTGCGGGGCCTGCGGGCGGGCGGGCGACCGGACGGCGTGGCCGTGCTCGCCGGCTACTGCGACGGCACGATGCACGAGCTGTGGCGGCAGTTCCTCCGTGCCTTCGGGTCGCCGAACTACGTCGCGGACGACTATCGCGACGGCATCGACGCCGTCATGTCACTCACGCACGGGATCTCCCGCCGCCCGGCCTACGACCTCGAGCGCAGTGGGCTCGTGCTGTCCTTCGGCGCCCCCCTGTTCGAAGCGTGGTGGTCTCCGCTCCAAGCGTACGTAGCGTTCGGCGGCTCCGGCGGCGACCGACGCGACGGGTCGCGGCCCCGGTTCGTCCAGGTGGACACGCGGTTTTCCCGCACGGCGGCGCGCGCGCAGGAGTGGCTCGGCATCCGCCCGGGCACGTACGCCACCCTGGCGCTCGGGATCGCGTACGTGCTGATCAAGGAAGAGCTGTTCGACGCCGACTTCGTGGCCAGGCACGTGACCGGTTACGAGGACCGCCTCGACGCGGCGGGGCGCCCCCAGGAAGGATACCGCTCCCGGGTCCTGCGCCAGTACCGTACCGAGGAAGTCTCGGCCGTGACCGGCGTGCCGGTCGAGCGGATTGTGGCCCTGGCGAAAGCGTTCGCCGAGCGGCGACCGGCGGTAGCCGTCATCGGCGCAGAGGTCATGCAGGCGCCGGACGGCCTGCTCGGCGGCCTCGCGGTCCACAGCCTCAACGTTTTGATGGGGAGCGTCAACCGGCCCGGCGGTGTCTTGTTCCCTGACGACCCGCCGCTCGAGCCGCTCGCGGCCCCGGTCCTGGACGCCAGCGCCCGGGCGGGGGTCGCGCGGCCACCGATCTCCGGAGCGGCCATGCCCTTCGGCGACGGCGATCCCGCGCGTCGGTTTGCGCAGGCCGTGGCCGGGGCTGCCACGCCCCCGGAGGTGCTGTTCATCTACTACGCCAACCCGCTAGCTTCCTCGGCCGACTCCGGTTTGTGGACTCGGGCCCTGTCGCGCATCCCGTTCATCGTCAGTTGCTCGCCATTCCTCGATGAGACCGCGCGGTATGCGGACCTGATCCTTCCCGACGCGCTTCCGTACGAGCGCTGGCAGGATGCGCCCGCACCGGCTTCCTACCCGTATCCGACCTGGGGGCTGACCCGGCCCCTCGTCACGCCGCCCCCGGGGGCCGTGCACACGGGCGATGCTCTGCTGGCCCTGGCGCAGCAGCTGGGCGGCAGCGTGGCGCGCAGCCTGCCCTACGCGAGCGTGGAGGAGCTCCTCAAGGCGCGGGCGCGCGGCCCGTTCGCCGCGCGCCGCGGCATGACCCTCGGCGACGAGTTCGAGCGCACGCACTACCGGCAGATGGAGGAGCGGGGCTGGTGGTTGGCCGAGCACACCGAATTCGAGGCCTTCTGGGACGACCTCGTCGCGCGCGGGGGGTGGACGGATCTGTTCTACGACGACACCGACCCGGCGCGGCTCGCCCGCACGCCCGACGGTCGCATCGATCTGATGCCGCCGCAGTTGCAGGGCGCGCTCGACGCTGCAGGCAGCGGGCCAGCGCTGTACGCCTACTCCGCGCAGCCCGCCGGCGCCCCGACCCCTGAGTTCCCGCTGCGGCTCATGCCGTACCGGGTCTCGACGCTCGCCTCGGGTACTCTCGCCCTCGAGCCCTGGCTGGCGGAGCAGCCCACGCTATTCCCCGATCGACACTGGGTCCCCTGGGTGGAGGTGCACCCGGCCACCGCCGAGCGGCTGGGGTTGGAGGACGGGACCATGCTGTGGGTGCGATCCAGCCGAGGCCGCTATCGTGCGCGCCTCAAGGTCTTCCCCGGGACGGCGCCCGAGCACGTCGGCGCGCCCTACGGGCTGCGCCACCCCGACGGCGAACTGGCCAATCCCCTGCAGTTGCTCGACGGCTCGGCCGATCCGCTGACGGGCGTGCCGTGCTGGTTCACCACGTTCGTGCGCCTGGAACAGGCCTGAGGAGCGGCACCGTGACGCGCTGGGGCATGGTGATCGACCTCGGTCGCTGCACGGGATGCGCGGCGTGCGAGGTCGCCTGCAAGAGCGAGAACAACATCGCCACGGTGTCGCCCGACCAGGCGGATCTCGGGCGGGCCTTCGCCTGGATGAAGGTCATGACGCATGTGGAGGGCGAGTTTCCCAACACGACGATGCGGTTCGTGCCCCGGCCCTGCATGCACTGTGACAACCCGCCCTGCGTCCAGGTGTGTCCGGTGGGTGCGACCTACATCAATGACGAGGGCATCGTTGGACAGATCTACGCGCGGTGCATCGGCTGCCGGTATTGCGCGAACGCCTGTCCTTATACCGTGAAGTACTTCAATTGGCTTGTGCCGGAATGGCCGGAGACTGCGCGGGCGTACCTGAACCCCGACGTATCCGTCCGGCCCAAGGGCGTGATCGAGAAGTGCACGTTCTGCCATCACCGACTGCAGAAAGCCCGGGAGGACGCGCAGGCGTTGGGGCGGGAGCTTCGGGAGGAGGACTACCAGCCGGCGTGCGCGGAGGTGTGTCCGACCGGCGCGATCGTCTTCGGCGATCTCGACAACCCGCGGCACCGGGTGCACGCGTTGAAAGACGATCCGCGCGCCATGCGGCTCATGGAGGATCTGGGGACGGAGCCGAAAGTGTACTACCTCACCCCGAGGGATTGACATGCGCGGCGACGTCGCCGACAAGCTGGCCACCTTGCCTCCCGACGAGCAGCGGCTGCTGCGGCCGCTGGTCGACACGTCTCCGCGCTTCTACCTCCTCGCGGGGGCCCTGGGCTTGGTGGTGCTCTGGGGCATGGTCGCCTACTCCCTGCAGCTGCGCTTCGGGCTGGGGCGCACCGGGCTGAATCGCCCGGAGTACTGGGGCATCTACATCATCGACTTCGTCTTCTTCATCGGCATCAGTCACGCCGGCACGCTGATCTCGGCCATCCTGCGGGTGAGCAAGGCGGAATGGCGGCGGTCGATCACCCGCTCGGCGGAGTTCATCACCGTGCTCGTGCTTGGATTCGGGGCGATTCAGCCCGTCATCGATCTGGGGCGCCCGGACCGCGTGCTCAACGTGGTGCTCCACGGCCACCTCCGCTCGCCGCTGCTGTGGGACGTCGTGAGCATCGGCCTCTATCTCACGGCCAGCACGATCTATCTCTACATCCCCATGATCCCCGATCTGGCGATCATCCGCGATGCGGGGATCAAGGCGCCACGCCTGTACCGCCTCCTCGCGATCGGCTATCGGGACACTTCTGCGCAGCGCGCCCGGCTCGAGCGGGTGATCGGGGTCCTGGCCATTATGGTGATCCCGATTGCCGTCTCGGTCCATACCATCATCGGCTGGATCTTCGCCATGACGCTGCGGCCGATGTGGCACAGCACCATCTTCGGGCCCTATTTCGTCATGGGTGCGATCTACTCCGGGATCGCGGCGATCCTCGTGGCGATGGTCGTCCTGCGGCGTGCCTACGGCCTGGAGCAGTACTTCAAGCCGATCCACTTCGACTACATGGGGCGCCTGCTCCTGCTCTTCAGCCTGCTGTGGTTCTATTTCACGTTGGCCGAGTACCTGACGGCCTTCTACGGCGGCGAGCCCGCGGAAATGCGGACCTTCTGGGCCAAGGTGGCCGGTCCGTTCGCCGTTCCGTTTTGGGCGATGGTCGTCTGTTGCTTCGTGATCCCGCTCGTCTTGATGTGCCGCCGCCGGTTTCGGACACCCCGGGGAACGCTGATCGCGGGGCTCTCGGTGGTCGTCGGCATGTGGCTCGAGCGCTTCAACATCGTGGTCCCCACGTCCGTCAACCCCCGCTGGGAGATGGAGTCGCTCGCCCGCTACCTGCCGTCGTGGGTAGAGCTCTCCATCCTCGCTGCCACCTTTGCGGGATTCATCCTGCTCTACATGGTCGCCACGAAGTTCTTCCCGATCGTGTCGATCTGGGAGATGAAAGAGGGGAGGGAGCAGTCCGTGCGCGACGTAGCCGAGCGGGTGGCAAGCTACCTTCCACAACCGGCGGCGTCCGCCGCAGCGGCGGACTGATGCGCACCGGTGCGCTCCTCTGGCGCGGCGCCGTCGCGTGGGCGTGCCTCGCAAACTCCAACGCCACTGGGCAGGTAGCCGGCTCGTTCCCCGGGGATCCGGTGGCCGGCCGGAAGATCTTCCTCGCGCGCGGCTGCGTGCGCTGTCATTCCATCTGGGGCAATGGTGGTACCCTGGGCCCCGATTTTGCGGTCGTGGGAGCCGGACGCAGCATGCAGCAGCTCGCCGGCCTGTTCTGGAACCACACCCCCCGCATGATCGAGACGGTGCGCCGGCGCGGGTTCGAATGGCCGACCTTCACCGAGGCGGAGCTCGCCGACGTCATCAGCTACGTTTACTACGTGAAGCTGTTCGACGAGCTCGGCAACCCCGCGCTGGGCGTGCAGTGGTTCCGTGCCAAGCGCTGCGCGGAGTGCCATTCGGTCGGCGGCGGCGGCAGTCGGATCGGGCCGGCGCTCGACCGGTACGCCCGTTACATCGCCCCAGTGATGCTGGCCCAGGGCATGTGGAATCACGGACCAGCCATGCAGGCGCGACAAACCGCCGAAGGCGTCCCCATCCCCACGTTTCTCGGCCGCGAGATGGCAGACATCCAAGCCTACATCAGACGGGCGTCGCTGCTGCGGGGACGGGAGCCGGTGCTCCTCCAGCCGCCGAACCCCGCCCGCGGTGGCCGCCTGTTCGCGGCGAAGGGGTGCATCCGGTGCCACGGCACCGAAGGGCGCGGCACGCCGTTCGGGCCGGATCTCCGCACCGCGACGCTGCGGCTGCGCGTCTCCGAAATCGCCGGGGTGCTGTGGAACCATTCGTTCCAGATGTCGGCGGCCATGCGCGCGCGCGGCTTCGCGTTCCCGCAATTCCGCGGAACTGAGATGGCGGACGTGATCGCGTATCTCTACTACTTGCGCTTCCGGGAAACCGGCGGGGGCGTCAGGACAGGGGAGGAAGTGTTTACGCGCAAAGGGTGCTCGACCTGTCATGCCCCGGCCGGCCTCCGCATCGGGCCCGACTTGTCCCGGTCCCAAGCCGTCAGCACCCCCTTGGGCCTGGCGACCGCGATGTGGAACCACGCGCCCGCCATGTTCGACGTCGCGCAGCAACAGCGCGTCGAATGGCCGCGCTTCGAGGGTGACGAGATGCGCGATCTCGCCGAGTACCTGCGAAGCCTCGCGGAACAGGCCCGCCGGCAGGTCGAGACCCCCGCGCCCGCGGCGTCGCGACCGCGCCCGAGGTGATCCCCGGGAGGACGTGATCATAGTGCGGAAGTTTCTTCACGAACGCCTCATCGGCCCTTCACTCACACCGAGCTAGGGTCCAACCTGCGGGGGGGAGGTATGAGCCAAGGAACGCTCTTATTGCTGGCGATCGTCCTCGCGACCGTTGTGGTGGGGCTGGCCGCTGCTTACTCGCTCGCCCAGGTGCGGCCACCCAGGTCCGGCCGTCGAGCGGGGAGGGGAGTCGCGGTGAAGATCTCGTGTCCACTCACCGGCGACCTAGCGGGCGTCCGATTGGGTGTGGACCCGGTCAGCCGCGATCTCACCGTGCTCGAGTGTGAGCGCTTCCCCGCCGGCTCGATTCAGTGCGCTTCGCCCTGCGTTCCGTCGCTCCGGCGGTCGCGTGAGGGCTTCGCGACCGTCCCCTGAGCCGGTCCGTCGTTCTCTGTTCGTGAAGATTCCTTAGCCATTCCCTCACTCTGCGTTTCAGCAGTCGCCCGTAGGGTTCCCCTCGGATGAGAACCATTCGCAACGATGCGGCCTGTCACGGCAGGCCCGCTGCGCTCGAGCCTCGCCCAGACGGGGCGGGACGGCTGCGGGTCGCGCTGGTGGGCGCGCCGAACGTCGGCAAGAGCGCCCTCTTCAACCGACTCACCGGGCGCTACGTCACGGTCTCGAACTACCCCGGGACCTCGGTCGAGGTCACCCGGGGCGCCGGAGTGCTGGACGGGGTGGCCGTCGAAGTGCTGGACACGCCCGGGATGTACTCCCTGCTCGCCTTGACCGAGGAGGAGCGGGTCGCGAGCCGCATCGTGCTCGAGGGCCGGGCGGACGTGCTGGTACACGTCATCGACGCGAAGAACCTCGCGCGGATGCTTCCGCTCACGCTCCAGCTCGCGGAGTCGGGCCGACCCCTCGTTCTCGCGCTGAACATGATGGACGAGGCGGATCGGTTGGGCCTGCGGGTGGATGTGGCAAGGCTCGCGATGCGGCTGGGAATCGATGTCGTGCCGATCGTGGCGGTGGACGGGCGCGGCCTCGAGGCGCTGGCGCGGGCGATCCTCGGCTCGACGCGCCATCCGGTGGCCCTGCCCCCCGTCTACGGGAACGGCGTGGGGGCAGCCGTCCGCGCGCTGCGCGCCGAGCTGAAGGGCTCGTATCCGGTGGAGCCGGCTGCGTTCGCGGCCTTGCTGTTGCAGAACGATCCCGAGGCGACGGCCGCCGCCCGCCGCGCCGAGCCCGACGGCGGACGCGCGGCGCTGGGGCTGGCCGCGGCTGTGGCGTCGGGCTTCGGCGCTCCCGGCGCATACCGGGTGGCCGTGGAGCGGCAGCGTGCGGCGGACGAACTGCTCGACGGCGTGCTGGAGTCCGGCACCACTCGCTCCGTGGCCCTGACGGACGCGCTCGGCCGGTTGCTCGCGCGCCCGCTCACCGGCGTCCCCGTGCTGCTGGCCGTCGTGTACGTCGGCCTCTACCTGTTCGTGGGGCGGTTCGGCGGCGGCACGCTGGTCGATTGGCTCGAGGGTGGTGTGTTCGAGCGACATGTGAACCCGTTCTTCGAGCAGCTGTTCGCCGGAATCCCGTGGCCGTGGCTGCGGTCGCTGTTCGTCGGGGAGTACGGCCTGCTGACCCTCGGCGTGCGATACGCCGTGGCGATCATCCTGCCGATCGTCGGAGCCTTCTTCCTGTTCTTCTCGGTGCTTGAGGACTCGGGCTACTTCCCGCGCCTTGCGCTCCTCGTGGATCGCCTCTTCAAGAAGCTCGGACTGAGCGGCCGCGCGGTCATCCCGATCGTGCTCGGCTTCGCCTGTGACACGATGGCCACCATGGTGACGCGCACGCTCGAGACTAGGCGCGAGCGCGTGCTCGCGACCCTTCTCCTCGCGCTCGCCATCCCCTGCTCGGCGCAGCTTGGCGTCATCCTGGCGCTCCTCGCCGATCAGCCGCTTGCCTTGGGGGTGTGGACGGTCTCGGTGCTCGGGACGTTCGTGCTGGTCGGCGCGCTCGCCGCACGGGTCCTGCCCGGCGAGCCCGCGACCTTCCACCTGGAGCTCCCGCCGCTTCGGAGGCCCCGGCTCGCCAACGTCCTCACCAAGACCTACACCCGGATGCAGTGGTACTTCCTCGAAGTGCTGCCGCTGTTCCTGCTCGCGAGCGTCCTGCTTTGGGCCGGCCAACTGAGCGGCGCCTTCGACGTCGCCGTGCGCGCGCTGCAGCCCGTGGTGAGCGCGCTCGGGCTGCCCGCGGAGACGGCGCGGGTGTTCCTGTTCGGCTTCTTCCGCCGCGACTATGGCGCCGCCGGCCTGTTCGATCTGCGCCAGCACGGCGCGCTCGACGCCGCCCAGCTCGCGGTTGCCGGGGTGACGCTCACGCTGTTCGTCCCCTGCGTCGCCCAGTTCCTGATGATGGTCCGGGAGCGTGGGCTGCGCACCGCGCTCGGGATGATCGCTTTCATCACCCCATTCGCTTTCGGCGTCGGATTCGTCGTGCACCTCGTGCTGCGGGGGATCCGATGACCGCATCGGCCGCCCGGACGATCGCGTGCGGCTTCTGCGCGCGCGAGTTCGTCGAGGACCAGGGGCAGCCCGTGTGCCGCAGCTGTCCTCTCACCGGCGTCTGCCGCATGGCCCGCTGCCCGCACTGCGGGTACGAGAACGCGGTCGTGCCGGCTTGGCTCGAGCGGCTGACGCGCGGGGCAAGCGACACGTGAGCCCCGTGGGCTGGATCCGGAACGGCCTGGGCGCCCTACGCGCGCACCGTTGGGGCGCCGAATGTCCCGACGGCACCCCGGTGCCGAGCGCGGAGCGCTGCGCGGCGCTCGACTGCGACTCCGTGCGACTTCCCGCGCTCCGCCAGGGGGACCGGGGCACGGTCACCTGCCTCGAAAGCCCCGGGAGCCGCGCCACCGGAAGACTTGCGGCCATGGGCGTGCTCCCGGGCGCCACGATCGTGCTCGTACAACGGAGTCCGGTGTTCGTGTTCCGGATGGGCCACGCCGAGCTGGCCGTGGACGGCGCGCTGGCCGCTCGGATCCGGGTGCGGCGCGAGGTTCATACGGATTTCAAGCTGCGTTCAGCCCCGCCGGCGTAGGGACGCGAAAACCCGATGGCGGATGGTCCACTCTACGGGTGCCGTCGCTCGAGCGGAGACGATCTCCTCCAGCCCCCGGTTTCCGATGTCCCAGGGGAACGCGGGGGCTGTATGTTCCCTAGCAGGTCGCCGAGGAGAAGGCCGAGAAGGTGCACCGCTATGAGCGCCAGCTATGAGAACGCGTCCTGACCGTGCTCGTGCCGAAGCTGGAGAAGGCCAAAGCCCACTAGATCAAGGTGGAGGTCGGCAAGCCGGAGAAAGCGCTGAAGGCTTGAAGCCGCAGTCGCCGGTGCGCATCCTCGGCGCCGGCCCGGCCGGCCTCGCAGCAGCGCTCACGCTCGCCCGCGCCGGCCGGGCGGTGGAGGTGTTCGAGCGGCGCGGGGAGGTGGGCGGCCGCTTCGGCGGCGATCTGCAGGCGCTCGAGAACTGGTCCGACGCGGAGGACGTGCGCGATGAGCTGCGGCGCATGGAGATCGCCCCCGATTTCGAGTGCCATCCCTTCCACGCGATCGTCGAGACCAACGGCCGTCGCTCCGCGGCGCTGTCGTTCGCGCGGCCCGTCATTTATGTGGTCAAACGGGGCGCCGTCCCAGGCAGCCTGGACCAGGGGCTGATGCGGCAGGCGCTGGAGGCGGGAGCGGTGATGCATTTCGGGCGGACGCTTCCGCCGGCCGACGCGGACATCGTCGCTACGGGTCCCGTCGCAGGCCGGGTGTTCGCGGTAGCGCAGGGGATCGTATTCGACACGGCCGCCGCCGACCGGGCGGTCGGGTTGCTGCACGACGCCGCCGCGCTGAAGGGCTACAGCTATCTCGTGGTCGTGCGCGGGTACGGCTGCCTCTGCACCGTCATGTTCGACGATTTCCCCGGCGTCCACGCCCGGTTCGAGCGGGCGCAAGCGATGCTGCTGGAGCGGTTCGCCGTGCCGGTCGCGAACCCGCGCCGGGTGGGCGGGGTGGGCCATTTCTCCAACCGGAACGAGTTTCGGCGTGGGCGGGCGCTGTACGTGGGCGAGGCGGCGGGCCTGCAGGACCTGCTGTGGGGCTTCGGCATCCGCATCGCGCTGCGGTCCGGCTGGCTCGCTGCGCGCTGCCTGCTCGACGGGCGTGACTACGCGCGCGAAGCGGCGGTCCAGTTCGTCGGCCGACTGAAGGCGAGCATCGTGAACCGGCTGCTCTGGGAGACCTTCCGGGTGGGGGACTACGCGCTGATCCTTGCCGCGCTGAAGCGCAACGGGCTCACCCGGCTGCGCTTCTTCTATCGCTACAATTGGCTGCAGCGGTTGCTGTATCCGCCGGCGCGGCGAATCCTGCGCCGGCGATACCCCGACCTGCGACTCTAGTCAGGCCGGGCGCGCGACAGCCGGCGGAAGTAGGCGCGCACCAGTCCATTGTGCGGCGCCAGCAGGCAGGTCATCGCCAGCGTGCGGTACACGGCGCCCCGGCTGATCTTGAGCTTCCCGTCGGACCCGAGGAGCCTGGGCTGACGCTCGGCGAGGCGGAGGGTCCGCGCCGCGAAGTATAAGGAAGTGAGGCAGAATAGCCGCACGCGGTACTGGCGGCGGGGGAGGCGGGTGCAGTAGTCGAGGGCGTCGCGCAGATGGCGTTGAGCCTTCCGGACGAGCTGCTGCAGCACCTCCTGCGCCTCGCTCGCCCCCGCGGCGTACAGCTCGCGGGGGATGAAGCTCAACCCCCGCCGCCGGTCGTCCGCCACATCCTTGATGATGTTGGTGAGCTGCAGCCCCAGACCGAAGCTCGTCGCCAGCCCCTCGAGGTCGCGGTAGCGCTCGCCCGACATCCGCCCGTCGTGGAGCCGGAACAGCTCGGTGAGCATGTGGCCGACGGTCCCCGCCACGAAGTAGCAGTAGCGATCGAGGTCGTCCAGGCTCCCGAGCGTCGTGACGCCCACGAACTGGGCCATCCCCGCGCACATCTCCTGCACCCACGGGCGCACCGCGGCGCGTTGCGCGTCGGGGAGACGACGAAACTCGCGCAGCACCGCGTCGGCCCGGCTCGCGAGCCGCTCCTCGTCGCTGGCGTGGGCCCCCCCCCCGAACGCGGCTTGCAGGGGTTCCGCATCGGGCCCGTGCTCATCGAGACACTCCCGGAAATGGGCGAGCAGCCGCCGCTTCTCGGGAGGCGGCAGGATCGTCGTGTCCTCGATCGTGTCCGCGACGCGGCACAGCAGGTAGGCGACCGTCACCGGGTACTCGAGCCCCGGCGGTAGCAGGCGGATGGTGAGGGCGAAGGTGCGCGAGACCGCTGACAGGATGCCACGGCAAAACGCGCGGTCGTCGGCAGGAGCGGGACTGAGAGAGGGGGCGACCCCCGCCGCCATTCCGCTACCCTTGCTTCCCCGCCAGCTGGCGCAGCACGTACTCCAGAATCCCGCCGTGCCGGTAGTACTGCAACTCTTGCGGCGTGTCGATCCTCACCATGGCCCGAAACTCCAACGACGTGCCCTCGGGGCGCGTCGCCCTGACGGTCAGCTCTTTACCGCGGGGGAACCCCTCGGTGAGGATCCCGCCGAGCCCCGCGATGTCGTACACCTCGAGCCCGGTGAGGCCGAGCGATTCCGCGCCCTGGTCGGGGAGGAACTGCAGCGGCAGGATCCCCATTCCCACGAGGTTCGAGCGGTGGATGCGCTCGTAGCTCTGCGCGATCACCGCCCGCACACCGAGCAGGCGCGGCCCCTTCGCGGCCCAGTCGCGCGACGAGCCGGAGCCGTACTCCTTCCCCGCGAGCACCACGAGCGGCGTCCCCTGGTCGAGGTACTGCCGCGAGGCGTCGAAGATCGTCATCTGGGCGCCCCCGGGGAGGTGCCGGGTCCACGGCCCCTCGGTGTCGGGCGCGAGCTTGTTCTTGAGGCGCACGTTGGCGAAGGTGCCGCGCACCATGACCTCATGATTGCCGCGGCGCGCCCCGTAGGAATTGAAATCGATCGGCTGGACGCCGTGCGCGATCAGGTACTCGCCCGCGGGGCTCGTCTTCTTGATCGAGCCGGCGGGGGAGATGTGGTCGGTGGTGATGCTGTCGCCCAGCAACGCGAGCACCCGCGCGCCGCGGATGTCGCCGATCGGCCCGGGGGTGTCGGGCATCCCGTCGAAATAGGGCGCCCGGCGGATGTAGGTCGAATCGGGCTCCCAGGCGAACAGGTCGCCCTCGGGGACGGGGAGGCTCGCCCAGCGCTCGTCGCCCTTGAAGACGTCGGCGTAGGACCCCCGGAACATCGCCGACTTGATGGAGCGCTGGACCAGCTCGTGCACCTCCTGCGCGGAGGGCCAGATGTCGCGCAGGAAGACGGGCTGCCCGTCCTTCCCCGCGCCGATCGGCTGGAGGTGGAAGTCGATGTCGATCCGTCCCGCAAGCGCGTAGGCGACGACGAGCGGCGGGGAAGCGAGGTAGTTGGCCCGCACCTCCTGCTGCACCCGGCCCTCGAAGTTGCGGTTCCCCGAAAGCACGGCGCAGGCGACGAGCTCCCCTTCGGCGATCGCCGCCGACACGGCCTCGGGGAGCGGCCCCGAGTTGCCGATGCACGTGGTGCAGCCGTAGCCCACCAAGTGGAAGCGCAGCCGCTCCAGGTAGGGGGTCAGCCCGGCCTGATTGAGGTAGTCGGTGACCACCTTGGAGCCGGGGGCGAGGCTCGTCTTCACCCACGGCTGCGACGTGAGGCCCTGCTCCACGGCCTTCTTGGCGAGCAGCCCCGCCGCGACCATCACCGACGGGTTCGAGGTGTTGGTGCAGCTCGTGATCGCCGCGATCACCACCGACCCGTGCCGCAGCTTGTGCTCGCCGTCGTCGAGCTTCAGCGTGACATGGGTACGGCGCCGAGGGGGCGCCTCGACGGCGGTCGCCACGGCGCCGCCTTCCTCTTCCCAGCGTCTGGCGTTCGACGGCGCCGCCACGGGCGACGTCGGCTTCATCAGTGTGGGGAGCGCCTCGAAGAAGCCCTTCGGCACCTCGCCGAGCGCCACCCGATCCTGCGGCCGCCGCGGCCCCGCGAGACTCGGCTCCACGGCGCCCAGGTTGAGCTCCAGGGTGTCCGAGTAGACGGGCTCGGACGCGCCCGTGGTGTGGAAGAGGCCCTGCTCCTTCATATACGCCTCGACCAGCTTCGCCTGCTCCGGTGGCCGGCCGGTGAACTCGAGGTAGCGCAGCGTCTCCTGGTCTACGGGGAAGATCCCCACCGTGGCGCCGTACTCCGGGGCCATGTTGCCGATGGTGGCGCGGTCGGCAAGGGGGAGGTTCGCGACGCCGGGCCCGAAGAACTCGACGAACTTCCCGACCACGCCTTTCTTCCTGAGCATCTGCGTGACGGTGAGCACGAGGTCCGTCGCGGTGGCGCCCTCGGCGAGTTTCCCGGTGAGCCGGAACCCCACCACCTGCGGGATGAGCATCGAGACCGGCTGTCCGAGCATCGCTGCTTCGGCCTCGATCCCACCCACGCCCCACCCGAGCACGCCCAGGCCGTTGATCATCGTGGTGTGCGAGTCGGTCCCGACCAGGGTGTCGGGATAGGCTTGAGGCACCGTCCGTCGTGCGTCGTCCGTCGTGAAGACGACGCGAGCCAGGTATTCGAGGTTCACTTGGTGGACGATCCCGGTATCGGGCGGCACGACGCGGAACCCCTGGAACGTCTTCTGCGCCCAGCGCAGCAGGGCGTAGCGCTCGCGATTGCGCTGGAACTCGAGCTCGGCATTCACGTGGAACGCGGTCGCGGTGCCGAACTCGTCCACGATCACCGAGTGGTCGATCACCAGCTCCGCGGGGAGAAGCGGATTCACTTTCTTCGGGTCGCCGCCCATCGCCTGCATCGCGTCGCGCATCGCGGCGAGGTCCACCACGGCGGGGACGCCCGTGAAGTCCTGCATCAGCACCCGCGCCGGCATAAAGGCGATCTCCTCGTCGGGAACCTTCTTCGGGTCCCAGCGCGCCAGCTTCTCGATGTCCTCCGCGCGCACGGTGCGGCCGTCCTCGAGGCGCAGCAGGTTCTCGAGCAGGATCCGCAGCGAGTAGGGAAGGCGGGCGATGGCCAGCCCACGCTGCTCGAGGGCGGTGAGTCGGAAGATTTCGTAAGCGCGACCGCCCACGTCCAGCCGGGCGCGGCTGCCGAAGCTGTTCCCCGCGGCGCTCATTCCACCACCTTCACGTCGATCACGGCGAAGGCCCCGGTGAGAATCAGCTGCTTCTTGGAGACGTGGAGATTCACGGGAGGGAATCTAACGCGGAATGCGCAGTGCGGAATGCGCGGGAACTAATGCGGAATGCGGAGTGCGGAATGCGGAATGTACGGGGTGGCCCGTGCGGCAATCGACCTTCCACTTCAATTCCGCATTCCGCATTCCACACTCCGCATTCTACTCGTCCACCTCATAGATCTCGGTCTTGTACGTTTGGAAGCCGCGGGCGAGATAGTTCGGCAGCGCGGCGGGGTGGTCGAGGGTGCAGGTGTGGAGCCACACGCGCGTGGGGCCTGTCGCCCAGGCATCGCGCACCGCGCAGGAGAGCAGGTGCTTGCCGAGGCCGCGGCCGATCGCGTCCGGGAAGACGCCGAAGTAGGCGATCTCGACCGAGTTCTCTTCGGGAACCCGGCGCAGCTCGTACCAGCCCACCAGGGCGCCGCCGCGCTTGGCGACGTGGATGGAGATCTCCGATTGGGCCAGGTGGGCACGGAGCTCGGCGTCAGTCCAGTCCCAGCGGTCGCGCCAGTGGAAGTCCTTCCCCACGGTGCGGTAGCAGTGGCGATACAGCTCGGCCGTAGGCTGGGCGACTCGCTCGACCGTGACGTCCGGGAACTCCCCGAACGCCGGCCGGAACTCCCCGGGGGACTTGAGTTCCAGATACGTCCGCGTCACTTGCATGGCACCCCTTGGCCGCTTAGCCCCTTAGCCCCTATCTTATCGTCTCAAATCTTCCCTCAAGCCGCCATGACTTTCAACAAGATGCACACGGTCCCGCTGCCGCTGGCGGTCCATCTCGCCACGTACTCCGTGATCGGGCTGTTCTGCGCCTTCGCGGGCGGACTCAACCTCATCGATCCGATCAAAATCATCCCGAACGCCGTGATCTTCCTCGCGATTGCTGGGTTCAGCTGGGGGTACGTGTTCGGGATCCTGATGGCGCGCAAAGAAGTCGTGGCGCTCGGGTTCCTGGCGAGCCTCGGCTACGTGGCGGCGGGCGTGTGGAAGTACGGGGCGGACTGGCGGCTCGGTGCCCTGTTGCTCGCGATCGGCGCCTACGGGCTCATTACGCTGATCGTGTACCGCCAGCGCATCCTGGAGGCCTGACCGGCCTCACCCCACGCTGTCCGGCCGCTCGGGGGCCGCGGGGATCTCAACCATGAACTTCGCGCCCCCGAGCGCCGACTCCTCCAGCCAGATCTTCCCGCCGACCTCGGCCACGACGCGCTGACAGATCGTAAGGCCGAGGCCGGTCCCTTCGTCGGGCCCCTTGGTGGTGAAAAACGGATCGAAGATGCGGTTCCGCACCGGCTCCGGAACGCCCGGCCCCGAGTCCTCCACGGTGAGCCGCACCCACCCGTCGCGTGACTGCGTGGAGAGCTGGATGACCGCCGGACGGCGCCCGCGCACCGCGTGCTCGGCGTTGGTCGCGAGGTTGATCACCACCTGCTGCAGCTCCTGGCCGAGGGCCAGCACCGGCGGCGCGGCCTGATCGAGCGCCACCCGGAACTCCACGTTCTCGGGGCGCAGCACCCGCTGCCGGATCTCCACCACGTCGCGCACCAGCTCGTTCAGCTGGACGCGCGTTGGGGTCGTGTCGGAGCGGCGCGCCAACCGGAGCAGGCTGCGCACGATGCGCGCGGCGCGGTCCACTTCGTGCACGATCGCGCTCGTGGCCGCGGTCGTGTCGGCGTCGTCCTTCCGCGCCCGCGCCAGCAGCTCCGCCTCCATCCGGATCGCCGCGAGCGGGTTGTTCACCTCGTGCGCCACGCCGCTCGCGATCTCACCTACCGTGGCGAGCTTCTCGCGCGCGATCAGGTCGCGCTGGACGCGCAGCTCGTCGGTGCGGTCGTACAGGGCCACGAGCAGGTCCTGCGAGTCGAGCCGGGAGAGCCCGGTGACGGTGCAGTCGCAGATGCGGCGGTCGCCGCCGGGCTGCGTGACGAGCACCCGGCCGTGCCACGGCTCGGCGTCGCGCGGCCCCTCGAGGATCAGCCGCAGGGTGACCTCGCTCGGGGACAGCCCCAGGTGCTCGAGCCGACGACCCTGAGCATCATGCTCGCGCTTCACGCCGAAGACGCGCAGCGCCGCCTGGTTGACCTGGTGGACGAGGCCGGTGCGGTCCACGAGCGCCATCGGCAACGGGCTGGCCTCGACCATGGCGCGGGCGCGGTTCGCCGCGGCCCGGGTTGCCGCCACCGCCTGCGACAGTTCGACCCCGCCCGCGATGTGCGCCGCCACCGCCGTGAAGTAGTGCAGGTCGTTGACGGCGAACCGCGCCGCGGGCTCGCCGGCGGCGTCGCGGTAGCGGATCACGCCGGCCGCGCCCACGACCCCGCGGGACGTGCTGAGCGGCGCGATCATCGCGGCGGACGCCTGCGCGGTGGAGGGGTGCACAAATGAGTCCGGCTCGGCCATCATGTCGTCCGAGATGAGCGCCTCCCCCGTACGCACCACCCGGCCGGTGGTGCTCGCGTCGAGCGGGAGCAGCGCGCCGGCGAATTCGCCACACCCTCCGACCGCGGTCATGACGCGCAACCGCTCCCCGTCCGGCTCCTTCAACGCCACGTAGGCACCCTGCGCCTCGGCAAGACTCATCAGGCTCTGTAGGGTGTAGCGCAGCAGCAGGTCCAGCTCGGGGGCGGCGAGGAGCCAGCGGGACAGTTCCACCAGGAACGCGCCGAGCCGGCGCTCGTGCTCCAGGGCGCTACGGCGGCCCACCATGATCGCGAGCTGGGCCGCGAGCTCGAGCGTCGTCTGCAGGTCGGGAAGAGAGAGGCCGGGCGGGGCGCCCACGAGGGTCAGCTCGACGCAGCGACCCTCAGAATCGCTCCACTCCACGGTGAGCGGATGTCCGGTACGCTCGGGGGGGCCAGCCGTCACGGCGCCCGACTCGCGCACGCCGGTGTAGCGCAGCTCGGCCCGCGCCCCGTCGGCCCAGTCGCTCACGACGGTGCAGACGGCCTGCCAGAAGGTGCGGGGCTGCTTCGCGCTGCTCGCTTCTGTCAGGAGACGGCGGAGGGGGACGAGCACAACTACAAACTACGTCAAGGCGACGGCGTCGAGGAGAGACGTCAAGGAGAACCCTAGGCTCGAATCGCTCCCGGGAACTTCGTGGGGTCGACAGAATGGCCGGGAAACACTGTCGATAAATCAGCGGCGCCCAGGTGCCGCGCCAGCACCTCCCCGAACAGATCGCGGAAGTCGGTGGTGATCGCCACGTCCCGCCCCTCGAACCGGTTCGCCGGATCGAGCCCGGGCCACCTGCCCAGCACCCGCCCACCGTTCACCGGGCCGCCCATCACCAGCATCGCCGTGGCGTGGCCGTGGTCAGTGCCCGAGTTGCCGTTCTCGCGCACCGTGCGGCCGAACTCGGACATCGTCAGCACCACGACGTCGCGCATCCGCTCGCCCAGGTCGCGCGCGAACGCGGCGAGCCCCTGGCCCAACTCCCCGAGCCGCGCCGCGAGCTGGCCCTCGCTCGCGCCTTGATTGACATGCGTGTCCCAACCGCCCACGTCCGCGAACGCGATCTGCACGCCGACGTCCGCCTTGATCAGCTGGGCGATCTGGAGCAGCGAGCGGCCCAGCCGCCCCCGCGGGTACTCGGCGCCGTTCGCGGGCGCGTATCGGGTGGGATTCACCCGCTTCAGCATCTGGACCGCCTCGAACCCTTCTTGCGACGAGGTCGCCAGGAGCCCCGTCGCGCTTCCTTCATATAGCTCCTCGAACGCGTGCGTCAACCGATCGCGCGCCGCCTCCTGCGGCACCCGCAGCCCGAACGCCTGGAGGTCGTCGATCGCGAGCGCGGGCGCCGAGCCGGCGAGGATGCGGGGCAGCTGGGGCCCGAAGGCCACCGCGCGAAACGGCGTGTCGGCGTGCTCGCGGTCGTGGCGGCAGTAACGGTTGAGCCAACCGTCAGGCGTGGCCTTCACCCCGGGCGTCCCCGTCTCCATGTAGTCCTGCGCATCGAAGTGGCTGCGCGTCGCGTCCGGTGAGCCCACCGCGTGGATCGCAGCGAGGGCTCGAGCGTCCCACAACGGCTTCAAGGGCGCCAGCGCCGGATGCAGCCCGAACTGACCGTCCAGGTCTATCACCTCCTTCGCGGGGACGGCGATGCGGGGGCGCTCTCTGTAATACAGCGGGTCGCCGTGCGGCACGATCATGTTGAGCCCATCCACGGCGCCGCGTTGGAAGAGGCAGACGAGAATCGGGCGGTTGAACGGATAGGCGGTTAGACGGGTGGCGGCGTACGCCGCGCGCCCCAGGAACAAGGGGTCGAGCCCGAGGCTGAACAGCGCCAGGCCGCCGGATTTCACGAACACACGTCTCGACACGCTCATGCTGGCCTCGTTCTCCACCAACCGCCTAACCGTCTAACCGTCTGTTCATTGTCTCTGAAACTCCGGCCCCCCCACCGCCAACCCGATCGCCAGGGCCCTGGCCTGCCGGGGGTCGCTGACGGCCGACAGCTGGCGGCCGATGACGTCTCGAGTGCGCCCCGACATCGTCCCGCCGAGAATGACTTCGCTCACGGCGTCGACCAACTGCGCGTAGTCGCTCGTGACGGGGACGACGCGGTCGAGATCGACGGTGACGCCGGGGAGCCGCCCCCCCGCGAGCCCCACGGCGACGTTCATCCGCGCGAGCAGGGCGCCGCTGTTCACCCAGTCTTCCTGCGTCTCGGGATAGCCGGTGGGCGCGGACTGGAGATAGAGCGGCTGGCCGAGGCGTGCCACGACTTGGGCGAGGCGCGGTGTCGTGTCGGGGTCCGCGCCGACTGCGCGTACCGCGCTGACGATGAACTCGAGCGGCGTCTTCACCTTGGACCGCAGCGCCGGCGGGGCCCAGAAGTCGCGCGACCGGAAGATGGCCCGCAGGATCTCGCGGATGTCGCCGCGCGAGCGGTGCCAGGCGTCTACCGCGTCGTCTACGCAGCCGTCGGGCGGCTCGTCACTCACGAACCGAGCGCACAGTTTACGGCTGATGTGATGCATGGTGGCGTGGTGGCCGGCCAGGAGCTTCAGCAGGCGGATCCCCTCTTCCATGCCCCCGCCGTGAAACCGGACACCGAGCACCAGCTTGTCTCCCTGGTCGTGCGCCCAGTCGCGGTACTCGAACCCGGCGCCGTCGCGCGGCCGGGCGATCCCCCACCCGGTGAGGATCCGCGCTACTTCGATCACATCCTGCTGGACATAGCCGCCATCCACGCCGAGGGTGTGCAGCTCGAGCAGCTCGCGGGCGTAGTTCTCGTTGATTCCCTTGGGCAGCCGCTGCTCCAGCCCCGCCGGCATCCGTCGCCGGCCTCCCCTGGCCAGGATGGGCGGCGTGGAACCCGGCGCCACGCTCTGCGCGTTGTCGAGGTAGAACAGCATCGCCGGGCTCTTGGCGGTGGCGATGAGCAGGTCCTCGAAGCGGCCCAGCGCGTGGGGGCGGACGGTTTCTTCTACATACGACGGCGTGAGGAAGCGATCGGCGCCCTTGCCGGAGAAGACGTTAAAGTGGTTGGTCCAGAAGTCGGCCATGACTTCCTGCAGCTGGCGCTCGGACAGCGCCGCGCGGGTCACAGCGAGCTGCTGCAGCTGACCCGCGAGGCGGCGGAACTCGGCCACGGGTCCGCGGCGCGGCGGCATCGTGTCGTCGGCGGTGCTGGCCTGCTGGCGGCGCACGCGCTCCGCTACCGCCGCGGCGTAGCGCCGCGCCAGGTCCGGCGCGTCGTAGTCGAGGAGCTTGAACTCCCGCTCCCGCCGGGCGAGCACGGGGTTGGGGATCCGCTCGGGGGCGAGCTGCTGCTCGATCCAGCGCAGCACCCCCATCCGGGCGATGCGCTCGACCTCGCCGGGCCGGGGCCCGTAGGCGAGGCGGTTCAGGACGTGGAGAGCCGAGTCGCGAGCAGCCAGTGCCTGAGAGGCTAAGGGGCTAAGTGGGTACAGGGTGAGGGTTGCGACCACGTACGCCGCGACCCAGCCACTTAGCCTCTTAGCCCCTGCTGTCGGTTCTCCCATACGCCTATTCTGACGTCCCCCTCCTGGCGAAGTTAAGGGTGTGACGGCGCCCCGGTTCGTCTCCCACGGCATCCTGCCCCAGCCCCGCAGCCTTCTTTCGGGCGGTGACGGTAAACCCCCCACCTGGGGGCAGCGGCTCCAGGCGCTGCGCTACGTTCCACCGCTCTTGCGGCTCGTATTTGAGACGCATCCCGGCTACACCGTGGCGATCCTGGCGTTGCGGGCCGTTCGCTCCTTCGTGCCGCTCGCCGTCCTATGGGTGGGCAAGCTGATCATCGACGCCGTGGTCGCCGCCATGGCGGTGGTCAAGGCGGGCGGGGCGGTGGATTGGTGGTACATCGGCGGGCTCGTGGCGCTCGAGCTCGGCATCGCGGTCGGCGGCGAGGCGCTGGCGAGGGCTTCGTCGCTGCTCGAGAGCCTGCTCGGCGACCTGTTCGCCAACCGCCTCAGCGTCCGGCTGATGCGCCACGCCGCCACGCTCGACCTCTCCCAGTTCGAGGACGCCGAGACCTACGACCACCTGGAGCGCGCCCGCCGCCAGACCGTGGGGCGGATCGGCCTGTTCGCGCTACTGCTCTCCACGGCGCAGGACCTTGTCACCCTGTTGTCACTGAGTGGGGTGCTGCTCCTCCAGTTGCCGTGGCTGCTGCTGCTCCTCGTGGTCGCGGTGTTCCCCGCCTTTCTCGGCGAGGCGCACTTCGCGTCGCTCGGCTACTCGCTCCTCTTCCAGTGGACGCCCGAACGGCGCCTGCTCGACTACCTGCGCTACATGGGCGCGTCGGACGAGTCGGCGAAAGAAGTGAAACTGTTCGCCCTGTCGGACTTCCTGGTGGGCCGCTACGCGAAGCTGTCCGACGAGTTCTACGAGGCGAACAAGACGCTGGCCGTGCGGCGCAACCTCGTCTCCACGATGCTCGTCGCGGGGGGCACCGTCGGCTACTACGCCGCGTTTGCGGTGATCATCTATCTCACGGTGCTGGGCCGGTTCACGATCGGCGCGCTGACGTTCCTCGCCGGGTCGTTCCGCCAGAGCCGCGACCTGATCCAGCGCGTGCTGCTGTCATTGTCGCAGATCTACGAGCAGAGCCTGTACCTCTCCGACCTGTTCACCTTCTTCGACGTGCAGCCGCGCGTGGTCTCGCGGCTCGGAGCGCGGCCCGTGCCGGTCCCGATCCGCGGGGGGTTCGAGTTCCGGGACGTGGGGTTCCGCTATCCCGGCTCCGAGCGCTGGGCGGTGCGGCACCTCACGTTCACGGTGACGCCCGGCGAGCGGCTCGCGCTCGTGGGCGAGAATGGGGCGGGGAAGACGACGCTCGTAAAGCTGCTCGCGCGCCTCTACGATCCGGACGAGGGGCGGATCCTGCTCGACGCCGTCGACCTCAAGGACTACGACCTGGCGAGCCTGCGCAAGAACATCGGCGTGATCTTCCAGGATTTCGTGCGCTACGACTTCATCCTCAAAGAGAACATCGGGGTCAGCCAGGTCGAGGCGCTGGACGACGACGCGCGGCTGCGCGAGGCGGCGCGCCGCAGCCTGGCGGATGCGGTCGCGGCGCGGCTCGAGAAGGGGTTCGACCAGATGCTCGGCCGCCGGTTCGAGGGCGGGGTGGAGCTGTCGGGCGGGGAGTGGCAGAAGGTGGCGTTGGGGCGCGCCTACATGCGCCACGCCCAGGTGCTGATCCTGGACGAGCCCACCGCGTCGCTCGACGCCCGCGCCGAGTACGAGGTGTTCCTGCGGTTCGCGGAGCTGACCAAGGGGCGCATGGCGGTGCTGATCTCGCACCGCTTCTCGACGGTACGGATGGCGGACCGGATCCTGGTCTTAAAGGACGGCGAGCTGGTGGACCAGGGGACGCACGAGGAGCTCGTGGCCCGAGGCGGGCTCTACGCCGAGCTGTTCACGCTCCAGGCGGCAGGGTATCGGTAGCGCGGCCTGCGGTCTCGACCTCGTTCAATCCCAGGCGATCCCGTAGTCCTCCCCGTGGTTGCTCGACCCGCCCCAGAAGCTGCCGTGTTGCCAGTCGAAGAAGATGGCGTTGATCGGGCCCGACGTGCGCGCCTCGAAGTCCAGCCGGTAGCCCATACTCGGGCGCTGTTGTAGCC
>JACOVF010000099.1 GCA_016177465.1 Gemmatimonadota bacterium
CGCGACATCGTCGCGAAGGGCACGGACTACGGGCGGAGCGGGCGCGGCCAGGGGGCCCGTGTCAACGTGGAGTTCGTCTCGGCGAACCCGACGGGGCCGCTCCACGTCGGCCACGGCCGCGGCGCCGCCCTGGGCGACGCGATCGCGACGCTGCTTGAGTGGACCGGCCACGAGGTAACCCGCGAGTTTTACGTGAACGACGCGGGGACGCAGATCGACAAGCTCGCCCGCTCGCTCTGGGCGCGGGTGCAGCAGCAAGTGGGCCGGCGCGCCGGCATCCCCGAGGGCGGGTACCAGGGCGAGTACCTCGTCGAGCTGGCCGAGGGGGTCCTCGCGAAGGAAGGGCGGGGGTTCGCGGACCTGCCCGAGGAAGAAGGGTTGCGCCGCTGCCGCACCATCGCGGTGCTGTCGCAGCGCGCCGAGCAGGACGAGGACCTACGGGAGTTCGGCGTCCGGTTCGACGTGATCTTCGCCGAGTCCACGCTGTACCAGCAGAACCGCATCCCACAGACGCTCGACGAGCTCGCCCGGCGGGGCCACACGTTCGATGCGGACGGCGCGTTGTGGCTACGCACCACGGCCTTCGGTGACGACAAGGACCGGGTGCTGCGGAAACAGGACGGTACCTACACCTATTTCGTGCCCGACATCGCCTACCACCATGACAAGCACGAGCGCGGCTTCGTGCGGGCGATCGACGTCTGGGGCGCGGACCACCACGGCTACGTGCCGCGGATGCGTGCCGCGATGATCGCCCTCGGCTACCCCGGGGACTTCTTCCACGCCGAGATCGTGCAGCTGGTGCGGGTGATGCGCGGCGGGGAGGAGGTGCGCTTCTCCAAGCGCGCCGGGGACTTCGTGACCTTGCGCGACCTGTTCCAGGAGACGGGCGTCGACGCCGCGCGCTACTTTTTCCTCATGCGCCGCCAGGATTCGCAGTTCAT
Source organism: Gemmatimonadota bacterium (assembly GCA_016177465.1). GTDB lineage: Bacteria > Gemmatimonadota > Gemmatimonadetes > Gemmatimonadales > GWC2-71-9 > JACOVF01. Next base: position 945 of record JACOVF010000099.1, read on the forward strand.
CTTCGACGTGGACCTGGCCAAGAGTCAGACCGAGGAGAACCCGGTCTTCTACGTGCAGATGGCCCACGCGCGGATGAGCGGCATCTTCCGCGTCGCAGGCCGTGCCCCCGACTCGGTCACGGCGGACGGGGCTGATCTCTCCGTGCTCGACCAGCCCGAGGAGGTCGAGATCCTGAAGCAGCTGCAGGCGTTTCCGGACCTGATTGCGCGCGCCGCGGACGCCTACGAGCCGTACCGGATGACGGGCTTTCTCGAAGGCCTGGCCCGGACCGTGCACGCGTGGTACCACAAGTACCGCGTACTCGGCGAGCCGGAGGAGCTGCCGCGCCTGGTACTTGCGCGGGCCGCGCGGCAGGTGCTGGCCCAGGGACTGACCCTGTTGGGGATCCATGCCCCGGATCGGATGTGACGTGAGCTTGCTGGTGGTGGGATCGATCGCGCTGGATTCGGTGATCACCCCGTTCGGGGAGACCGCCGACGACCCCGGCGGGTCGGCGGTGTTCTTCAGCGCCGCGGCCGCGCTGCTCCACCCGGTCCAGGTGGTGGGAGTCGTGGGGGACGACTACCCGTTGGGCGCCTTGAAGCGCCTCGAGGCGCGCGGCGTCGACTTCGCGGGGGTGGAGCAGGCCGAGGGCGAGTCGTTCCGCTGGAAGGGGAAGTACTCTTACGACCTCTCGAGCCGCGAGACGCTCGACACCCGGCTCGGCGTGTTCGCGGGGTTCCGCCCCAAGATCCCCCGCGCGTTCCGCGACGCCCGCTATGTGTTCCTCGGGAACATCGACCCCGAGCTGCAGCTCGGCGTGCTGGACCAGGTGCACGAGCCCGCCCTCGTCGCCTGCGATACGATGAACTACTGGATCCAGTCGAAGCGCGACGTGCTGCTCGAGCTGCTGCGCCACATCGACACGCTTATCATCAATGACTCCGAGGCGCGCGAGCTGTCGGGCGATTGGAACATCTACCGCGCGGCGCGCTGGGTGCTGACCCACGGACCGACGCGGGTGGTGATCAAGCAGGGCGAGCACGGCGCGCTGCTGATGGACCTGGAGCGCACCTTCAAGGTGCCCGCCTACCCGCTGGAGGAAGTGTTCGACCCAACCGGCGCGGGCGACGCGTTCGCCGGTGGCTTCATGGCGCACATCGCGCGCACCAACGACCTGTCTCCGGCGAACCTGCGGCTCGCCATGGTGTACGGCGCGGCGATGGGCTCGTTCGCCGTGGAGGAATTCGGCATCCGCCGCTTCGATACCGTGACGCCCGGCGAGGTGGAGGCGCGCGTACGCGCGTTCCGGGATTTGGTCCATTTCGATCACCCGGAGACCGTGGCATGACCGACCGCTACGCCGCCACCGGAGTGAGCCTCGATGCCGCGGAGGAGGCGAAGCGCCGCATCGGGACGCTCGTCGCCACCACGCGCACGCCGCTCGCGCTGGGACACGTTGGCGCGTTCGGCGGGATGGTGCGCATCCCGCCCGGGATGACGAAGCCCGTGCTGGTCCTCTCGACCGATGGCGTCGGCACGAAAGTGCTGGTCGCCGCCCGCGCCGGGATCCATGACACTGTCGGCGAAGACCTGGTCAACCACTGCGTCAACGACATCCTGGTGCACGGCGCGCGGCCGCTCGCGTTCCTCGACTACCTCGCGACGGGCACACTCGTCCCGGAGGTCGCTACAGCGCTGGTCGAAGGCATCGCGCGCGGTTGCCGCGCCCACGCCATGACGCTCGCCGGCGGCGAGACCGCGCAGCTCCCCGATCTCTACCAGCCCGGCCACTACGATCTCGCCGGGACGATCGTCGGCGTCGTGGAGGAAGCGCAGGCGCTGCACGGCGACCGCGTGAAGCCCGGCGACGTGTTGATCGGCTACGCGTCGAACGGACTGCACACCAACGGCTACACCCTCGCGCGGGCGATCGTCTTCGGCCGGCTGACACTGGACGTCGGCGACGTCTTCCCGGAGACGGACCGGTCGGTGGCACATGTCTTACTCGATGTCCACCGCAGTTATTTCGCCGCCGTGATCCCGGTCATCACGCGCGTCCACGCCCTAGCGCATATTACAGGCGGGGGCATACCGGGGAATCTCGTTCGCGTCCTGCCGGAAGGCTGCCAAGCGGTCGTGGACTCCGGAGCCTGGCAGTGGCCCACGGTATTCCGGGTGCTGATGCGCGCCGGAGAGGTCTCCCTCGGCGAAATGCGCAGGGTGTTCAACCTCGGAATTGGATTGATCGCGGTGGTGGGCCGCGACGAGGTCGAAGAGGTCCGCCGCGCTGCGGAGCAGGCGCAGGTCGCGACGTGGCTCCTTGGCGAGGTGTGCGCCGGCACGGCCGGTGTGCGCTTCACGAAACGGTGAGTGGAGGCCGTATGCGTCGGTTCGGTGTGATGCTCGTCGGGCTCGCCGCGCTCGGGGGGGGGGGCGACTCGAGGGGCAGTGCAGCAGTCCCAACGCCCAGGTGCTCGCCGCCTGCAACACCGCGGTAGACGCCTACAAGACGTTCCAGCCGCTCGCGGGCGTCGCCACGAGTGGCGGCAACCCTGTCCTCGGCACCGCCTGGACGCTGGGCGGCCTCGGCCACCTGTTCGTGTCGGCGCGCGTCAACGCCGTCAAGGCCGTGCTGCCGAACCCCGACACGGGGTCCGCGTCGGTCGAGGGGGCGGTGCCGGCGCCGGTGATCGAAGCGGGTGTCGGCCTGTTCCGGGGAATGGCCGGCGGGCTTCTCTCGGTCGACGCGCTCGGCTCCGCGACGCTGCTTCCTACGAGTCTCGACAAGCTCTCAGTGGAGTCGGGCGCGACCAGCGTTGGCGACTTCGCGCTCGGCATCGGGTACGGTCTTCGGGTGGGCGTCTTGAACGGTGCCTTCCCCGTCCCGGCGGTCTCGGTGAGCGCGATGCGCCGCACCCTGCCGCGCATCCAGTACGGGCAGCTCGGGGCCGCGCCGGGGTCGGGCGATGCTTTCGAGTTCGACACCGACCTCAAGGCAACCAACGTTCGGGTGACGGCGAGCTGGCGTTTCGTGCTGCTCGACGTGGCGGCGGGCGTGGGCTTCGACCAGTACACGAGCACCGCGCACTTGCGGTACTACAACAACCCCCCGACCACCCTCCGCGACACGGTCATGACGGAGCTCGACAACTCGCGCCAGGTGCTGTTCGCGAACGCGGGGCTGAACCTCGCGATGCTCAAGCTCGTGGGCGAGATCGGCTACCAGACGGGCAAGGACCAGAACCTGAGCACGAGCTACAGCGACTTCGACCCCAAGGCGGGACATGTCTTCGGAGGCGTCGGCGTCCGTCTCAGCTTCTGACCGCCCCCGCGAACGGGAGGCGATGCGACGCGCCCTCGACCTCGCGCTGCAGGGGTGGGGGCGCGTCGCGCCGAATCCGCTCGTGGGCGCCGTGGTGCTCGCCGGCAAACGGACCGTCGGCGAAGGCTGGCATGCTGAGTTCGGCGGCCCCCACGCCGAAGTCGGCGCGCTCGCCGCAGCCGGCGCCGCGGCGCGCGGATCCACGCTGGTCGTCACCCTTGAGCCCTGCACCCATCACGGTAAGACGCCGCCCTGTACGGAGGCGATCCTCGCGGCGGGCGTCCGGCGGGTGGTCGCCGCCATCCGCGACTCCGACCCGCAGGCGCAGGGCGGGCTCGATGTCCTGCAGCGGGGGGACGTCGCGGTCGAGTCGGGGCTGCTTGCCACGGAGGCCGCGGCGCTCAACGCCCCCTTCCTCTTCAGCCGCCGGCAGGCCGACCGCCCCTTCGTTGCCCTCAAGCTCGCCACCTCGATCGACGGCCGCATCGCGGACGCGGGCGGCCGCTCGCAGTGGGTGTCGGGCGAGGCCGCGCGCCAGTGGGTGCACTGGCTGCGCGCCGGCTTCGACGCCATCGCGGTCGGCGGCACGACGGCGCTCACCGATAACCCGCAGCTCACGGTGCGCGGGAGCGTGACCCCGCGGCGACCGCCGGTGCGCGTGGTGTTCGACCGCCGCGCGATGCTCAACCACGGTGTCTCCCTCGTGGCGACGGCGCGCGAGGTTCCGACCTGGGTGATGGCCTCACCCGAGGCGCCAGCCGCCAACGTCGCGATCCTCGAGGCGAACGGCGTGCGCGTGTTCCGCCCCACGGGCCTCGCCGAGGGGTTGGCGCTGCTGCGCGCCAACGGGATCGAGTCGCTCCTGTGCGAGGGGGGCGGCGCCCTGGGCGCGAAGCTTCTTGCCCTGGGGCTGGTGGACCGCCTCTACTGGGTCCAGGCCCCGGTCTGGCTGGGCGGGAACGCCGTCCCGGCGTTCCCGGGCGTGCCGGATTCCCCCATCGGCGAGGCGCCCCGCTGGATTCCCGTGGAGCGCCGGACCTTGGGTCCTGATACATTATTGGTCTTGGACCGGCAGCTATGTTTACCGGGATCGTGACCGCGGTGGGGGCAATCGCTTGGGCCGAGCGGGAGACGGGAAACCCTAAAGGACTCCCTAACGGTCGCAGGAAACGTGAGCCCGGCCTGAGGCTGGGCATCCGCGCTGCTTACAAGGGCGTCAGGCGCGGCGAGAGCATCGCCATGAACGGCGTCTGCCTCACCGTCGCGCGGGTACTGAAGGGCGGGTTCACGGTCCACGCGGTCGAGACGACGCTCGGCCGCACGCTGCTCGGCGAGTACACCGCGGGGCGCCGGGTGAACCTCGAGCGCGCCGTCCGCGCGATGGACCGCCTGGGCGGGCACATCGTTCAGGGGCACGTGGACGGGGTGGCCGTCGTGGAGCGGGCGATGCAGAGCGGCGACGCTTGGGTGTACGACTTGCGGGTGCCGCCGGGGGTGCGCGAGGTCTCGATCCCGCACGGCTCGATCGCCGTGGACGGCGTGAGCCTCACGGTGAACGACCTTCCGGGGAAGGAGCTGGTGCAGATTGCGCTGGTGCCGTTCACCCGCGCGCACACGACGCTCGGCACTTTGCGGGTGGGCGATCGCGTTCACGTCGAGGGCGACGTTCTCGGGAAGTATGTGAGACAGCTATGCCGTTTGGAAACGTAGAGCAAGCGATCACGGATATCCGCTCGGGCAAGCTCGTCATCGTGGCCGACGACGAGAGCCGCGAGAACGAGGGCGACCTGGTCGGCGCGGCCGAGCGGGTCACCCCCGAGATGATCAATTTCATGGCGATGCACGGGCGGGGGCTGATCTGCCTCACCCTGATGCCCGAGCGCTGCCAGGCCTTGGGCCTGCCGCAGATGGCGGAGCACAACACCGAGGCGCACGAGACCGCTTTCACGGTGAGCATCGACGCCGCGACCCGCTTCGGCGTCACAACCGGGATTTCGGCGGCCGACCGTGCCGCCACAATCCGCGTGGCGATCGATCCCGCCGCCACTCCGGCCGACCTGCGCCGTCCGGGGCACGTCTTCCCCTTGCGCGCACGCCCCGGCGGCGTGCTGCAGCGCGTCGGCCAGACCGAGGCGAGCGTGGACCTTGCCCGGCTCGCGGGGCTCTACCCCGCGGGCGTGATCTGCGAGATCCTGAACCCCGACGGCACAATGGCCCGCCGCCCCGAGCTCGAGCGCTTTGCGGAGGCACATGGGCTCACCTTCATCACGGTCGCCCAGCTCGTCGCCTACCGGCTTGCCAACGAGCGGCTGGTGCATCGCGTGGCCGATGCCCGGCTCCCGACGCCGTTCGGCGAGTTCCGCATCGTCGGCTACCGGAACGACGTGGACTCGGCCGAGCATGTGGCGCTGGTGTTCGGCGAGGTGCAAGGGCAGCAGGACGTGCTGGTGCGGATGCACTCGAAGTGCCTCACCGGCGACGTGTTCGGGTCGGCCCGCTGCGACTGCGGCTGGCAGCTGCACAGCGCGATGCGGATGATCGCCGAGGCGGGCCGGGGCGCGGTAGTCTACCTCGACCAGGAAGGGCGGGGCATCGGCCTCCTCAACAAGCTCAAGGCGTACGAGCTCCAGGACGCCGGCCACGACACCGTCACCGCCAACGAGCACCTCGGCTTCAAACCCGACCTCCGCAACTACGGCATCGGGGCGCAGATCCTGCTCGATCTCGGCCTGTCGTCCATCCGGGTGCTTACGAACAACCCGATGAAGCTCGTCGGGCTCGAGGGTTACGGGCTGCAGATCGTCGAACGTCTCCCGATCGTTCCGTCGCCCTCGGACGAGAACCGGTCCTATCTCGACGTGAAGCGCGACAAGCTCGGCCACCTCCTCACCCACTGACCGTGGCCGAGCTGGAGGGCACTCCCCGCGCGCCGGCGCCGCGTCGCGTGGCGGTTGTCGTCAGCCGCTACAACGAGCTGGTCACCGCCCGGCTGCTCGACGGCGCCCGCCAGTGCTTGCGGGAAAAGGGCGTCTCCGAGTCCGCGGTGGACGTCGTGTGGGTCCCCGGCGCCTTCGAGCTACCGGTGGCGGCGGGGGCGGCCGCGGCCTCGGGCCGCTACGCGGCGATCGTCGCGCTGGGGTGCGTGATCCGCGGCGAGACCCCGCACTTCGAGTTCGTGGCGGGTGAGGCGACTCGCGGCCTCGGGAACGTCGCCCTGGCCCACGGCGTCCCCGTGGGGTTCGGGGTCCTGACGACCGACACCCTCGAACAAGCCGCGGCGCGCGCCGGCGGCGCGGCCGGGAACAAGGGCTACGAAGCGGTCGACGCCGCCCTCCGGACGGCCGACGTGCTGGCCCAGCTGAGCCGTGCAACGGCCCGAAACTAGGGCGCGCGCCCGCGCCCTCCAGCTCCTCTATGCGTGGGAGATGTCGGGTCGGCCATCGATCGAGACGGTCGCGGCCCGCGTCGCCTCGATCTACGGGCGCTCTCCCGAGGGCTACGACCGCGGCGCCGATCTCGCGGCCAAGGCGATCGCCGGGCTTCCCGACTTCGACCGCCGCGTGGCGGATGCCGCCGAGCACTGGCGGCTCGAGCGCGTGGGGGTGATCGAGCGCAACATCCTGCGTCTCGCCCTGGCCGAGCTGGCCGAAGCCGCGACGCCGCCGCGCGTGGTGATCGACGAGGCGGTGAAGCTGGCGCACTGGTTCGCGGGGCCCAAGGCGCCCAAGTTCGTCAACGGAGTGCTCGACGCGATCGCGCGGGAGATGGGCGCGTTGTGAGGATCCTCCTGGTCAACTGGAACGACCGCGAGAATCCGCAGGCCGGCGGCGCGGAGATCCACCTGCACGAGATCTTTGGGCGGCTGGCGCGCGCCGGGCACGCGGTGGACCTCGTGACGAGCGGGTGGCCGGAGTGCGCGCCCGAGACCAAACTCGACGGGATACGGGTCACACGGGTCGGGGGCCGGCACACGTTCGCCCTGCGGGCGCGGGCCACGGTGCGGGCGAAGCTTCGCGCGGGGACGTACGACGTAGTCGTGGAGGACATCAACAAGCTGCCGCTGTTCCTCTGCACCCTCACGGACCTGCCGTTCTGCGCCATCGTCCCGCACTTGTTCGGCACGACCGCCTTCGCCGAGGCGAATTGGCCGATGGCGGCGGTCGTGTGGCTCGCCGAGCGGCCCGTTCCCCGGATCTACCGGCGAGTCGGGTTTCACGCGATCAGCGACAGCACGCGGGACGACCTCGTGGCCCGGGGGGTGGCGCGGGAGCAGATCGAGGTGATCTATCCCGGGGTCGATGCTGGTTGGTACTGCCCGGATGCGGCGACACCCCGGTCCGCGGTCCCCACGTTCTTGTACGTGGGCCGCTTGAAGCGTTATAAAGGAGTGGAAGTCGCGCTCCGGGCGCTGGCCCAGGCCCGCCGCGCGCCGGCCGACCTGCGGCTCGACATCGCGGGGGAGGGCGACGACCGGCTCCGGCTCGAGCAGTTGGCGGGGGAGTTCGGGCTCCGAGACGCGGTACGGTTCCATGGGTTTGTGGCCGAGGAGGAGAAGCGGCGGCTGCTGCGGAGCGCGTGGGCCGTCATCTTCCCGAGCCCGAAGGAGGGGTGGGGGATCTCCAACGTCGAGGCGGCGGCGTGCGGCACGCCTGCGCTCGCCTCCGACAGCCCGGGTCTGCGCGAGTCAGTGCGCCACGGCGAGACCGGGTTTCTCGTGCCGCACGGGGATGCCCGGGCGCTGGCCGAACGGATGGTGGCGCTCGCGGCTGACACGGCGCTCGTCACCCAGCTGGGCCGCGCCGCGCGGGCGTTCGCCGAGGGACTGTCGTGGGACCGGGCCGCCGTCGCCACCGCCGAACATCTCCAGAGAATCATCGCACAGGGAGGCTGACCATGCGCGTCACGATCACCGCACGTCACTGCGAGGTCTCCGATGAACTCCGCGCCCGCGCGCGCGAGCTGATGCAGCGGCTCGGCAAGGTGGCGGGGCGGCCGCACGACGGGCAGGTGACGTTCGAGGAAGATCACGGCGAGGCCTCGGTGGAACTGCGGCTCCACACCGCGCGGGGCGTCGTGCACGTGGGCAGCGCCCTGGGGCCCGACCATCGCACCGCCCTCGACCGGGCGGCGGCGCGGGTCCGCCGGCAGCTCGACAAGAGCGCACCTTCCCGGCGCCGTACCGTGCAGCGCGAGCCGCAGTGACGCTCAAGGTCAAGGACCTCCTCGCCCGTAAGGCGGAGCCCCTGCAGCTCGAGACGCTGACGGGGGATGGGGGCCTTGACCGCGAGATTCCGAACCCCGAGGCGTCGAGCCCCGGCCTCGTGCTCGCGGGCTACGTCGCGCGCTTCGTCGGCGACCGCATCCATATCCTGGGCGAGACCGAGATCACCTACCTCGCCTCGCTCGACCCGGCGGGACGGCGCCGCGCGCTCGAGACGTTGTTCAAATTCGAGCTGCCTTGCGTGATCGTCACCAAGGCCCAGCAGCCACCCGACGAGCTGCTGGAGCTCGCGCGCGCGCGCGGTGTTGCGGTGATCCGGACCAGGTTGAAGACCGCCGAGTTCTACCGCCGGCTGAAACCATTCCTCGACGACGCGTTCGCGCCCGCCACGACTGTGCACGGGTCGCTCGCCGACGTGTTCGGGGTGGGGCTCCTTTTCCTGGGCCGATCGGGCATCGGGAAGAGCGAGTGCGTACTCGACCTAGTCGAGCGCGGTCACCGCCTCGTGGCCGACGACGTGGTGCACGTCACCCGGCGCGGCCACGACATCCTGATCGGCCGCGGCCACGAGCTGTCACGGCACTACATGGAGATCCGCGGCGTCGGCCTGATCGACATCAAGGCGCTGTTCGGCATCCGGGCCGTGCGCCAGCAGAAGCGGATCGAGGTGGTGGTCCAGCTTGAGGACTGGGAGGCGTCGCGCGAGTACGACCGGACGGGTATCGACGGGCAGGAGACCACGCTGCTCGACGTGTCAGTCCCGCTGGTGACGGTGCCGCTCAATCCCGGCAAGAACCTCACCGTGATCTGCGAGGTCGTGGCGATGAACCACCTGCTACGCTACAGTGGAATGGACGCCGCCAGGGCGTTCAACGAGCGCCTGATCCAGCGGATGCGCGAACGGCGCGAGGTGCAGGAGTACCTCGAGGAAGATTATGAGTGAGCCCTTGCTCGGCGTCATCGTTTCCCACGCGGCGCTGGCGGAAGCGCTGGTCAAGGCCGTCGTTGTGATCACCGGTCTCGAGGACGCGCTCGTCGCCGTCAGCAACGACGGCTGCGACGCCGAGTCGCTGACGCAGCGCCTCACCGACGCCGTGGGGGGCCGTCCGGCCGTGTTGTTCATCGACCTCCCCGGCGGCTCCTGCTTCACGAGTTCCGTACGACAGACGCGCGGCCACTCGGACCTCGCGGTCGTGACGGGCGTCAACCTCGCGATGCTGCTCGACTTCGTGTTCCATCGCGACGTCACCCCCGGGGAGGCCGCACGGCGCGCGGCGGAGGCGGGAGGCAAAGCGATCCGGGTCCCCACCGCATGAGCATCGCGCTCTACCGCATTGACGACCGCCTCATCCACGGCCAGGTGGTCGTGGGCTGGGGCCAGCCGCTCGACTGCGCCTTCATCGTGCTCGTGGATAACGAGGTCCGGGAGAGCGACTGGGAGCAGGACCTCTATCGCATGGGCGTCCCGCCGAACCTCGAGGTGATCTTCGCCTCCACCGTGGAGGTGGCGGAGCGCCTGCCGACCTGGGAAGCGGACGGCCGGGTCGGGATCCTGCTCGTGGGGGACATCGACACCGCGACCGCGCTGTGCGCCAACGCGCCGCAGGTCAAGCGGCTCAACGTGGGCGGCATCCACCACCGGCCGGGACGCACCGAGCGGCTCCGCTTCGTCTACCTGACGGACGAGGAGGCGGCCAAGCTCCGCCAGCTCGCGGCCCAGGGCGTCGAGATCACCGCCCAGGATGTCCCGACTGCACGGCCGATCCCGCTCGGGGAGTTCACGTGACCCTCGAGTTGCAGCTCTTTCTGCTCGCGTGGGGCACGCTCGTCGGCCTCGACCTGGTGAGTGTGCCGCAAATGATGATCGCGCGCCCGCTCGTGGCCGGCGCCGTGGCGGGGACGGTGCTGGGCGACCTGCGCACCGGGCTCCAGCTCGGCGTCGTGTTCGAGCTGTTCCAGTTCGACGTCCTCCCGGTGGGCGCCGCACGGTACCCCGAGTACGGGCCAGCCACGGTCGCCGCGGTGAGCATGGCGCACGCCGCGCCGGGACTGCAGGGCCTGGGCCTCGGCACTGTTGTGGGTCTCCTGACCGCGATGCTGGGCGGCGTGAGCCTGCACTTCCTGCGCCGGGTCAACGCCCGGGCCGTGCACCGCGCCGTGGCCCGGATCGAGGAGGGGGACGCGGGCACGCTGGTGCGGACCCATCTGGGCGGCATCTTACGCGACGCGCTGCGCGCCGCGACAGTGACTGCGGTCGGGCTCGGCATCGCCTGGGAGGCGCGCGCCGTCTTCGCCGCCACGCTCAGCCCGACTGGCGTCACGGCGCTGGCGGTGGCGGCGGTAGGGGCGGCGCTCGCCGCGGGCGCTGCGGGAACGTTCCGCCTGATCGGCCGCGGGCCCGGCCTCCGCTGGTTTGCCGCCGGGCTGGGCGGCGGCGCCCTGGTGGCGTGGTTGCGGTGACGCCCCGGCTCGGTGCGAGCCTCCTGCGTCTCTTCGCGGTGCAGGGCTCGTGGAACTACGAGCGGATGATCGGGCTCGGCGTGGGGGTCGCCGAGGAGCCGTTGCTGCGCGACCTTCCCGGCGGCGTCGCGGGGCCCGCCTACCGGGCAGCGGTGGCCCGCGGCGCGCGGTTCTTTAACGCGCACCCGTACCTGTGCGGCCTTGTGGTCGGCGCCGCGGCGCGTGCGGAGCACGACGGCGCGAGCCCCGAGCAGGTGGAGCGGCTGCGCGCGGCCCTCACCGGGCCGCTGGGCGCGCTCGGTGACCGGTTGGTGTGGGCCGGCTGGCTGCCGTTCGCCTCGGGGCTCGCCCTCATGGCCGTGGCGCTCGGCGCCGGCTGGCCGGCCATCGCCGGGTTCCTGCTGATCTACAACGCGGGGCACGTGGCCCTGCGCTGGTGGGCGCTGCGGGCCGGCTGGGCGCACGGTCCCCGTGTGGCGGCCGCCCTGCACGATGCGGGGCTGCAGCGGGCGGTGGCATGGACCGGCCCGGCGATGGCGCTCGCCACCGGCGCCGCTTTGCCGCTCGTGGCCCTACACCTCGCGGCGCCGTTCGACGACTGGGCGCGCGCCGCCCTGGCGGCCGCCGCGGCCGGGGGGTTCGCGGTGCTGCAACTCCGCTGGCCCGCGATCGGCGGCCTGCGGCTCGGCCTCGTGCTGGTGGCCGCGGCGCTCGTGGTGGGGTGGGTATGGCAGTAGTCGAGCGCGAGGCCAAGATCGTCAACCCGCTCGGCCTGCACGCGCGACCGGCCGCGGCGTTCGTGAAGGTCGCGAGTCGCTTCACGTCCAGCGTCGAGGTGGGCAAGGACGACCTCAAGGTGAACGGCAAGAGCATCATGGGGGTGATGATGCTGGCGGCGGAGCAGGGATCGAGCCTCTACCTCCGCACGGAAGGGGACGACGCCGAGGCCGCGATGGACGCGCTCTGCGCCCTCGTGGCCGACGGGTTCCACGAGATGGATCTCAAGGAATGAGCGACCGGCTGCTCAAGGGCATCGGCGTATCGGCCGGGATCGCGATCGGTCCCGCCATCGTCGTGCGCTGGACCCTGCCTGAGGTCCCGCACCGGGTCGTGCCGCGGTCCCAGGTGACGAAGGAAGTGCGGCGCCTGCGGGCGGCCGTGCGCGACGTCAAGCGCCACCTCGCCGTGCTCAAGGAACGTGTCGAGGACCGCGCCAGCGTCGACGAGGCGCGCATCTTCGACGCGCAGATCCTCATGCTCGAGGATCAGGAGTTCGTTCCCGGCATCGAAGACCTGATCAGCGAGAACCACCTCACCGCCGAGAAGGCGTTCGAGTTCAAGGCGCTCGAGATCCGCGATATGTGGGCCGGGACGGGCCACCCGCGGCTCAAGGAACGGATCGCCGACTTGATCGGCGTCACGATCCGGGTGATCAACCACCTGATGCACCGCTCCGAGGACCTGTGGGAGGGGATCTCGAGCCCGTCGGTCGTGGTCGCCCAGGAGCTGTCGCCCGGCCTCACCGTGCAGCTCGACCGCGCGCACGTCGTGGGCCTGGTGAGCGAACAGGGGACCCGCACCTCGCACGCCGCGATCCTGGCGCACTCGATCGGTATACCGGCGGTCTTCGGCCTCGCGGGCGCGATCGAGCGGATCCACCCGGGCACGATGCTCGTGCTCGACGGTACGCGCGGCACCGTGCTGCTCCACCCCAGTCCCGCAGAGATCGCGGAGGCGAAGGCGTTGGAGACCCGGCGGCGCGCGCTCACCCTGCAGCTCGAGCAGGTGGTCGAGCAACCGTCGGTCACTACCGACGGCTGCCGCGTGCGCCTGCGCGGGAACGTCGACCTCCCCGACGAGATCGAGGCGGCGCGCCGGCACGGCGCCGAGGGCGTGGGGCTGCTGCGCACCGAGTTCCTGATCACCAGCCACAGTCGTCTCCCGACCGAGGACGAACAGGCCGAGTACTTCCGCCGAGTGGGCGAGGCGTTCCCGGGCCACCCTGTGGTGGTGCGCACCTACGACCTCGGGGGCGACAAGTTCCCGGCCGCGTTCCAGGCACCACCGGAGCCGAACCCGTTCCTCGGGTGGCGCGCGATCCGGGTCTGCCTGGACGAGCCCGAGATCTTCCGCACGCAGATCCGGGCGGCGCTGCGGGCGGCGGCGCATGCGCAGATCCAGTTGATGATCCCGCTGGTCACGCGTCTCGAGGAGGTCGAGATCACGCGCGCCATGGTGGCCGAAGAGGGCATCAGGCTTGCTCGGCGTGGTGAGGCGGCGGCAGCGTCGGTGCCGGTGGGGGTGATGGTCGAGACTCCCGCCGCTGCCGTGCTCGCCGACCGGTTCGCGGTCATCAGCGACTTCCTCAGCGTCGGCACCAACGACCTGACGCAGTACACCTTGGTGGTGGACCGCGGCAACGCCCGGCTAGCGGACCGGTTCACGCCGCACGACCCAAGTGTGCTGCGGCTGCTGAGGCAGGTGGCCGATGCCGCGCGCGCGGCGGGGAAGCCCGCGAGTGTGTGTGGTGAGATGGCGTCCGAGCCGCTGTCGGCGCTTCTGCTGCTCGGACTGGGCTACGAGGTGCTCTCGGTGGCGCCGTCGGCGCTGCCGCTGCTGAAATGGATCGTCCGGCAGGTTTCACTCACCAAGGCGCGCGCCGCGGCCGACGCGGCGCTCGCGGCGCGCACCGCGGACGATGTGATGGCTATTCTTCGCGACGCTATGGCTGCCGCGGTCGACCTCAAGCTGCTCGACCCCGACGCCAGGTTGCCCGCCGGACGGCGCTCGGCTAGCTTGAACCCTTAATTACCGACGGCTCCTAACTTACATGCCCGCACAACGGTACGTCTTCACTTCCGAGTCGGTGACGGAAGGCCATCCTGACAAGATCGCCGACCAGATCTCCGACGCGGTGCTGGACGCGATCATCGCCCACGACCCCCAGGCGCGGGTCGCGTGCGAGACGCTGGTCACGACCGGCATGGCCGTCGTGGCTGGCGAGATCACGACATCCACCTACGTCCACATCCCGGACATCGTCCGCGGGACGATCACCTCGATCGGCTACACCGACGGCAACTTCGGCTTCGACGCGCAGACCTGTGCCATTCTCACGACCATCGACCGGCAGTCGGCCGACATCGCGATGGGCGTGGACACGGGCGGGGCGGGTGACCAGGGGATGATGTTCGGCTACGCCTCGAACGAGACGCCCTCGCTCATGCCGCTGCCGATCGTGCTGGCGCACCGGCTGGCCGAGCGCCTCGCCACCGTGCGGAAGTCGGGAGAGCTGCCGTGGCTCCGCCCCGACGGCAAGACGCAGGTGTCGGTGATCTACGAGGACGACCGCCCGGTCGGGATCAGCAAGGTCGTGGTCTCCACCCAGCACTCCGACAAGGTGGACAACGCCGAGCTGCGCGGGGGGGTGATCTCCCAGGTGGTACGCCCGGTGCTGGCCGAGGCGGCATTCGACGTCGCGGAGCAGGACGTCCTCGTGAACCCCACGGGCCGGTTCGTGATCGGCGGCCCGCAGGGCGACGCCGGCCTCACCGGCCGCAAGATCATCGTCGACACTTACGGCGGGATGGCGCGGCACGGCGGCGGGGCGTTCAGCGGTAAGGATCCCTCGAAGGTTGACCGCTCGGCCTCCTACGCGGTCCGCTGGGTGGCGAAAAACGTGGTCGCGGCGGGGCTCGCCGCGCGCTGCGAGGCGCAAGTCGCCTACGCGATCGGCGTCGCCGACCCGGTATCGGTGATGGTCGACACGTTCGGCACCGGCACGGTGCCGCACGGCGCCATCGAGGACGCGATCCGTGAGGTGTTCGACCTGACGCCCCGCGGCATCATCAAGGACCTGAACCTGCGGAACCCCATCTACCGCCGCACCGCGGCGTACGGCCACTTCGGCCGCGCGCCGGAGCGCGGCCGGTTCGTGGACAAGGAGCTGAATAAGGAAGTCGAATACTTCACCTGGGAACAGGCCAACCGGGTGGAGGAGCTGCGGCTCGCCGTGCAGCGCTCCAGGCATTACTCCACTCAAACAACCCGGGCATGACGACCACGACGAAAGCGGAAACGCACGACATAAAGGACTTGACCCTCGCTGCCGAGGGCCGGCGGCGCACTGAGTGGGCCGAGCGGTCCATGCCGGTGCTGCGCCAGCTCCGCGAGCGCTTCGCCAAAGAAAAGCCGCTCGCGGGCAGGCGCCTCTCAGCCTGCCTGCACGTCACCACTGAGACGGCGAACCTGATGGTGACGCTCCAGGCTGGCGGCGCCGACGTGGCGCTCTGCGCATCGAATCCGCTCTCGACCCAGGACGACGTGGCCGCTCACTTGGTGCGCGACCACGGCCTCAAGGTGTTCGCGATCAAGGGCGAGGACCACACCTCGTACTACGAGCATATCCGGGCGGCGCTCGCGCACCGGCCGGACGTGACGATGGACGACGGCGCCGACCTGGTGGGATCGCTCCACATGATCGCGCTGAACCGGCTGGACGACCTCGCCCCGCCGGTGCGGCGCTGGGTGGAGACGTTGTCCGTGGCCGAGCGGAAGGCGCTCGTAGGGGGCGTGATCGGCTCGACCGAGGAGACCACCACCGGCGTCATCCGCCTTAAGGCGATGGCGAAGGACGGCGTGCTGCAGTTCCCGGTGGTGGCCGTCAACGACTCGGACACCAAGCATTTGTTCGACAACCGCTACGGCACCGGTCAGTCCACCCTCGACGGGATCCTGCGGGCCACGAACATGCTCGTGGCGGGGAGCACCGTCGTCGTGGCGGGGTATGGGTGGTGCGGACGCGGCTTCGCGATGCGGGCCCGCGGCGCGGGGGCCAACGTGCTGGTCACCGAGATCGACCCCCTCAAGGCGCTGGAAGCCCAGATGGACGGCTTCCGGGTCTGCACGATGGCGGAAGCAGCGCGGGTGGGCGACATTTTCGTCACGCTCACGGGAAACATCGAGGTGATCCGCGTCGAGCACATGCGGGCAATGAAGGACGGCGCGATTCTCGCGAACTCGGGCCACTTCAACGTCGAGATCGACTTGGAGGGCCTGAAACAGGCCGCCAATGGTCCGGTGCAGGTGCGCGAGTTCGTGGAGGAGTTCCAGCTCGACGGCAAGCGGATCTTCGTGCTCGCCGACGGCCGGCTGATCAACCTGGCCGCAGCCGAGGGACATCCGGCGAGCGTGATGGACATGTCGTTCGCGAATCAGGCGCTCGCGGCCGAGTTCGTTCTCAAGAACGCCGCGACGCTGAAGAAGGACGTGTACCGGATTCCGGCGGACCTGGACCGCGAGATTGCGCGGCTCAAACTGCAGGCGATGGGGGTCGGCATCGACACGCTGTCGCCGGCCCAGCACAAGTACCTGGCCTCCTGGGATATGGGGACCTGAGCGAGGCGTCGTGATTGAAGTGCGGGTGGCCCACCTGGGCCTGGATCGCACGACCAACACGCCGGTCGTGATCCTGCAGGAGCGGGAAGGGGAGCGCGTGCTCCCCATCTGGATCGGCCCGGCCGAGGCGAGCGCGATCGCCATGGAGCTGGCCGGGGTGAAGTTCTCGCGCCCGCTCACCCACGACCTCCTGAAGCAGGTGATCGTCGGGCTGGGCGCCGACCTCCGCAAAGTGATCATCACGCAAGTGAAGGACAACACGTACTACGCCGAGCTGCACATCTACCGGGGGGACGCGGTCATTCAGGTCGACGCGCGTCCCTCGGACTCCATCGCCGTGGCGCTGCGGCTCAAGGCGCCGATCTTCACGAGCGAGACCCTGCTCGAGCACACGGCGGTGGAAACGGGGGAGGGGCCGTCTGATACCGGCCCGCAGCCCCTCGACGCTGACGCTCTGAAGACCTACCTCCAGAACCTCGATCCTGAAGACTTCGGGAAGTTCACGCCGTAGCGCGCTCCTCCTCCTCCTGCTGCTCCTCGCGGCGGGGGGCGCCAACGCGCTCCGGGCGCAGAGCGTGCGCCTCGCCGGGCGCATCGAGCTGGGCGGCCTCACGCCGCGCCCGCTGGCGGGCGGTTGGGCCGTGCTGCACCGGGTGACCCGGGACGGCGGCGGTCCCGTGGACTCGGTCCGCACCGACGCGACAGGCCGCTACAGCATCCGCCTGGCGCAGGTGGACAGCACCGCGATCTACGTGGTGAGCGGGTGGTACGCCGGGATCGCCTATTTCAGCGAGCCGAGGCAGCTCACCAGGCGCGCCGTCGCGGAGTTCGCGCCGCTGGTCGTCTACGATACCACCTCCCGGGGCCCGCCGATCTTCGTCCTGCAGCGGCTGCTCACCCTCGCTCGGCCCCGGCCGGACGGCACGCGCGACGTCCTCGAGATCGTGCGGCTCCACAACCCCGGCTTCGCAACGCGAGTCACGAACGACACGCTGCGGCCCGTGTGGGCGGGCGCGCTGCCGCGCGAGGCGATCCAGTGGCAGGTGGGGGAGAGCGACGTCTCGGCGCAGACCGTCACGCGCCGCGGCGACACGGTCGCCGTGTACGCGCCGCTCGCTCCGGGCGAAGCGGGGAAGCAGATCAGCTACGGGTACGTACTGCCCGCCGGGGTCACCACGCTGCGCGTGCCAGTGGACCAGCCGACCGGGGAGATCGCTTTCCTGCTCGAGGACACGGCGGCGGTGGTGCAGGCGCCCGCCCTGCAGCGGCTCGACGTTGATTCGATTGAAGGACGCTGGTTCGCACGCTACCGCACCGGGCCGTTGCAGAGCGGTGTCACGGTCGAAATCACCCTGCCGCGGGGAACCTTCCAAGCGCAGCGGCTGCTTCCCTACCTCGTTACGCTCGTCGGCGTGACCCTGGTCGTCGGGCTCGTATTCGCCCTCCGGCGGAAACCAGCGCCTGCGATGGGGACGGGGGACCCTCAAGGCCTCCCGGACGGTCGCGCGGGACGCGGGACGGGTTGAGACCACGCGTCCCCCGTCCCTGGTCCCCGAGCTTGCGATCCTGCCCTTCTGTCGATAGACTAAGCTCGTCGTACAAGCGAACGGGGATTCACGGAAGCCGGTGCGAGTCCGGCGCGGCCCCGCCACTGTAACGGGCAGCCACGGCGCAGCGTCAGCGTTGCGCCGCTGATTGATGCGGCTCATCGCCACTGGGTTCACCCGGGAAGGCGAGCCGTCGGCCCGGAGCCAGGAGACGTCTCCGTTCGCGCCACCTGCAATTCCCTCGCGGGAGGGATGGTGGCGCTGCGCACAGGGCGCAGGCGCTTGCCCATCTCCGCTCCGTCGGGGGTGGGCCTTTTGCTATGCGCCGCTGGGCACATCGCACCCACCTCGCCGGCTGGCTCCTCTCTCTGGCTTTCCTCGGGAGCTGCCGCCCGGCCTCCGACCGCCCGGCCACCGCCACCAGCGCCCTCACCGTCACGGACGATGCCGGCCGCTCAGTCACCCTGCCGGCCCCAGCGCGCCGCATCGTCTCGCTCGCCCCCTCGTCCACCGAGCTGCTGTTCGCCATCGGCGCGGGTAAGCGTCTCGTCGGCCGCACCACGTGGTGCAGGTACCCGCCCGCCGTCCTGGCCATCCCCGTTGTCGGCGATGGACTGAACCCCAATATCGAGGCCGTGGCTGCGCGCCGCCCCGACCTCGTGGTGCTGTATCGCTCCCAGCTGAACGAGACCGCGGCGGAGCAGCTCGTGCGGCTCGGGATCCCGGCGGTGATCCTGCGCCAGGACCGCCTCGAGGATGTCGCCCGTGATGCTCGACTGTTGGGCGTCCTCGCCGGGCACCCCGCGGCGGGGGACTCGATCGCGGCGGCGCTGGAGGCGGTCGCGGCAGCGCCGACCCCCGCGCCCGTGGCGCGCCTCGCGTTCGTGGTGTGGGACAATCCGCCCATGGTGATCGGGGCGGGGAGCTTCCTCGACCAGCTCGCCGGGCTCGCAGGCGGCGCCAACGTCTTTCACGACATCGCCACCGCCAGCGCGGTTGTGTCGCTCGAGACCGTCGCCGCCCGGAATCCCGACATGATCGTCGTGTTGGAGGAGGGCGACAGCGCCGGGCTTCCGGCGTACAGCGCACGCCGTGAGTGGCAGGCGATCCGCGCCGTCCGCGAGCGGCGCTTCGTGTTCCTCCCCGGTGTGCTCTTCGGACGCCCCAGCCCCCGCGCCGCGGAGGCGGTCGCCGAATTCCGGCGGCGGCTCCTGGAGACGAAATGAAGTGGGCCGGCCTGCTCGGGCTCGCCGCCGTGGCCTTCGTGCTGGCGGTGCTCCTGGGACCCGCCCACGTTCCCCTCGCCGAGCTCGCGGGCTCCGAAATCATCCGCAGCCTGCGAGTACCGCGCGCCCTGCTCGCCTTCCTGGTGGGCGGTTCGCTCGCGGTGGCTGGCGCGAGTCTGCAAGCGCTCGTACGTAATCCGCTCGCCGACCCCTTCCTCCTCGGTCTCTCCGGCGGGGCGGGCCTCGGCGCCGTCGCGGCGATCGCGCTACACGTCTCGGGGCCATTCGCCCTGCCGCTCGCCGCGTTCGCCGGGGCCCTGGGCGCGATGGCGCTCGTGTACCGGTTCGGGCTTGTGGGTGGGGCGGAGCTCGACCCGCGGGTCCTGCTCCTCGCGGGCGTGGCGGTCGGCGCCTTTGCCTCCGCGGTCACCACCGCCGTCGTTTCCCTCGCCGACGCAGCCGAGTTGCGCAACGCGTTTCTCTGGCTCTGGGGCGGCCTCTCCGGCGCCTCCTGGGACACAGTGCTGGTGCTCGGCGTCTACCTGCCACTTCCGCTCGCCGTGCTGGCCGCTTCAGCGCGTCCGCTCGACCTCCTCGCCTTAGGCGAGGAGCCCGCGCGCTACCTCGGCGCCGACGTCGAGCAGCTCAAGCGCCGGGTGTACGTCGCTGCGTCGCTGCTCACGGCGGCGGCAGTCGCCGTGAGTGGCGTGATCGGGTTCGTGGGGCTGATCGTGCCGCACATCGGGCGGCTGCTGTGGGGCCACCGCCACCGCACCCTCCTGCCCGTGGCGTTCCTGGGCGGCGGCTCGCTGCTGTCGCTCGCCGATACCGCGGCGCGGGTCGCCGTGGCACCGCGCGAATTGCCCGTCGGCATCGTGACCGCGCTCGTCGGCGTCCCGCTCTTCGCCTTCCTGTTGCGGCGATGGACCAAGAGCTGATCCTCGCGGTCGACCGGGCGACCTACCGCTACCCGGGCGCCCCGCGCGACGCCTTGGCGGATGTCCCGCTCTCGGTGCGGGCGGGCGAGTTCCACGCCGTGCTCGGGCCCAACGGCAGCGGCAAAACAACCCTGCTGCGGGTGGCTCTGGGGCTCGTGCGGCCGACCGCGGGGACGGCCACGGTGGCCGGGCGCCCGGCCCAGGCGTGGTCGCGCCGGGAGCTGGCGCGCGTGGTCGGCGTCGTCCCGCAGCGCGAGGAGAGCGCGTTCCCGCAGCGGGTGCGCGACGCGGTGCTGCTCGGCCGCTATCCGCACCTGTCGCTGTGGGGCGCGGAGCGGGCGGAGGACCGCGCGGCGGTGGAGCGAGCGCTCGCGCAGTGCGACGCCCTCCACCTCGCCAACCGCTGGCTCTGGACCCTCTCCGGCGGGGAGTACCAGCGGGTGCGGCTCGCCCGTGCGCTGGCGCAGGAGCCGCGACTGCTGATTCTCGACGAGCCCACGGCGTCGCTCGACGTGCGGCACGAGATGGAGCTGTTCGAGCGCGTGCGCGCCCTGGCCGACGGCGGCCGGCTGGCGGCCGTGATGATCACGCACCACGTCAACCTCGCCGCGCGCTTCGCCGACGCGGTGCTGCTGCTCGCCGAGGGGCGCGCCGCGGCCAGCGGCACCCCGGGCGACGTGCTCACCCGCGAGACGGTGGAGCGCGTGTTCGCCTGGCCGGTCACCATCGAGTCGTTCGAAGGTCAACCGCAGATGATCCCCCTTCGCCGAAAGGAACCGCTATGACCTACCGTGCCGCGTTGCTGATCACGCTCCTCGGCCTCCCGCCCGTGGCCGCCGCGCAGGAGCTGCGGGACACCGTGGAGATCCGGCCAATCGTCGTCACCGCAACCCGCGTGCCTATCGCGGTGGACGCCACGGCCTCCGCGGTCACCGTCGTGACCGGAGCCGAGCTCGCACGGCGCGGCATCCGCACCGTCGCCGAGGTGCTCCGGCAGGTGGCGGGCGCCACGGTCGTCGAGACTGGCGCGTACGGCAGCCTCACGTCGCTCTTCATGCGTGGCGGCGAGAGCGATTACGTGAAGGTGCTGCTCGACGGCGTCCCGCTGAACCAGCCGGGCGGCGCTTTCGACTTCGCCGACCTCACCACGGACAACATTGAGCGCATCGAGATCGTGCGCGGCCCAGTGAGCGTGCTGTACGGGTCGGATGCCGTCACTGGGGTGATCCAGATCTTCACCAGGCAGGGGACGGGGGCCGCGCGGCTCAGCGCCGGCGTGGTCGCCGGGAGCCACGGGACAGCGCGGGTCTCCGCCGAGGCGGCTGGCGGCGCCGGGAAGGTGGGCTACACGTTCGGCGTGTCCCACTTCGGCTCCGAAGGGATCTACGCAAACAACAACGACTACCGGAACACCATCGCCAGCGGGAAGCTGCGCGTCGTGCCGGACGACCGGACCGAGGCGAGCCTCACGTATCGCTACGGCGACGATGTCTATCACTTCCCGACGAATGGGGCGGGGCAGCCCGTGGACTCGAACCAATTCAGCGCCGCCCGCGGTCCGACGTTCGGGCTCGAGGTGGCGCGGTGGCTCACCCCCGCGGTGGAGATCCGGTTCCTCGGCGGCCTCCGCGAACAGCGGCTACGCTTCAGCGACGAGCCCGATTCGCCGGGCGAGGACGGCTCGTTCACGAGCCGCGACCTCGTACACCGCGAGATCACCGGCCTCCTTGCCACGTGGCGGGCGGGCCGTGATGCGCTGCTCACGACAGGCGTCGAGTACGAGGAGGAGAGCCAGCGCGGCCGAAGCGTCTTCCAGGCCTCGTTCGGGACGTTCCCCGACTCGACTGCCGTCCGCCGCACCAACGCCGGGTACTATGCACAGGCGTTGCTCGGCGTCGGGCAGCCGCTCGCCGTCACGATCGGTGCGCGCCTCGAGGAAAACTCCAGGTTCGGCAGTCGGGGCACCTTCCGTGCGGGCGCGAGCTGGCGACTCGAAGAGGGCACGCGCGTGCGCGGCTCGCTGGGCACCGGGATCAAGGAACCAACCTTCTTCGAGAACTTCGCCCGGGGCTTCGTCACCGGGAATCCGGGCCTCAAGCCCGAGCGCTCGTTCAGCTGGGAGGCGGGTCTCGAGCACGCACTCGCCGGCGGCCGCGTGACGCTGTCGGGGACGTATTTCAACCAGGGATTCCACAACCTCATTGTGTACGTGCCCCCCCCCACTGCCAGCCCCAACTATGCGAACCTTGCGGCAGCGGACGCGCAGGGGGTCGAGCTCGAGGTCGAGACAGTGCCGGGGCGCGGCGTGGTGGCGGGCGTGAGCTACACGTACCTCGACACTCGGGTGGTGGACGGTGGGGGCGACCCGACCTTTGAGGCGGGCAAGCGGCTCATCCGTCGGCCGACGAACGCGGCTGACCTGCGGGTGGGATACCGGGCGCCCAGCCGCGGCTCCGTCACGCTCGACGTGCAGTTCGTGGGCGATCGCGACGACCGCGACTTCGCGACGGGGGCGCGCGTCACACTGCACCCGTATAGCCGCATCAACCTCGCGGCGGAATACACCATCGTCCGGCCCCAGGGCCTGACGCCCGGGGTCACCCTCGTGACGCGCGTGGAGAACCTGGGCAACGACCCCGCGCGGGAGATCGCGAACTTCCCCACCCGCGGCCGGACCCTGATGGTCGGCGGCGTGGTACGGTTCGGATCGTAGTCCACGGCGGTGCGGCTCCGGTTCGGCTCCTGAGGGGTTAGATTCGAGGCATGCGCTACCCGACCTCGTTCCTGCTCGCCGCCGCGCTCGCCGCCCCGGCGGCGGCGCAGGCGCCTCGGATCACGCCGGCGGGCGATCCGTCCGTAAAGCCGGACACGATCTACCGCCTCGCGGTCGATCCGGCGGATCATCCCGGCGAGGATTTCATATATCTCCTTGACGACGGGGTGCTGCATTTCGAGGCCGACGGCCGCAGCGTCCGCACCTACCGGCAGGTTATCCAGATCCTCACCCAGGAAGGCGCCGAGCGCTGGGGCGAGCAGCGCTTCGGCTACACCGCGGGGCGCGAGCAGCTGACCGTCAACTGGATCAAAGTGGTCCGGCCGGACGGGACGGTCATCAGCGACCGACCCACCCACGAACAAGAGTCGCTCGCGCCGGTGGCGCTCGAGGCGCCCGTGTACTCCGACAGCAAGGTCCGGCGGGTGTCGATCGGCGGGGTCGCGCCTGGCACCTTGCTTGACTTCAGCTGGACCACCGAGCGGGTGCAACCATACCTCCCCGGCGACTTCTGGTCGGGGTGGCGGGTCACTACGGGGCGGCTCGTGCGGCGCTCCCGGCTCATCGTGGACGTGCCGGTGGGGCTGGAGCCGCGGATCAAGGAAGAGAACATCCGCTTCCCGCGCCGGGTGGTCGAGGCGCGCGGGCGGCGCGTCTATACTTGGGCCGCGACCGACGTGCCGAAGGTGGAGAGCGAGCCGTTCGCGGCGTCTCCCAACTCCGTATACGTGGGAATCAACGTCGCCGGCCCGATCCACTGGGCGGACATCGCCCGCTGGTACGCCGACCTATCCCGCGACCGCTACGCGCTCACTCCGGAGCTCGAGGCGACGCTCGGTGGGCTCGTGCAGGGCGCGAAGACCCTCGACGACTCGCTCCGCGTCGTGCACCGCTGGGTGTCCCAGGACTTCCGCTACGTGTCGCTGTCGCTCGGGCTGGGCGGTTACCAGCCCCGGCTCCCCGCGTCGGTGATGAGCACCAGGTACGGGGACTGCAAGGACAAGGCGACGCTGTTCATCGCACTGGCGCGGCGAATGGGGGTTCGGGCGTACCCGGTGCTCCTCAGCTCTGCGGGCGGCGTCGAGCGTTCCCTGCCCACGATCTCCCAGTTTGACCACATGATCGCAGCCGTGGACCGGCCCGCCGGACGCATGTACGTGGACCTCACCTCCGCTTATACCCCGTGGGGCCAGTTGCCGGCGGCGGAGCAGGGGGAATTCGGACTGGTGGTGCATCCTGCCGGCACCTCGGAAGAGGTCAGGTTCCCGGCCGACTCGGTGTCGGCCAACCGCGCCGAGTTCATGATCGACGGCGAGTTGTCACCCACCGGCCTCTTCACGGGACGCTACACGGAGCGCCGCACGGGGATCCAGCAGTACGGCCTGCGCGACGCCTTCTCGCGCGACTTCACAGCCAGCGAGCGGGACCAACTGGCGCGCAGCATCGCAAACGCGGTGTTCGAGGGGGCGAGTGGTGACAGCGTGGAGCTCTTCAACGGCAAGGACCTCTCCGCCACGCCCCGGGTGTCGGTCGTTATCCGCGGCGCTCGCGCGGGCCAGCGCGCCGGCGGCACGCAGATCCTCACGCTGCCGATCCGCAACTACGCCTCGCCGGGCCTCGTGTCGGAGCTCGAATCGCGCGGGCCACGCCGCTTCCCGATCGACGTCGGCGCGGTCATCGGGCCGATCGAAGAGGTCTCGGAGCTGCGGCTCCGCCTCCCGGAGGGCTGGCGCGCCCAGCTGCCGGACGACGTCACCGCCATGAGCCCGTTCGGGAGCTACTCAGCCGAGTACCGGCAGGACGGCCGGGAGCTGCGAGTCGTGCGGCGCTTGTCGGGCCGCAAGGGCACCGAGCCACCGGAGCAGATTCGGGCGCTGATCGACTGGCTGAGCGAAGTGGCACGCGACGACGTGAAGTATATCGTCCTGGAGCAGGGCACCTGAGCCTCGTCGAGACCTCCGCCGTCGTCCTTCGGACCTACCGCTACAGTGAGACCTCGAAAGTGGTGCGCCTCGCCACGCGCGACCTCGGCGTCCAGAGCGCCATCGCCAAGGGCGCGCTACGGCCCAAGAGCCGCTTCGGGGCGGGGCTCGAGCTGTTGAGCGAAGGGATCGCGCAGGTCTACTTCAAGGAAGCGCGGGAGCTGCACACGCTGGGCGCGTTCGATGTGCTCGACCTGCGCCGCGACCTCGCGCGCGACCTCGGCCGCTTCGCCGGCGCTGCGGCGCTTGCCGAGGTGATGCTCAAGATGGCACCCGCCGCGCCGCTCCCAGCCGCCTACGACAGCTTCGTAACTGCGCTCGATGCGCTGGTGCGCGCGGCGCCCTACGAGACCGACGCCGTCGCCGCGCGCGGCCTCTGGCTGCTGCTCGGCACCCTGGGGTTCGCGCCGTCGCTGCGCGCGTGCGTGCGGGACGGCACGTCGATCGACCCCCAGACCCCGGACGGCGTCCCCTTCAGCGCCGCCGACGGCGGCGTGTTCTGCCCCGCCTGCGTGTCAGCAGAGCGGTCCACCAGGCTCCCGCCGCAAGACTACCGCGATCTACTCGCCTTGAACGACCCAGCGGCCGGGCTGCCAGTGCTCGACCCTCCGCATGCCGCCGCCCACCGCCGACTGGCCGCGCGCTTCGTGCGCCATCACCTGGGCGAGGCCGGCCCGCACAACGCCCTCGACTTCTGGGAACGCCGCGCGTGGGCCCCCCCTCCGGCCGTCGCTTCGTAGTCGGTACCGCCGGTCACATCGACCACGGGAAGACCGCGCTCGTCAAGGCGCTGACCGGCGTCGACACCGACCGCTGGGAGGAGGAGAAGCGCCGCGGCATCACCATCGACCTGGGCTTCGCGCCCCTGCCGCTCGGGGAGGGCGTCGACGCGAGCGTGGTGGACGTGCCCGGCCACGAGGGGTTCGTCCGCAATATGCTCGCCGGCGCGACCGGGATCGACGTCGCCCTGCTCGTGATCGCCGCCGATGAGGGGATCATGCCCCAGACCGAGGAGCACCTCGCCATCGTCGAGCTGCTCGGCGTGCAGCGCGGGATTCCCGTTATCTCCAAGCGCGACATGGTGGACGCGGAATGGCTCGAGCTGGTGCGGGCGGAAGTGGCGGACCGCCTGGCGCGGAGCCGAGTACGCTGGGAGCCGCCGATCGCGACGTCCGCTGTGACAGGGGAAGGCCTCGACGAGCTCCGCACGGCCCTCGTGCGCGTGGCGGCCGAGCTCGCCGAGCGGCCGACGCGTGACCTGTTCCGACTTCCGATCGACCGGGTGTTCGCCGTCGCGGGGGCTGGGACCGTCGTCACGGGCTCCACCTGGAGCGGCACCGTGGCCACGGGCGACGCCGTGCGACTACTGCCGCTCGATCGGGAAGCACGAGTGCGCTCCATCGAGGTGCACGGCCGCCCGGCCGAGCGGGCCGTGCCGGGACGCCGCACCGCGCTCGCGCTGGTCGGCGTGGACAAGCAGGAGCTGGCGCGGGGCCACGTGGCGGTGACCGGGGTCGGTTGGGCGGCCACGACCGTGCTCGACACTGCCGTCGAGCTGCTCCCGGCCGTGCCCAAGCCGATCGCGTCGCGGACCCGTGTGCGGGTGCATCTCGGCACGGCCGAGGTCATGGCCCGCGTGGTTCAAGTGCGATCGATCGGGCCGGGCGAGCGCGGGGTGGCGCGGTTCATGCTCGAAGCGCCGCTCGTGGCGCGCGGCGGCGACCGCTTCGTGCTGCGTAGTTTCTCGCCGGTGACCACGATCGGTGGCGGCGTGGTGCTCGATCCGTTCCCACCCCCCCGACCTGGCCGCGTCCGCCAGCGTCGGCTGTCCGCGGGCCAGGCCCCGGTAGAGCGGCTGCTGGCGTGGGTCGAGGAGGCGGGCCTCGCCGGGATCGCCGCCCGCGCCCTCCCCGTCCGCCTCGGCATCCTCCCCGAGGAGGTGACGGGCGTCATCGCGGCGGCCGGGAAGAGCCTGTTATCGTGCGACCAGGTGCTCGTCGCGCGCGGGACCGTTGCGGCTGAAACCAGCCGCCTGGGGGAGTTGCTCGAGGGCTACCACCGGGTGCACCCGCTGGCCCCTGGCATGTCGCTTGAGGAACTTCGCTCGGCGGTGACGCCCACTCCGCCGGAACCGGTGCTGGAGCTGATCCTGGACCTCGGGGTGCGCAAGCGGACGTTTGAGCTCGCGGGCGGGCTCGCCCGGCGGCCAGGCTGGAAACCTGCGCTCGACGCCGCGACGAGCGATCTCGGCGCGCGCTTGGCCAGGCGTCTCGATGTGGCGCGCTGGCAGGTGCCGACGGTCGCGGAGCTCGAGAGGGAGCTCCCGGGCGCGCCTGTGCTGGGGCTGCTGATGCACCTTACGCGTGAGGGTGGGGTAGAACAGGTGGACCAGGAGCGGTTTGTCTCGAAAGCCGCGCTGGACGAGTTCCGGCGGGCACTCGAAGCGACGCTCCGGGAGCTCGGGGCGGCAACCCCGTCGCAGCTGAAAGACAGATTCGGGCTGACGCGGAAGTACTTGATTCCCCTGCTCGAGTGGGCCGACCGGCGGGGGATCACGCGGCGCCTGGGGGATGCCCGGACGCTGGCGCGCTTGACAGCCGGGAGCGGCGGCCCCTAAGTTCCAAGCAGATTCATAGTTAGCTCCGTTCAACCGTCATTCAGGAGAGCGGTCCAAGACACCTATCTCGTTTGACAGGAGTCGTGATGAAGCTGTTAGCCTGGGCAGTGCTGGGGCTCGGGCTTTGGGCGGCAGGGGCAGGGGCGGCGTGGGGGCAGGCGGCGCCACCACCTCCGACTGTAGAGCTCAAGCAGAACTACCCGAACCCGTTCAACCCGGCGACCACCATCCCGTTCAGTCTGGGCGGGGAGCTGTTCGCGAATGGTCACCGGCCGAAGGTCTCGCTGAAGGTGTACAATGTGCTCGCCCAGCTCGTCGCCGTGCCGATTCTCCAAGGCTCCGGTGCGGCGCTCGACGAGTTGGAGTTGGGTTGCGGGAATCCGGTGGGCTGCGACTACACCGCTTATTGGGACGGCAAGGTGCTGAACACCGACCGGGAAGCGGCGTCGGGTGTGTACTTGTATCAGCTGGTAGTGGACGGGTGGCGGTTTACGAAGAAGATGATTATCGTGAAATAGAGGCGTCCACAACACCGTCGAACAACACCGTCGAACGGAGGCGTAAATTGCGCTTCCGTTCGACGGTTTCGTTTGGCGCCTTTTTGACTTTTTCTCTGCCACTTCGGCATCTTTTACCGGGCACGGACGTTGCCTTGTGCACGACCTGAAATGATTCGCCCCGACCGACTCACTGTCAAAGCCGCCGAGGCGCTGCAGCAGGCGGCGTCACTCGCACGCTCCCGCGGGAACCCCGTGGTGAACGACGCGCATCTCTTCCTTGCCCTCCTCGATCAGGAAGACGGCATCGTCGTCCCGCTGCTGCAGAAGGCGGGCCTCAAGGTCACCCAGCTGCGCGCGGAAACCGAGCGCGAGGTGGAACGGTTTCCGAAACAATCGGGGACCGCGCCCGAGCCGACCTTGTCGCGGGAGCTGTCCCGCGTGCTCGACCGCGCTGACGGGGACGCCAAGGCGTTGGGCGACACCTACGTCTCGACGGAGCATCTGCTGCTCGCGCTCGCGGAAGAGAAGGGCACCACCGCGCGGCAGCTGCTCTCGGCCGCGGGGGTGGACAAGGCCGAGCTGCTGGCGGCGCTCGAGGGCGTGCGTGGCTCGCACCGCGTCACCGACCAGGAGCCCGAGCAGAAGTACCAGGCGCTGCAGCGCTTCACCCGCGACCTCACCGAGATCGCGCGCAAGGGAAAGCTCGACCCGGTGATCGGCCGGGATGAGGAGATCCGCCGCGTGATGCAGGTGC
>JACOVF010000106.1 GCA_016177465.1 Gemmatimonadota bacterium
CGACGACGCGATGGACGACGTGCTCGCGGCGGCCCGCAAGGCGGCGCAGGCGCGCGGCCGGCGGGCGGAGGTGTTGGCGGCGCAAGAAGGCATGCAACTGACCCTGTGACCCGAGGAGTTCCTATGCGTCCCCGTTCGATTCTCGCCCTGCTCACCATGGCGGCGACGCTCGCCGCCGCGGGCGCTCTGCGCGCGCAGCAGCGCGGGCCCGACACCCGGCCGGGCATCGCCGTGCTCCCCTTCAACAACGGCGGCTCCTACGGCCAGGACAAGGAAAACTTCGACGCGCTGGAGGTGGGCATCGCGGCCATGCTGATCTCCGAGCTGTCGGCGAACCCGGCGGCGCGCATCGTGGAGCGCGAGGAGATCCAGAGAATCGTCGAGGAGCAGAACCTCGGCTCCTCGGGGCGCGTGGACCCGCAGACCGCGGCGCGCATCGGCAAGTTGGTCGGCGCCCGGTACGCAGTACTCGGCAACTTCATCGATTTCTACGGCGACTTCCGGGTGGACGTCCGCCTGGTGAACGTCGAGACCTCCGAGATCGTGAAGACCGAGGCGGAGCGCATGCAGCGCGACCACCTCTTCGACATCGTCCGCACCGTGGCCGGTAAGCTGATGCGGGACGCGAACCTCCCGCCCCTGCCCCGCCAGACCTCGGATGCGCGGATGAGCCGCCAGGTGCCCACCGAGGCCCTGACCTATTACTCGCGCGCCATCCTGTATCAGAACCGCGGACAGAACGACAAGGCGGTGGAGATGTACAACCGCGCGCTGACCGTCTTCCCCGACTACACGGAGGCGAAGGAAGGCCTCCAGCGGGTGCAGCGGTCCTGACCGGAGCGTGACCGATCCGCTGAGCCGTCTCGGCGGCTCGACGGCGCGCCGGCTCTCCCGCCTGGGAGCGCTGGCGCGCTTCGGCTTTGGCGCCCTGCGGGCCGCGACCGCGCTCACCGCGGCCGGGCGCGCCGTGGCGCTGCGGGTCGCCATCAACCAGATCCGCTTTACCGCCGTGCACGCGGTGGGCCTGGTCGTCTTCCTCTCCGGCATCCTCTCGTTCCTCGTCATCTCGCAGGCGGTGCGCGAGCTGGGCCGCTATGGCGCCACCGATTTCATCGGCACGCTGATCGTGATCGCGATCGTCCGCGAGCTCGGGCCTCTGATCACGGCGCTCACGGTGGCGGGCCGCTCGGGCACGGCCATTGCCGCCGAGCTCGCAACCAACAAGGTGTTGGGCGAGGTGCGCGCGCTCGAGGCGATGGGCATCGACCCGCGCCAGTACCTCGTGCTTCCCCGCTTCGTCGGCGGGCTCGTCAGCGTCTTCATCCTGCTCGTGCTGTTCGACGTCGTGGCGGTGTCGGCCGGCTTCGCCGCCGCCGGATTCAACGGGATGAGCGGGGAGCGCTACACGGAGATCGTGCTGCGCTCGCTCGCCTTCAAGGACGTGCTGTTGACGGTCGGCAAGGCGCTGACGTTCGGCGCCATCGTCGGCATCGTCCCGAGTTACTTCGGGCTGGCGGTGCGCGGCGCGCCGACGGAGATCCCCGTCGCGGCGAGCCGCGCGACGGTCGCCTCAATCGTGGGGATCTTCCTTTGCTCCGCTCTGTTCGTGGTGATCGGGTGACCCGGTGACGGGGCCGCTTGTCTTCGAGCAGATCCCGCTGGGGGCTCGGGCCGCCCCGCCCCTCTCGCTCGAGTTGCCTGCCCACGCGACGGTGGCCATCCTGGGCGACGAGAACTCCGGTGTCGGCACCCTGGGCGGCTACGCGTTGGGGCTGGAGCAGCCCCCGGCCGGCCGGGTGCGCGTTTTCGGCACCGTGATCGTGGACCTCCCCGAGCGCGACCGCTTGGCCTTCCGGCGCCAGGTGGGCTACCTTCCGGCAGGAGACGGCCTGCTCCAGAATCTCTCGCTGCGGGACAACGTCGCTCTGCCGCTGCGGTTCGGAAGCGACGCGTCCCCCAGGGAGATCGAGGGCCGCGTCACCGTCATGTTGACCGCGGTGCGCGTCGGCGCGGTCGCCCGACTCCGCCCATCGCAGGTGAACGAGGAGGAGCGCCGCCGCGCCGCGCTGGCCCGCGCGATCGCCTTCGACCCGTCCCTGCTGATCCTCGAGCAGCCGTTCGACGGCCTTACGGGCCGCACCGCGTCGGAGCTGCTCGAGTTCGCGCGCGGCGGCGAGACCGCCGAGGGAGCGCGGCGCACCGTGCTGATCACCGGGCAGGACCTGCCGGCCGTCATCCATCGGCGCATCGAGCGGGTGTACCGCCTGACGCGCGCGGGGACGCTGGAGCTGGAGCCCGCCTAGGGCGCGGAGGGCGAGGGAGCTCGTGGAGACACGCCAGGACTTCGTCGTCGGGGTGCTGATCGTCGCGGCCATCGCGATCGTGGTGGGCGCGCTCATCGCTACGAGCGGATGGGGGGAGCGCCGCTACGACCTGTACCTACGGATCGGCAGCGCCGAGGGGATCTCCGTGGACACCCGGGTGATCGTCCAGGGCCTCGAGGTCGGCCGTGTGCGCAGCATCTCGCCGCGGGTGGACTCGATGACCCGCGTCATCTCCTTCGTGGCGCGGCTGTCGATCGCCGAGCGGTTCGCGGACGGGTCGAGCCTCAAGCTCCCGGTCGGGTCGCGCGGGGAGCTGGTGCAGGTGAGCCAGATCTCCCCCGCCGTGGAAGTCCGGCTGGTCCCGCCTGACACCCTGGCCACCGGGCGGCTGGTGCTCGAGGCGGGCGACACCATCAATTCGGTCCGCAAGGGCTCGGCACTCGAAGCGCTGACCGACGTGGCCGGGGAGATGTCGCGGGAGGTGCGGGCAGTGCTGCGCCAGGCCCACCGCACGCTGGAGCGCGTCCAGGGAACGCTCCGCAACGTGGACCAGACCGTGACGGCGCTGCGGCCGGACGTGAACCGCGCGCTCGAGTACGTGGTGAGCACGATGGGGCGGGTCGACTCGCTGGTCGGCCGGGTGCAGGGCACCGCGCTCCCTGATTCGCTCTCCGCCGCGGTCGCCCACTCCAACCAGCTGCTGCTCCGCCTCGACTCGCTGACGACGGTCGCCAACGCCCTCGCGACCGAGAACCAGGCCGCGATTAACGGCACCGTCGCGAACCTGTTCCAGATCAGCCGCCAGCTCAACCACTTCGTGGAAGAGATGTCGAAGCGGCCCTACCGCCTCCTGACCGGCGTGAAGCCGCTCAGCCCCGACACGATCGCGTCGCCATCCAGGCCCGCCGACTCGGCGGGCGGCTCCCGGCCGTGAGATACCTGCTCCTGTACTCACGCGGCTGGTCGCCCACCGACCTAGCCCCCCTGTTCCAGAGCTCGCAGATCGAGACGCGGGAGATCCACCACGTGCCCGAGCTGGTGGACGACGTGCGCCCCACGGTGTTCGTGCTGGCTCCGGCGGACCGCGCGTTCTTCCCCGTAGACGTGTTGCGCTCCTTCGTGGACGCGGGCGGCGCCATCGTGGCCCTCGGCCGGGAAGACGAGGGGGACGTGCCCGAGAACCTGCCGTCCGAGCTCTTGGCCGGCTTCGTGCGCGAGCCGTTCGGGTCGCGGCAACTGTTGGTGTCGGTGCGGGCGGGGTTCCGGGAGGCGGCGGCGCGCAACGAGACGGCGCGGGCCCGTGCCGAGGCGGCCCTGCGGAGCAAGGAGATCGGCGAGCTGACGCGGATCGGCGTCGCGCTGGGCACCGAGCGCGACCTCAAGATCCTGCTCGACCAGATCCTCACCCAGGCCCGCCAGATCACCCAGTCCGACGCGGGGAGTCTGTACCTCGTGGAGACGAGCGAGACGGGCGCCAAGCGGCTGCGGTTCCGGCTCGCCGAAACGTTTTCCAAGCCCGAAGCGCCGTTCGTCGAGTCCACCATCCGCGCCGACCGCACGAGTCTCGCGGGGTACGCCGCGACCACGGGCGAGGCGCTGGTGATCGACGACGCATACTTCCTGCCGCCCGACGTCGAGTACACCATCAATCGCTCGTTCGACGAGCGCTACGGCTACCGCACCAAGTCGATGCTGGTCATTCCGATGAAGGACCACAAGGAACAGATCATCGGCGTGCTCCAGCTGATCAACCGCAAGCGCGATTTCGACGCCGTGCTCGCGACGCCGGAGGACGTGGAGCGGCAAGTGGTGCCGTACTCCAAGCGCACCGTCGAGCTCGTGACGGCGCTGGCCGGCCAGGCGGCCGTGGCCATCGAGAACAGCCGGCTCTACGAGGACATCGAGCGGCTGTTCGAGGGGTTCGTGAACGCCGCGGTGCTGGCGATCGAGCAGCGCGACCCGACTACGTTCGGACACAGCGGCCGGGTGGCGGGCTACACCGTCAGCCTCGCCGAGGTCGTAGACCGCGCGGGCGACGGCCCGTACCGGAACATCCGCTTCACCCGCGAGCAACTGCGGGAACTCAAGTACGCCGGGCTGCTGCACGACTTCGGGAAGGTCGGCGTGCGCGAGCAGGTGCTCGTGAAGGCGAAGAAACTCTATCCCCCGGACCTGAACCTGGTGAAGCAGCGCTACGGCTTCATCCGCCGCACCGCGGAGCGGGATTACTGGCGCAAGCGCGCGGAGTTCCTGTACGAACATGGGAAGAAGGGCTACGACGGTTTCATCGCCAGGCTCGACGAGGCGCATAAGAAGGAACTGGACAAGATCGGGCGATTCCTCGAGGTCGTGCTCCGGGCCAACGAGCCCAGCCTCCTGCCGGAGGGGAGCTTCGAAGAGCTCCAGGAGTGGGCGCAGCAGATCTACGACGATTACGAGGGAACAACCCAGCCCTTCCTCACGGGCGATGAGGTGCGCTACCTCACGATCCGCAAAGGGAGCCTGGACGAACGGGAGCGGCTCGAGATCGAGAGCCACGTCACACACACCTACAAGTTCCTGATGCAGATCCCGTGGACGCGGGAGCTCAGGGACGTGCCGCTCATCGCCTACGGGCACCACGAGAAGCTGGACGGGCGCGGCTACCCGCGGAAGATCGCGGCCGAGGCGATCCCGATCCAGACGCGCATGATGACGATCTCGGACATCTTCGACGCACTCACGGCGCAGGACCGCCCCTACAAGCGGGCCGTCCCCACGACCCGGGCGCTCGACATCCTGACCAAGGAAGTGCAAGACGGGCAACTGGACTCAGAGCTGTTCCGGCTGTTCGTTGAAGGGAAGGTTTTTGAGCCATCGGGGCTGGGGGGTTAGGACAGCAGCAGCTTCCCCGCCACGAACAGCAGGAACACCCCGAACACCCGTCGCAGCAGCACCGCGGACATCACCCCCGCCAGCTTCGCGCCGAGCAGCGCACCCACCACGACCCCCACCGCGATCGCCGCGGCGTAGGCGATGTTGAGCTGCCCCCGGCGGTGGTACTCCAGCACGCCGAGGATTCCGACGGGCAGCAGCAGCGCGCCGAGCGACGTGCCCGTCGCCGTGTGCTGATCGAGCTTCGCCAGCAGGACGAGCGCCGGCACGATCACGACCCCCCCGCCGACCCCGAACAGCCCCGCCAGCACCCCCGCCGCAGTCCCGAGCACTCCCATGAGCACGTAGGTCATGTCTTCTCCTCGCCGAGGTGCCCCCAGCCGCCGCCGCCGGGGGTTTCGATTCGTAGAATGTCTCCCGGTGCGAGCCGCGCCGTCACCTTGGCGGGTAGTAGCCCGCCCTTGAGGAGGTTGCGGCCGACCGCCCCGTCGCCGCCACCGGCAGCTCCGCAGGGGGGGTGACGCCGCCGCTCCGTGAGCAAGCTCGCCTCCATCGGCGCCAGAGCCTCGACCTCCCGCACGACGCCGTCCCCTCCGCTCCACTTCCCCTCCCCCCCACTCCCCGTGCGCAGCGCGTACTCCCGCACCCGCAGGGGGAACTCAAGCTCGAGCACTTCGATCGGCGTGTTCCGGGTGTTGGACATCCCTACGTGCACACCGCTGGGGCCCGGCCCGGCAGGCCCGGCTCCCTGCCCGCCTCCCAGGGTCTCGTAATAGGTCCACCCCGCGTCCCACTCCCGACTCCCCACCCCCCCGAAGGTCACGTTGTTCATCGTCCCCTGTCCCTGCGCCGGCACCGGCACCCCACCCCGCGCCAGCGCCAGGAACACCGTGTCGGTGATCCGCTGCGATGTCTCCACGTTTCCGGCCGCCACGGCGCTCGGCCAGCGCGCGTGGACGAGACAGCCCTCGGGTGCCGTCACCCGCACCGCGCGTTGCACACCGGCATTCATCGGGACATCCTCGGGCACCAGCGTCCGCACCACGAACAGCACCGCGGAGCGCGTGACGGCGAGCGGACAGTTGACGTTGCCGGCCGCGGCCGGCGCGGTGCCGGTGAAGTCCGCGTGGAATACGCCGTCCCGGATCTCGATCGCGACGGTGATAGGCAGGTCGCGATCGTCGATTCCGTCGCCTTCCATGAAGTCGGTTGCCGTGAGCCGTGTGGTCGTGAGCCGGGCCAGCGCGGCCCTCGTCCGGCGCTCGGCGTACGCCATCAAGTCCCGCGCCGCCTCGACCACCTGGTCGCGACCGTAGCGGGCAACGAGCGCGCGCAGCCCGTCGCCGCCGCGCTCGACCGCCGCGCGCTGGGCGGCGAGATCTCCGCGACGCACCGCCGGCGTGCGGACGTTTGCGAGAATCAGCCGCTCCACCTCCGGCGTCAGCCGCAGCGGTGGGAGAATCAGCCCCTCGGCGAACACGTCCCGCGCCCCAGCCGGCATGCTCCCAGGCTGCATCCCGCCCACGTCCGAATGATGGGCACGAACCACGCTGTATCCGCCCACCTGGCCGTCGAGGTCGATCGCGCCGATGAGCGTGATGTCCGGTAGGTGGGTCCCGCCCGTGTACGGATCGTTGAGGACGAACATCTCGCCCGGCCGCGGCGCCTGCGCCCGCGCCGCCGCCACCGCCTCGGCCATGGCGCCGAGGTGCACGGGGATATGTGCCGCCTGGGCGACCATCTCGCCGCGCGCGTCGAACAGCGCCGCCGAGCAGTCCCGCCGCTCGCGGATGTTGGGCGAAAGCGCGGCGTGGATGAGGACCAGCCCCATCTCTTCGGCGATCGAGGCGAACGCTTCGCCCATCACCTCCAAGCCGACCGCGTCGACGGTCATCGCCCTCCCCGTTCCCCGATCACCGCGCCCGAGGCGTGCACCGTTGCCCGCCAGCCGGGCTCGAGCAGTGCGGTGGCGTCGCCGCCAGCGAGGAGTGCGGGGCCCTCGAACGAGAACCCCGCCGGCAGCGCCTCCAGCGGCCAGACTTCCGCGGTCACGCGTTCCCCCCACACCGTGATCTCCCGCTTCCCGGGCTTCGGCCGCCCCCCGGACTTCGCGCGGAACCGCGGCCCGGGCACGGCCCGCTCGGCCACGACCCGCAGGTTCACCACCTCGACCGGGTCGCCCCGCTCACCGTAGCCGTAGCGCGCGCGATGTGCCTCGAGAAACGCCGTCTCGATCGTCTCGGGGTTGTCCTGTGGCGCCGGCACGGTGACCTCGTACCCCTGCCCCGCGAATCGGCAGTCGGCAAACCGGGTCAGTGTCGCGGCGGAGAGGTGACCGACCCCCTGCGCAAGCAGGGGGCCGAAGGCATCCCGGACGTCCTCAGCCCGGAGTTCCGCGAGCCGCCGGTGCAGCGGCGCGATTACGTCCACGCGCTCCGCCGCCGCAGCCAGGCCGAGCGCGCTGAGGACACCGGGATGCGGCGGGATCATGATGCGCCGCATCGCCAGCGCCTCAGCCAGGGCGCAGCCGAACATCGGCCCGGCCCCGCCGAAGGGGAGGAGTGTCATCTGCCTCGGGTCGATCCCCCGCGCCACGCTCACGCGCCTCAGCGCCCGGGCCATCACCGCCGCGGCTACCTCGACGATCCCCGCCGCGCCCGCGGGAACCCCCAGCGACTCCACAGCGCGCTCGGCGGCCGCCCGGTCGAGCCGGACCTCATCGGCGAGCGGATGCGAGGCGTCGAGCCAGCCCAGCACGAGGCAGGCGTCGGTAACGGTGGGGGCGGTTCCGCCGCGGCCGTAGCAGGCCGGCCCTGGCACGGCGCCGGCGCTCCGCGGCCCCACCCGCAACGCGCCGCCTTCGTCTACCCAAGCGATGCTCCCCCCGCCCGCGCTCACGGTCTCGATGAGGATCGCCGGCAGCGCGAGCGGCACGCCTGCAACCGTCCCCGCCCCCTCGGACACTGCGGCGCCGCCGCTGATCAGGCTCGCATCGGCGGAGGTGCCACCCATGTCGAGGGTAAGGAGGTCGAGGATCCCCACCGCTTCACCCACGAGCCGCGCGCCCACCACGCCGCCCGCGGGCCCGGAGAGGGCAAGGCTCGCCGCCCGCTGCGCGGCGGCCTCCGGGGCGAGCGTCCCGCCGCTCGAGGTCATGATGCGCCAGGCGCTGATCGATCCGATCGACCCGTCGCGGCGCTTCCCGGAGAGCCGGCCGAGATACGCCGACACCCTCGGCCGGAGGTAGGCTTCGGCGCTCGTGGTGGAGATTCGCTCGTATTCGCGGAACACGGGGAGGACCTCGTGGCTCGCGGCGACGGGAACGCCGGGGAGGGCTGACTCGACCGCCCGGGCGATCCGCCGCTCGTGCTCGGGATGGCGGAACCCGAAGAGGAACGCGACCGCCACCGCCTCGGGGCGCAGCGCGCGGACGGCCCCGACGACCCGCCGCACTTCCTGGTCCGTGAGCGGCGCGACCTCCCCCTCCGGTCCCCCCCCCATCCGTTCCGCGACGCCGATCACGTCCTCGCGGGCCACGAGGGGGTCGGGGTACGCGCGGCTCAGGTCGTAGAGCGCGGCGCGATCCTGCCGCCGCAGCCAGAGCAGATCTTCGAAGCCTTTGGTCGTTAGCAGCACGACGCGCGCGCCGGTTCGCTCGAGCAATGCGTTGGTCGCGACGGTGGTTCCGTGGACGAGGACGGCGATGGCGGCGGCTCCCAGGGTCTCGACGGCCCGGAACAGCCCGGTCGCGGGATCCGCCGGTGTGCTCGCCACCTTGCGGACGCGGATACCGCCATCCGCCTCGACCGCCACGAGGTCGGTGAACGTGCCGCCGACGTCGACGCCCACTCTCACCACACCGACCCCCCAATGGCGATCGACGCGGGCGCGTTCAATTCCGCATTCCGCATTGTCAGGTGCTCCGTCTCCACCTCAGCACCGCCATTGCGCCGGCGAACCCAAGCGTCGTCAGCACGACGAGCGTGCCCACCCAGTCGCCCCAGCGCGCGTACGGCGGGATCACGTCGCTCGTCCGGAGCCTCCCCGCCACCACGGTCTGCGTCTCGAGCTCGGTGGACTCGTACCGCCGGCCGAGCGGATCCAGGAACTCGGTGATTCCGGAATTCGCGGCCCGCGCGACGCCCATGCGGGTTTCGATGGCGCGCATCACGAGATGCGTGGCGTGCTGGTAGGGCCCGGCGGTGCGGCCGTACCACTTGTCGTTGGTGACGTTCACGAGGAAGTCGGCGCCCAGCCGCCGATAGCGCCGCGCCAGCTCCTCGAACGCCGATTCGTAGCACACCACGACGCCGAACCGCCCGATGCCGACCGCGTACACCGGCAGCTCGCGTCCGTGGCTGAACCCGCCGAAGAACCGGAGGTTCCCGAACCACTGCGGCGGCACGAACGGGACCCGCTCGACGATCGGCACGAGGTAGCGTTTGGCGTAGACGGGGTACCGCCGCCACTCCCCGGTCGAGTCATAGAGGAAGGCGGCGTTGAAGTAGTCGTAGTTCCGCCCGTCGTGGAACTCGGCGAAGAGGCCGCCCGCGACGACCGGCGTGTGGCCTTCGCGCGCGAACGCGGCGATGGCGCGGTCCCACCCCTCCTGCATCTGCACATACCCGGGGATCGCCGCCTCGGGCCAGATGATCAGATCCGGCCGCGCCAGCGCGCGCACGCGGCGCGACAGGGCAACGAGCTTCTCGACGACGGAGTCCGCATGCGCCGGATCCCACTTCTCACGACTCCCCTCATTCGGCTGCACCATCCCGACGACGCCGAGCTCGCGGAGCTCCAGCGTGCGCATGCGCCACATGCCGTAGCCGGCGGCCAGCAGGATCGTGACGGCGACCGGCACCAGGCGTCGGAGCACGAGCGGGCGCCAGACGCGGTCCGACGGTCCGCCTGCCCAACCGTCCACCAGCAGCACGTTGCACCACGCCAACCAGAGCGTCACCCCACGCGCGCCGGCGGTGTCCGCCCATTGCACCAGCCCCGGAGCGTCTGCCAGTGAGGTCCCGAGCCCGAGCCAGGGGAACCGCACCTCGCCGAGGTGGCCAATCATCCACTCCAGCGCAGTCCACACGACGGGGAACACCATCCAGAGCGGCGCCGCAGGCACGCGCAGCCGCACGCGTACCACGAACCAAAAGAGCGCCCCCGTGAACACGGCAAGGATGAGCACCGTCGCGAGATAGCCGAGGGCCGAGAGGGAAGTGAAGTGCCACAGCGCCACGACGAGCCAGTAAAGCACGAAGCCGTTCACGGCCAGGCCGTACCAGAAACCCCAGCGGAACGCCCGGCGCGGATCGGCGTCGGCGGTCGCTTGGGCGATGAGCAGCACCGCCGGGGCGACCGCGATGAAGCTCAGGGGAGGGAGGCGGAACGGCGGGTAACTGGCGGTGAGGAGCACCGCCCCGAGCACGACGAGCGCAGCCGCGCGGCGGCCGCTCACAGGAGCACGTCGCGCCCTTCTTCGGCCGACCGGTAGACAGCGTCCATCACCCGCTGCAGGGCGAGCTGGTCGCGGGGCGGCGGCGCGT
This sequence comes from Gemmatimonadota bacterium, assembly GCA_016177465.1. Lineage (GTDB taxonomy): Bacteria > Gemmatimonadota > Gemmatimonadetes > Gemmatimonadales > GWC2-71-9 > JACOVF01. Next base: position 10,745 of record JACOVF010000106.1, read on the forward strand.
TCACGTCCCCCCGGATGACCGCGAGGAAATACGTCCATTCGGCGCGGTAGGACTGGGTGAACTGCGTCTCGCGCCCGCTCGCGCCGGTGGGCGTCAGGTCGGTGACGCTGCCGTGGACCTCCTTAAAGACACGGAGCGGGTTGATCCCGGCGGAGCCTCGGGCGCCGGCCAGGTCGAACCAGAACCGCTCGCCTTCTCCCATATGCCGCCAGCTCACGTCCACCGTGATCGACGTGCCGTTCTCGCACACGATCAGCGCGCACCCCATGTCCTCGACCCCGTCCCCCGTGCGGCCCGGCAGATACGCCGACACCCGCTTGGGCGCCGACCATCCGGCGATCCACAAGCCGAGGTCGATCAGCGGGAGGCCCAGGTCCAGCATGGCGCCGCCGCCCGCTTCCTGGCGGCGCAGCCGCCAGCCGAGCATCTGGCGGCTGGGCTGGAACGTGAACCACCCGCCGCGGATCGCCTGGATGGCTCCGATGTCGCCGCCGGCGAGGAACCCGCGCACCGCTTGCACGTCGGAGCGGAAGCGGTGGTTCATTCCCACCATCACCCGGCGGCCGTACTTCTCGCTCGCCTTGAGCACGCGCTCGATACCGTCGACCGTCAGCGCGAGCGGCCGCTCGCACAGGACGTGGGCACCGGCTGCGAGCGCCGCGACGATGTGGATTTCGTGCAGGTGGTTCGGGGTGCAGAGCACCACCGCGTCGGGCTTGGCGTACTTCAGGACCTCCTCGATGTCGTCGTAGGTGTCCTTCACCTCGTAGCGCGTCGCGAGAGCCTGCGCCTTGCCGAGATCGTTGTCGCAGATCGCCGCGACCTCGACCCCGGCCAACTTGCGTAGCACGGGCAGGTGGGCGACCTGGGAGATCGCGCCCGCGCCGACGACACCGACTCTCACCGGATTATTCACGCGCCCCGCTTCCCCCTTCCTGCTTCCCGAGTCGGTACATCACCCCCGCCCGCAGGCTCACGGTCGACAGCCCGCTCGACACGACGCCGCGGCCGTCGACGGTGAACCGCCACTGCGGGGCGACTTGGATCTCCACGCCGAGCGTCGCGTTGAGTGCAGCCGAGATCTCGTCCAGGGCGTCCTCCACGAACGTGCCGTTGATGGCGCGGCCGGAGCCGTTCCGCACGTGGACGCCCGCGCCCGCGCCGAGGTAGGTCGTCACCGTGGGGCTCTGGGGGAGAACGTATTGCAGATCGAGGTCGGCCGTCAGATCGCTCCAGAAGATCCGCCCGACGCGGATCGTGTCGTCGCCCGACGGATCGATCACGACGTTGCGCAGGCGCTCCTCGAACCGGGTGCGGGAGTCCTTATCGAACGCGGAGCGGAAGTAGGACAAGCCGGCCAGCACCCGCACGCGCGGCGCGATGCGCCCGTAATCGAGCCGGATCCCACCTACCACCGCCCCCTGCAGCTGACTCGAGCCGAGGGCGCCGAGGTCCAGCTGCACGCCGGAAAACCGGAGCTCGTCATAGGAGAACTGGTTGAGAACTTCCTGGGCGGATAGGCGGCTAGGCGGATAGGCAGTCAGGAGAATCGCCGCCAGGCTAACCGCCCAACCGCCTAACCGCCTGGCCATCTTAGTAAAGCCGATCAAGGCTCGTCCCCGGGTAGTACGTCGCGAGGATGCGGCGGTAGTCCTGACCCGCGCGCGCGCGCCCGATGGCCCCCCACTGGCACAGCCCCACACCGTGGCCCGCGCCCGCCCCCGCGGCTATCAGACGCGTCACTTCGCCGCCCGCCGTGGTCACATATAATTGAAAGGCTGCGCTGAGGAGCTGCCGATCCGCCTCCGGCCGCAGCACCGCCCGGGCGTCCGGCCCCGGCACCCGCACGTCGCCGTGCTCGAACACGATCCGCAGTTCGCCGACGCGGCCGCTCTTGGTGGTGCGGCTGACCTCGACGTTCGCGATTCGCTGCAACCCGTCCCCGCCCACGTTCATCACCGCGGGTAGGGTCCGCGACAATATAGCGCGCAGCTTCTGGCCGTCCCACTCCGCGCGCCACCGGAACCGCGGAGAGATATCGCAGTAGTAGTGGCCACCGCCGCTCGCGTCCGAGACCGCCCGTAGGTAGGGCCGGGGTCGGGCCGTCTTGAATCCCTCCTCGGCCGGCGCGGTGCGGTAGCCGCAGGTCGAGTGGAAGTAGGCGTCGATCAGCTCGCCCCGGTAGCGCACCACCTGCCCCGCCGTCCGCCGCACCGCGTCCCATGCCGCCGGGGTCTCCCCCGCGACCCCCTGATAGACCTGATCGCGCACGTCGGCCCAGGCGTCAAAGCCGAGCACCTCCCACCGGCCCCGGTTCCGCAGGGCGAATGTGCGCGACACGATCGCCTGGGAGAGGACGGCCGCCGCTTCGTCGGGCCGCCGGGCACCGATCTCCCCGGCGACCACGCCTGCGACGTAGCTCTCCACCGGCACGCGGTTCATCACGGTGAGGCCACCCGTCCCCCGGATCACGTTGATCCGGCCCCGATAGCGGCGGCCGTTGACCATCGCGAAGCGGCCCTCGGTCACGTTCACCGCGGAGATCCCGCGGTGCGGCTCGCTACGCGTGCCGTCGGGCGGCTCGACCCGGAGCGCCCCGGAGTCCGCCACGACGGTCCAGGTGGTCCCGGCGGGGATGTGCCCGACCGGCTGGCCGTTGCCGTCGTCGGTGAGGAACAGCTCCCCGTCCCCACCGAGCGCGACCTCCCGCCGCTCGATCGCCAGCCCGATCCGCAGCTCCGGCTCGGGACCGACCGGCTGCGGCCGGGGGCGCGGGCACCCCAGCGCCGCCAGGATGAGGAGGCTAGCCGGCCCGAGCTTCGCCCAGCGCCGCATCGAGTTGTTCGATGGTGAACACGATATCGTCGTCGGCATGTGCGCTCGAAACAAATCCCGCCTCGAACGCCGACGGCGCGAGAAACACGCCGCGGCGTAGGGCCGCCCGGTGCCAGCGAGCGAATAGCGCCGTGTCGGCCCGCTTGGCGTCGCTGTAGTTCCGGACCGGGCCGGTGGTGAAATACACCCCCCACATCGAGCCGGCGTGCGCCGCCGAGAGGGGGGTGCCGCGGCGTCGCGCCGCCTCCTCGATACCCGATAGGAGACGGGCGGTTCGCCGCTCCAGCGTCTCGTAGAAGCCGGCCCGTTCGGTCTCGCGCAGCGTCGCGAGGCCCGCGGTCATCGCGAGCGGGTTTCCCGACAGCGTCCCCGCCTGGTAGACAGGGCCGTCCGGGGCGATCATCCGCATCAGGTCGGCCCGGCCACCGTAGGCGCCCACCGGGAGCCCCCCGCCGATGATCTTGCCGAGGGTGGTCAGGTCAGGCCGCACTCCCAGCCGCTCCTGCGCCCCGCCCGGTGCCACGCGGAAACCGGTCATCACTTCGTCGAAGATCAGAAGCGCGCCGTGGCGGTCACACTGGGCACGTACGGCCTGGTGGAACCCAGGCTCGGGCGCGATGAACCCTGCATTCCCCACGTACGGCTCGACGATCACCGCGGCGATCTCGCCGCCGCGGCGCGCGAATACATCCTCGACGGCCGCGAAGTCGTTGAACGGCACGGTAAGCGTGAGCTCGGCGAGCGCCGCCGGGATGCCTGGGCTGTCGGGGAGTCCAAGGGTGGCCACCCCGCTCCCGGCCTTCACCAGAAAACTGTCGCCGTGCCCGTGGTAGCACCCCGCGAACTTGAGCATCCGGTCGCGCTTCGTGGCCGCCCGGGCCAGCCGCACCGCGGTCATCGTCGCCTCGGTGCCGCTGTTCACGAACCGCACGAGCTCCAGGCTCGGCATCCGGCAGCGCACCAACTCCGCCAGCTCCACCTCTGCCTCGCACGGGGCGCCATAGGTCCACCCCCGCTCGGCGGCGGCACGGATCGCTTCGAGCACCGCGGGGTGGGCGTGACCCAGGATCAAGGGACCCCAGGAGCAGACGTAATCGACGTACGTCTTGCCGTCGGCGTCGGTGAGGCGGCAGCCGTCGGCCCGAGCTACGAAAAAAGGCGTCCCGCCCACCGCGCGGAACGCCCGCACCGGCGAATTGACTCCGCCGGGCATGACCCCTTTCGCTCGGTCGAACAGCTCGGCCGAGCGGCTCACGCCAGCGCGACCGCCCGGAAGTCGTAATCCTCGCAGTCGGTGAGGCGCACCGGCACGAACTGGCCCGCCGCCGTCCAGCCGCCGTGGGTGACGTAGGTGACGCCGTCCACGTCGTCGGCCTGCCACGGCACCCGCCCCACGTGCGTGGCCCCCTCGTCCAGCGGGTCCGCCACGCGGTCCACGAGCACCCGCACCTCCCGTCCCACGAACCGCCCGAGCCGTTCGGCGGAGATCGCGCGCTGCACCTCCAGCAGCTCCTCCAGCCGGTCGCGCTTCACCTCGTCCGGCACATCGTCGGGGTATTGCATCGCCCGAGTGCCCTCCTGCGGGGAGTACGCGAAGGCGCCGAGGCGGTCGAACTGCGCCTCCTCGAGGAAGGCGAGCAGCGCGCGGAAATCCTCGTCGGTCTCTCCCGGGAACCCGACCAGGCAGGTTGTGCGCACGGCGAGGTCGGGTATCGCGCCGCGCAGCCAGGCGAGCTTCTCCCGCAGGGAGTGTTTGCGCTCCGGGCGCCGCATCCGGTCGAGCATCCGGTCGCTGGCGTGCTGGATCGGCATATCGAGGTAGGGCACGATTCGGGGCTCGCGCGCCATCAGCGCCACGAGGCGCTCGGTAATCCCGGCTGAGTAGACGTACAGCAGGCGGTACCACGGTACTGCCGTCTCGCGCAGCAGCGCCGCGAGGAGGTCGGGGAGCTTCGGCCCCTGCAGGCCAAGATCACGGCCCCAATGGCCCAGGTCCTGAGCGACGAGGTTGATCTCCTTCGCCCCCTGCGTCTCGAGCGCCTGCGCCTCGCGCACCAGCCGCGCGAGCGGCTCGGAGCGGTGTTTGCCCCGCATCAGTGGGATGGCGCAGAAGGCGCAGGTGTGGTCGCAGCCCTCGGAGATCTTGAGGTAGCGCACGTGCGGCTGGTCGCCCAGGAATTGGCGCACGCCGGGGTGATCCGCGACCGGATCCGCGATGAGCCCTCGCTCGACCAGCTCTGGGACCAGGTGATGCAGATCGGAGAAGCCGAGGAACAGATCCACCTCGGGGATCTCCTCCTGCAGTTCCTTCTTATAGCGTTGGACCAGGCACCCCACGGCCACCACGGCCTTCACCTCGCCGTCGGCCTTGAGCTTGGCGGCGCCGAGGATGGCGTCGATCGACTCCTGCTTGGCGGCGTCGATGAAGCCGCAGGTGTTGACGAGGATGACGTCGGCGTGCGGCAAGTCCTGCGTTACGACGGCCCCGTGGCCCACCAGCTCCCCCACCAGCCGCTCGGAATCGACCGTCGCCTTGTCGCAGCCGAGGGAGATGACGCCGAGCTTCATCCGCGGTAGTTCCCGAACTTCAGCTCGAGGCCCCAGTCTTGCCCCCGCAGGAAGGCGATCACCTCCTGGAGCTCGTCCTTGGACGACGAGTGCACCCGGATCTCCTCGCCTTGGATCGAGGCCTGGGCTTTCTTGAACTTGCGGTCCTTGATCGCCTTGACGATGGCCTTGGCCTTCTCTTGGGGAATGCCCTGGGTGAGCGTGATCTCGCGGCGCACGGTGTCGTTCGCCGCCGGCGTGACGGTGCCGAGCTCGAGATTCTTCACGGGAACGCCGCGCTTGATCAGCTTCCCCTGCAGCACGTCGAACAGCGCTTTCATCTTGAAGTCGTCGTCGGCCACGAGCGTGAGGGTGGCGGTGGCGCGGTCGAAGGCGATGGAGGCTTTGGACCCCTTGAAGTCGTAGCGCTGCGCGACTTCTTTCGTGGCTTGATTGACAGCGTTGTCGACTTCCTGGAGATCGGCGCCAGTAGAAACGTCGAAGGAACTGAGGCTGGCCACCTAAAACAGAAAGCTTTCCAGGGCTCGGGCGCGGCTCACGTGCCGCAGGCGGGCGAGGGCTTTTTCTTTGATCTGGCGCACCCGCTCCCGCGTGATGCCGAGCAGCGAGCCGATCTCCTCGAGGGTCATCGGCTCCTGCCCCTCCAGCCCGAAGTAGAGCCGCAGGATCTTGGCCTCGCGGTCTTTGAGGGTGGCGAGCACCTCCTCGATCGACTCGGTGAGGGCGTGCTCGAAGATCTCATCGTCGGGCCCGGGGTTCTGGGTGTCGGGGAGGTAATCGAGAAGCTTGTTGTCCTCCCCCGGGGTGAGCGGTGCGTCGAGGGAGAGATGGGCCTGGGAGATTGACAGGGTCTTGGCGACCTCCTCTTCCGAGATGTCCATCCCCTCGGCGATCTCCTCGACGGTGGGCTCACGACCCAACTCCTGGAGCAGCGCCGAGGAACGTTTGCCGATGCGGTGGAGGGTGCCGGCCCGGTTGAGCGGTACGCGCACGATGCGCGACTGCTCGGCCAGGGCCTGGAGGATCGCCTGCCGGATCCACCACACGGCGTACGAGATGAACTTGATCCCCTTGGTCTCGTCGAACTTGTGCGCGGCGCGGATCAGGCCCAGGTTGCCTTCATTGATCAGGTCGGAGAGCGAGACGCCCTGGTTCTGGTACTTCTTGGCCACCGAGACGACGAAGCGCAGGTTCGAGCGCACCAGCTTGTCGAGGGCTTCCGCGTCGCTCTGCTTGATCCGCTGGGCGAGCGTGACTTCCTCTTCGCGGGTGATCAAGGGGTACTGGCTGATTTCGCGCAGATACTGATCCAAGGACCCCTCGTCAAACGATGCCCGTTTCGCCGCGTTCAGTTGCATGGGATGGTCACTCCTCCCTCAGCGGACAAGTGAGCCCAGCCGTCTCCACCGAATATCGGTCAGCCAGGGGAGCGGATCGCGCGTCCCCCGGTCGTAGCTAAAGTAGACGAGCAGGGGCCGTCCCTTCACGGCCCCTTTGTCCACGAAGCCCCAATAGCGAGAATCCGCCGAACTGTCGCGGTTGTCGCCCAGGACGAAGTACTTGTCGGGCGGCACCACTAGCGGCCCCCAGGCGTCGCGCGTCGGGTGATACCGCCGCCGCAGTTCGGGGGACGGCGTCACCAGATACGGCCGCTGCCAGTTGAACGCGGGCTCGGACACGTCGTGCCACGGATCGACCCGCTGCACGTACGGCTCGGCCTGCGGCTCACCGTTTACGACCAGGTCGCCGTCCCGCATCTCGACGGTATCGCCCGCGACGCCCACCACCCGCTTCACGTAGCTGAGTGACGGATCCCGCGGATACTCGAATACGATCACGTCCCCGCGCTGCGGCTCGCCGAATGCAGGAAGCCGGGCGTTGGTGCCGGGAATCTGCGCCCCATACACCGCCTTGTTGACGAACAGGAAGTCGCCCGCGAGCAGGGTGTGCTCCATACTGCCCGAGGGAATCTGAAATGCTTCGACGAGGAACGTCTTGATGACGAGGAACAGAATGAATGCCAGTCCAACGGAGCGCAGCCAGCTGTCGAGCCAGCGAGCAACTCTGGACCGCCGCCGTTCCGGGGGTACCTCCGGCGGCGGCGCGGCGTTCGCGCCCGGACCGGCCAGCGGAGCCCCCAAGTGATGCATGGGATTTACTTTAGCGAAGCGGCTCGCACGGCGCAACGGTCACCGCCCACCCCTGGGCTGCTCCCCACCGCCGCACCCGGCAGCGGAATTCCTCCGGCCGGTCGCGATGCCGGACCCGGGCGGCGAGACAGGCGGCGCTCCCCTCCCGCTCGACCCGCACCCAGGTGATCGACGTCCCGATGAGCGTGTCCAGGCTGTCGCCCGCGAGCGGGGAGCCGCCCGCGCTCAACACGATGACCAACGACTCATGCTCCACCCGCCCACGCTAGCACCGACGGGCGCGAGCGGCATCACCCAATCTTTGCGAGCAGGACCAAATCTCGACGCCGCTCAGTACCGGGGGACGCGATGATCCACCTCCACGCTCCAGCGCAGGATGCCGCCTGCCAGGTTCGACACGCGGCGGAACCCCGCAGCCCTGAGCTGCCGGACCGCCTTCGCGCCGCGCACGCCCGCCTTGCAGTACACGACAACCTCGCGGTTCCGGTCGAGGGACGCGAGCGCCTCGGGGAGCGTGCCGAGTGGGACGAGCCGCGCCTGCGGCAGGCGCGCGATCGCCCACTCATGCGGCTCGCGCACATCGAGGAGATCGAAATCGTCGCCGGACCGCAGCCGCTCCGCGAGCGCCGCCGGGGCGATCTCGGCGACGCCCACGTCCCCGCCAGGACCCGGCCGAATCCCGCAGAACGCCTCGAAATCGATCAACTCCCGGATCTCCCGCGTGCCGCACGCCGGGCACGCCGGATCTCGCCGGAGCTTCATGGTGCGGAACTCCATGCCGAGCGCGTCCACCAGGAGCAGCCGGCCGATGAGCGGCCGTCCCACGCCCAGGATCAGCTTGATCGCCTCGCTCGCCTGGATCACTCCCACCAGCCCTGGGAGCACACCGAACACCCCGCCCTCGGCACAGCTCGGTACCAGTCCCGGCGGCGGTGGCGCCGGATAGAGGCAGCGGTAGCACGGGCCCTCCGCCGTCGCGAACACCGAGGCCTGCCCCTCGAACCGGAAGATGCTGCCGTACACGTTCGGCTTCCCGAGCAGCACGCAGGCATCGTTCACCAGGTAGCGGGTGGCGAAGTTGTCGGTGCCGTCCACCACGAGGTCGTACTCGCCGATGAGCCCCAGGGCGTTCTGCG
>JACOVF010000105.1 GCA_016177465.1 Gemmatimonadota bacterium
CTCCGCGCTGGAGACCACCTCACACAGCTCGAGCCGGATGGTGGGATAGCGCGCCTCGTCCACCGTTTCGAGCATGTGCCGTTTCCGGGTGCCGTTCCGGGTGTCGATGTCCCTCCAGCGCACCTCGACCCATCCCCGTACGTCGCGGAGGCCCGCGCCTCCGCTCAGCGCGCCGGCGGCGGCGTGCGTCTTTCCCTTGAAATCCGCGACCGTCGCGCGGGCGTCGAACACGATGTCCGCCCGCACCAGCCGAGCGTCGGGGATGCCCTGCAGGAGCAGCAGCAGGGTGAGCACTGGCCTTACCCTTCCCCCTTCCCTCTTCCCGCTTCCCCCAGATAGCGACGTAGTCCTGCTTCGAAGGGCAGGGGGGCGAGCCCGAACACCGAGGTGATTGCGTTGGCCGGTGTGGCGCTGCCTTCGACGAGCATCTGTAGCTGGTCGCTCGTGATCGGGGCGCCGGGCACGACATCGCAGGCGCGTGCGGCGACCCGCATCAGACTGAGCGGGACGTGGACCAGCGGCCGGGGTTGCCCGCTGGCGCGGCCGATGGCGCGCACGAACTCCACGTAGGTGAGGCGATCCGGTCCACCCAGCTCGTAGTCGCCTGTGAACGCCGGCCGCTCGGCCGCGAGGGCGAACGCGAGCGCAACGTCCCCGATCCACACCGGCTGCGTGGGGAACGAGCCGTCGCCGAACACCGGGACGGCGGGGAGCAGGCGATGCAGGCGGGCCAGCAGGCGGATCGGCACGTTCTCAGGGCCGCTGATGATCGACGGCCGGAATACGGCGGCCGCTAAGCCCGACGCCCGTACGATCGCCTCGGCCCGCGCCTTGGTACGGTGGTACAGCGTCGCCCCAACCTCGTCGCGGGCGCCGACGGCGCTCATGTACACGAACCGCCGCACTCCCTCCGCCTGCGCGGCTTCGACCAGGCTGCGCGTGCCGTCCACGTGCACGGCGGCGAACGTGGCGGTTCCCCGCTCGGCGATGATCCCGACCAGATGCACCACGGCGTCGGCGCCTGCCAGCAGCGCCTGGAGGGCGCCGCGGTCGGCGAGAGCGCCCCGAATCCACTCGAGCGTCGTCCCGGCGGGAAGCGGCGCGCGCCCGGGGTCGCGGACCAGCGCGCGGACCCGGTGGCCCCGCTTGAGCAGGAGCGTGGCGATGTGCCGGCCCACGAAGCCGGTGGCGCCGGTCAGGGCGACGAGCATATACGCAAAGGCGTCGAGGAGAAGCGTCGAGGGGCTACGTCGAGGTGAACCGTAGGGTCCGGCCGTCGAGGCGATCGCGCGTCAGGCGGGCCCCACCTCCTCATCCAGGAAGACCAGCGTCTGGCGCCGGGACACGATCATGGCCAGCGCGTCGTACACCTTCGGGTCGAGCACCGTGCCGGCGAGGTCCGCCATTCGCCCCACTGCCTGCTCGGGCGTCATCTTTTCCTGGTAGGGGCGGGAGGTCGTGAGGGCGTCGTAAACCTCGGCGGCGCCGATGATCCGCCCGCCGACGGGGATCTCCTCACCCCGCAGGCCGTCGGGGTACCCGCTGCCGTCCCAGCGCTCGTGATGGGTGCGCACCGCGCCGATGATGTTCCCGAGGTGCGCGAGCGGCGAGAGGATTTGGGAGCCGATGATCACGTGCTGCTTGATGTGCTCGAACTCCTCCGGCGTGAGCGGTCCCTGCTTGTTCATCACGGCCTCTCGCGTGCCGATCTTGCCGATGTCGTGCAGGCGCCCAGCGTGGCGCACCAACTCCACGTCCTCCTCGGGGAGGCCGAGCTGCGCTGCAAGGCTGGCCGAGAAGTCGGCGACACGGGCCGAATGCCCCCGCATATAGGGGTCCTTAGCTTCCAGCGCATTGACCAGGGCTTCGAGGGTCGCCACCGAGATGCGCTCGAGCTTCTGGCGTTCGATCTGCAGCTCCGCGGTGCGGGTGGTGACCTCTTCCTTCAGCCACCGATTGAGCTGCTGGTTCTCGAGCAACATCTCGCGCCGCTTGAGGGCGCGCTGGATTGCCCGGCCGAGGTCGGCGAGCTCGATGGGCTTGGTGAGGTAGTCGAGGGCCCCGCGCTGCATGCAGAGGGCGGCGCTGGTGGCGTCGTTGACGGCGGTGAGCATCAGGATGGCGAGCTCCGGCTCGATCTCGAGGGCCTGGGGGACGAGATCGATGCCGCTGGTGCCCGGCATGCGGATGTCGCACAGCATCAAGGCGATCTTGTGTCGCTGCAGCTGCTGCAACGCCTCGTCGCCCGAGCCCGCGGCGTACACCTCGAACTGCTGCTGAACGAGGAATTTCTTCAGCGCGTTGCGGATCGGCTCCTCGTCATCCACCACGAGCACCGAGACCGGACCCGGTATGTCGGCCACGCGGGACTCCTTGGGAGGCTATGGTGAAGATGGCTCCCCCCGGCCTGCCGCGCCAGCCGTTTAAGGAGTTGCGGAGATGAACGTTAAGTCGAGGGGCTGAGGCAGGAGGCCGGCCCGGTGGGCCCGGCCAAACAGTTCGGCCACCGCCCGGCGTCCCGCGGGGCCGTAATCCACCGTGAAGTCGTTGACGTACATCCCGACGAACCGGTCGGTGTCGGCGTGAGTCAGGCCCCGGCTGAAGCCCGTTGCGTGGGTGAGCGCCTCGGCGCGATGCGCGAGTCCGTACTCGATGCTCGCCTTCAGGTCGCGGGCGATGGCGTGCATCAGTGCGTCGC
>JACOVF010000101.1 GCA_016177465.1 Gemmatimonadota bacterium
AGGACTCCGCCCGCTAATCGCTCCCGCCGGCCGGCTCCGCGTCCTGCCGCAGCACCCCCTCGAGCGCCGCCTTGGCCGCCGCGGGCGTCAGGGTTTTGAAGTCCACGGGACAGGCGGACATCTTCTCCTCGATGTCCCGGATCGGACAGCGCGTCACGCCCGCGGCCTTCGCTTCCTCGATGAACTGCCGCAGCTCGGGCGAGAGCGCGTCCCGCCCTTCCGCCTCGGCGCGAATCTGCCGGGCGCGCAGCTCGCGGAACATCCCCATCATCGTCTCGGCGTCGAACTCGTCCGCCGCGATCATCGCCTGCTTGTTCTCGTCCATCACGCGCGTGGTGATGCGCCAGAGATCGTGGTTCCGGGCAAACCGCTCCACTGTGCCGCGGGCGAGCGGCCGCGCGATCAGGGGCACCGCTTTCAGCCGCTCGAACGCCTCCCCAGTCCACACCGGCGGATCGGCCGCCGTGCGCGGGCGCGTGGTCGTGTGGTAGGGCGGGACCGGACACTTCACCTCGACCATCGCCCCGGCCGGCTCGGCGTCGTCGTCGCTGCCAAGCACGAGCGTCTTCGCCATCTGCTCCTCGGCCTTGAGCTCGGCGCGCACGACTTCCTCGGCGTCCCCGATGCCCATGATCAGCTGCATGTGCGTGGGCAGGAGCTTCCCGATGGCCTCGTCGAGCCAGCGGTTCGTGACCGTGTCCCCGCCGCGCTCCACCACGTACTCCTCCACGGCGCGCCGGGCGATCCCCTGCGCGAAGGGCGGGACCCGCAGGATGCGGACCTCGGCGTCCGGCGCCCACGGCAGCCCGGCCACTCCGTCCTCCTCGATCCAGGGGATGTCCTCCGGCCGGATGCCGGCAGTACCGGTCACCAGCACGTTGCAGGGCGCGAGCCGCAGCAGGTTCTCCGCCTGCGAGCCGATCTCCGTCCCGGTGATGCGGTGCCCGCCGTGCCGGCCGAGGATGAGGAGGCTCGGCTGGATCTCCTCCGCCCACTGCAGGATGACCTGGAATGGCTTGCCGATGAGGATCTGGGTGACGAGCGGCACGTCGGAGAACTCTTGGGCCATCACCTCGGCGCGCTTCAGGTTCGCTTGAGACAGCTTCAGTAACCCCTTGTCGATGATGTTGTTGTGGAGCGCCTCCTGCTCCTCGAACTTGAAGACCTTGGAGGCGCGCTCGGAGAGGACGTCCTTGATGTTGCCGAACACCGCGTGGTGGTACTCGACGTCGAACGCGCTGCACACGTAGAGCGTCGCCTGGAACTGCCGTGCGAGCTCCAGGCCCATCCGCATCGCCCGGTAGCTGTACGACGACCCGTCGACGCACACGAGGAACTTCCCATCGGCGAGCGGCTTCCCGTCGCGCACGACGAGGAGGTCTTTCTCGACGCCGCGCGCCACCCGTGCCACGACGCCGCCGAGCTGCGAATAGGTCTGGCGCCCGATCCCGTGGGCCCCGATGACCATGAGGTCGTACTGCCGGCCGGAAGCTCCCGCCACCTTGTCGGCCTGCGCTTCGTCCTCGCCGACGATGCGGCCGTCGGCGCCGAGCCGCACGTCGCTGCGGACCCTGTCCCCCCCGTCGTAGTTGGCCGCGATGTTCGGGTCGAAGCCGATCAGGCTCGGCAGCTGCCCCGCGCCGCGGTTCATCTCCTTGACGAGCTCCTCGTAGTTGATCCCCTCGAGGAGCTGGCGGCGCAGCGGCACCCCGCGGGCGGCGCACCGCTTCTCGACCTGGTCGAGGAACGAGTCGGAGATGAGCTGCAGGCCCTTTTCGATCAGCTTGTCGTGGACCTTGCGCTGGCGCTTGATCTCTTCCGGGGTCTGGAACTTCGCGGGCAGGCCGGTCTCGAGCTGGCGAAACCGGATGTCGTGGAGCCGGGCGGCGTAGACGTGGCTGCCGGTGAGCCGTCCCTTCTCCTGCCCTTGTGCCGCGCACAGCTCGATGGCGCGCTCGACGGCCCAGTCGGAGTGGGCGGAGTTGTCGACCGGAACGAACACTTCACGGTACATGACTCGCTCCTTGCAGGCTCACGGCACCAGGCGGTTCCCTTGCGCGTCCCAGACCATCACGGCGTCGACGGGGCACGCGGCGCAGGCGGCCAACAGCCGCCCCCGCTCCACCCGGTGCGGCTCGACGAACACGGCCACGCCGTCATCGTTCAGACGAAACGCTTCCGGGGCGATGGTGACGCACTCCCCGAACGCCACGCACAGCGTCGCGTCGATGCGGATCCGGAGATCGCCCACCACCCATTCCGCATCCGCCGCCACGTCACATCTCCTCCAGTCCCAGCTCGCTGCGCGCCCGGTCCATCACCGCGGGCGTGATCTCCGCGATCCCGCGCTCGGCGGCATAGTCCGCGTAGATCCGCTTCACCATGCCCCGCACGAACCCCGGGACGCGCGCGAGGCGCTCCTTCGCATCAGGGGACCAGGCGGGGGTGGGGCGCTCCCCGCTTCCCGCTTCCCGGTTCCCGTCGTCAACGAACGCATCCTCCCGCCCGCGCACCGTCGCGCGAACCTGCTCGAGGGGTTGGGCGTCGAGCGTGCGCCCGCCGATCTTCACGCCGAGCGAGCTCACGAGCCGGGTCTCGAAGGGATTCGCCAGCAGCGCGACCGAGCGGCCGCAACCCGGGCACCGGAATGCCGCCGCGAAGGTGCCGTCCCCCGGCTCCTGCCGCTCCGCGAACTGCATCTGCTCGTCGCAGTCCACGCAGAGGAATTTCACCCGAGCACCTCGAACACCCGCGCCTGCGCGTCTGCCTCGAACACCGGCTCGTGAGCCCCCGCCAGGAAGGGGATGCGGGCGAGAAGCGGGACGCCGAATTCCGCGGCGAGGGCCGGGCCGGCGTCCCCGGGGAAGAGGGGGCCCGGGCGCCCGCACTCGCCGCACTGGTAGCCGGCCATGTTCTCAATGATGCCAAGGAGCCGGATGCCCGCTTCGGTTGCGGCGCGTAGGGCGCGCGCCACCGACTGGCGCGCCTCGTCCGTGGGGATCGTCACGCCCAGGGCCCCGGTCATCTCGGGAACGAGATCCCGCAGGTCTGCGACCCCGTCCGCCCCGGGCGGGAGATCCACGAGCAGCAGCTCGAGGTCGCCCCACCACACGTCGCCCAGGAACTCCCGCAGGACCCCCACTTCGAGCGTGCCCCGCCACACGAACTGTTCGGCCTCGGGCTCGCGCCACGCGAGCGGCCGCCCGGTTTCCAGCAGGAACTCCGTCGAGATCACGCGCACGCCCGCCGCGCCCACCGCCGGGTGCACGCCCGCGTCCGTCACGCGGAGCGGGCCCGCCGCGCCGAGCAGCCGCGCCACCGTCGGGCTGCGCAGGTCCGCGTCCAACACGCCCACCCGCTCCAGCCAGCGCGCCGCCCCGAGCCGGGCCAGCGCGGCGGTCACGAAGCTCTTGCCGACGCCCCCCTTCCCGCTCATCACCGCGACCACGCGCCGCACGGTAGCGAGTCGGTCGCGGACCCGGGCGCGCTGCGCGCCCACCTGGTCCAGGACGCGCGACGCGTCCGGTCCCGTCACGTCCCGATACGTGCGAAAGCTCACCGGCCCCTCATATTAGTCGCATCGACGCATGCGGCTGCCGCTTCCCCTGACCATCATCGCCATACTGTTTGCGGTCGTGATGGCCTTCCTCGTGGTCACCGCGCTCGTCCCCCGACGGGTGCCGACCTACGCGCTCCCCCCAGCCCCGCGGTCTCCGCCGGCCGCGCTCGTGGAGGACACCGTGACCATCGACGCGCGCGACCCCGGCCAGTGGCGCTTCTTCGACTTCGCGCGCGGCCCGCTCACCCCGCCCGACACGGCGGGGTGGGATCTCGCCGTGCGGCGGTTCCACGTGATCGTGGCCGGCGAAGCACTCCGCCTCGATACGGTGACCTTCGAGGCCCTGCGCGAAGCGCCGCCCGACGGCTACGCGCCCACGGCCTTCACCCGGGACACGTCGAATCCGGCCATCACGCGATGGTATCGCTACAGCATGTTCTCGCACTTGCTCCGCCCGAAGCCGTTGACCTACGCGATCCACTCGCGGGACGGGCGGTACGCCAAGCTGGAGTTCCTAAGCTACTACTGCCCCGGGCCCGAGCCGGGGTGCGTCACGTTCCGGTACGTGGTCGGCGAACCGGGCTCCCGGATGCTCCGCTAGACGCTATTCACCTTCTTCGGTTTCGCCGAGCGGATGGGCCGCGAACGCTTCACGGATATGCGGGTGGACGCGGAGCAGGTAGTAGCCCATGCCGACCGCGGAAAGCAGGTTGCCGATGGCGACGTTCGTCCACGCCAGCGCGCCGAGCAGCGGCTGGGCCAGCGTGGCCACGATGATGTAGAAGCCGACTTCGAAGACGGCGAAGAAGACGACGATCAGGAACAGCGTGGAGGGGACCCGATCGACCAGCGCCGCCAGCATCGCGGCGATCGTCCCGACGACCCAGAACGCGATCACGTGGATCATCGTGTAGCCGATGACCGTGGGGAACGCGATCTGTACCGCCGCGGGATCGCTCAGCCCCCAGAACACGGCCGAGCCGAGCATCGCGGGGGTATAGAACGGCCGCCCACCGATGGTGTCCACGATCAGGAACCAGAGGGCGACGCCTCCGGCTCCAATGAGCCCCGCGATGAAGCCCTCACCCGTAGCACGCTTCAGGAATTGCACTCGGAGCCCCCGCATGGCGTTGGGGTGCCAATATACGGGTCCGGCAAAGGGGCGCGAGGGGTGGCGATCCGCCCCCGTGGTGAGGCGAGCGTCTCAGGACGGATGTCGCAGCAGCCGGTTCCAGCGGATGCGAAAGGGGCGCGTAGCAACGCTCATGTAAATGAACAGCGGCCGCCCCACGACGTGCTCCCTCGGCAGGAAGCCCCAGTAGCGGCTGTCGTACGACTCGTCGCGGTTGTCCCCCATCATGAAATAATACCCGGGGGGCACTACGATCGGCCCCCAGTCGTGGCTCGTCGGATGGTAGCCCGCGGGGTCGCGCCCCACGTAGTGGACCAGCTGCCAGGCACGGAATTGTTGCAGGCGGAACGGATCGTCGGGGACGGGGGCCCCGGCGAGGTGGAGGGCGTAGGGCTCCGGGAGTAGCTGGCCGTTGCGATACACCGTGTCACGGATCAGTTGCAGCGTGTCACCCGGCTCGCCGATGATCCGCTTCACGATATTCAGGTTCGGCGTCGAGTCCTCGACCGAGCGGAAGATCACCACTTGGTCGTGATGCGCCTCGCTGTACCCCGGCACCCGCAGGAACCGGGTGCCAACGAACGGGATCTCGAACTCGCCCCCGAACGCCATCTTGTTCACGAACAGGAAGTCGCCCACGAGCAGGGTGTTCTCCATGCTCGGGCTGGGGATACGGAACGCCTCCACGAAGTAGGAGCGCAGAAACAGCCAGATAATGAAGGCGACGAGGCCGGCCTTCGCCCAGCTCTGCGCCTCTTCCTTGAGGGTCGGCTTCTTCTTCTCCTGCTGGCCCTGCTGCTTTCTCACGGATGCTCCACCCAGTCCGCGACGAAGATGTTGGTCTCACCGGGCACGGCCCCGCGACGGTTCGACGCCCAGACCAGTTTCTTGCCGTCCGGAGAAAACATCGGAAAGGCGTCGAACTCCGGGCTCGTCGTCACCTGCCCGAGGCCGGTGCCATCCGAGTTGACCAGATAGAGGTCGAAGTTGCGCGAGCGCGGGGCCCGGTGGTTCGAGGCGAAGATGATACGGCGGCCGTCGGGGTGAAAGAACGGCGCGAAGTTGGCGCCGCCCAGGTTCGTCACTTGACGCTGGTTCGTGCCGTCGGCGTTCATCACCCAAACCTCCATGCGGGTGGGACGGACCAGATGCTGGGCGATCAGGTCGCGGTAGTCGGCCGAGTCCTGCGCCGTCGCCGGATGGTAGGCCCGGTAGACGATCCGCTCGCCGTCGGGGGAGAAAAACGGCCCACCGTCGTAGCCCAGGGTGTGGGTGAGGCGGCGCACGTCCGACCCGTCCACGTTCATCGTGTAGATGTCGAGGTCGCCGTCCCGCAGCGACGTGAACACGATCCGCGTGCCGTCGGGCGACAGGGTGCCCTCGGCGTCGTAGCGGGGGTTGTCCGTGATGCGGCGCCGGTCGGAGCCGTCCGCGTTCGCCGTGTAGATGTCGTAATCGTACAGCGCCCAGACGTAGCCCCTGGAGTAGTCAGGGCGCGGCGGGCAGGTCGGGCTCACGTGCTCGGTCGAGGCGTAAAAGATCCTGCGGTCGTCGGCAAAGAAATAGCCGCAGGTGGTCCGCCCCAGCCCATTCGACACCCGGACCAGTCCAGTGCCGTCCACGTTGATGATGAACTGCTGGTCGCAGCCCGTGTCCGCCTCCTGACGCTGGAAAATGATCTGGCGGCCGGAGCGGGAGAAATACGCCTCGGCGTTCTGGCCGCCGAAGGTGAGCTGCCGGATGTCGCGCAGGTGGACTTCGCCGGAATCGGGCGGCAGGATCCGCACCTGGGTCAGAAGCAGTAGCGTCACGAGCATTGGGACTGGCAAGCTAGATACGGCGGAGGAAAGGCGGTAGGTCTTGCTTACCACCCTTCCGCCTTACCACCCGCAGTTAGATTACACCCACCATGGACCCGCGCCGCTCCCGACCTCCGCTGATGGACGCCCTCGGCAAGCTGTGCGCCGATGGCAAGTCCTCCGCCGAATACCTCTGGCAGGTCCCCGATGACGCGGGCGTGCGCGCCCAGATCGTCGGCATCCTCGAGCAGATCGCCGCGGAGTCCGCCAAGCAGGGCCGCAAGGAGATGGGGCGGATCTGCGCGGAGCTCCTGACCGCCGCCAAAGCGAGCCCGAGCCCGCAGCAGGTCGATCTGCTCGTGGACGGGTTCGACCGCCTCTCCAAGCTGTGGCAGGCGGCCAAGTCCGGTCTGCTGTGACCGTAGATCCCGGAGACTAGGGAATGCCCGAAGCCGTCACGGCGGCGCCCGGCACGACCGCCCTCGACCAGCTCTGCATCAACACGATCCGCGCCCTCGCGATGGACGCGGTGCAACAGGCCGACTCGGGGCATCCGGGGACGGCGATGGCGCTCGCGCCGCTGGGCTACGTGCTGTGGACGCGCCACCTCAAGTACAACCCGGCGAATCCCGAGTGGCCGGACCGCGACCGCTTCGTGCTGTCCGCCGGCCACGCCTGTGTGTTGATGTATTCCCTGCTCTATCTCACGGGCTACGAGCTGCCGCTCGAGGAGATCAAGCACTTTCGCCAGTGGGGGAGCCGGACGCCCGGGCACCCGGAATACGGCCTGACGCCGGGCGTCGAGGCGACCACGGGGCCGCTCGGCCAGGGGACGGGGAACGCGGTGGGGATGGCGATCGCCGAGGCGCAGCTCGCGGCGCTGTTCAACCGCCCGGGGCACGAG
>JACOVF010000102.1 GCA_016177465.1 Gemmatimonadota bacterium
CGCTCCGTCATCGCGAGAAAGCTCGGCACCACGGCGAGCGGGTCCACAATGAAGAGGACCGACGTAAAAACCAACAAGAGATCCTGCAGGACCTTGCCGGCGTATTCCATTAGCGGCCCGTAACGATGCCGGCGCGGATGCGCCGCATTCTCTCGCTGAGGGCGGGGAGGTCCCGTAGCCGTCCAGCCACGTCCGTGTACCTGGGGACACGGTACCGTACGGTGAACGGTGCGCCGTCGCGCACCGCGTGGATCGTCACGCTGTCGCCGATCTGGAGACCCCGGAGTGCCAGCGCCACCTCGGCGACGGTGGTGATCGGGCGGCCGTTGATCTCCGCCAGCTCGTCCCCCGCTCGCAGGCCGGCGCGCGCGGCGGCGCTCCCCGGCGTCATCACGGCCCGGGGGAGCGCGCCCTGGACGGTCGGGTTCGTGGCGCGGAGCCGGAGGTCGGGACCGGGCGCCGGCGTGAAGTCCACCCACCACCCCGCCTTCGCGAGAAACTCGTTCCAGGGGATCTCCGCGGTGCCGCTGACGTACTTGCCCCAGAACACCTGCAAGTCGAGCCCCGTCTCGGCAAGCACGGCGTTGAGCACGTCCTCGCTCGTGAAGCCGCGCTCGCCGGCGTAGTGGTCGAAGAGGTAGCGCATCACGTCGTCCAACGACTTCCGGTTGTCGGTGGAGTCGCGGATCGTGAGGTCGAGCAAGAGTCCCAGCAGCTGGCCCTGGAGATAATAGGAGATGCTCTGGCCGCCGTTCACCTGCGGCTCATCCCACGTGGTCCACGAGGCTCGCTCCGGGGAGATCGTGAGCCGTCCCGGGTTACCGCGGTGGCTGGTGATGGCACTGCCGATCTTCCGCTCGAACTCCCGGACGGAGTCGAGCCCCGCGCGCACGAGGATCAGGTCGGCGTAGTAGTCGGTGACCCCCTCGGAGAGCCACAGGCCGAGGGTGCGGACGGGGCGGGTGTAGTCGAACGGCCCCAGCTCCGCGGGACGGATGCGCTTCACGTTCCAGGTGTGGAAGAACTCGTGGGCGGTCGTCTCCCGGCGGTAGGTCGGATCCCGCGCCAGCCGGGCAGGGTCGATGCCGATCGTCGTCGAGTTCAGGTGCTCGAGCCCCCCGCCGGCGCCGGTGAAGATGAACGTGTAGTCCGTGTACGGCGCGGTGCCGAAGATCTCGATCGTGGTCTCGCAGATCTTCCGCAGCATGTCCACGAACGCGCCTGCGTCGTAACGGGCGGAGTCCCCGTTCAGGTCCATCACGGCGCGGTGCGGCACCCCGCCGGCCGTGAAGTGATGCGTGACGAACTGGCCCACGAGCACCGGCGAGTCGATCAGCACGTCGTAGCTCGGCGCCCAGTAGACGGTGCTGTCGGTCGTGGGGATGAGGCCAGTCGCGATCCGCCACCCCGGCGGCAGGTGGAACCGCACATGCGCCGGCGTGAGCTTCCAGCCATCCAGGTACATGAAGGTTCGGGGGCCGTCGATCAACCCCGACGTGGGGAGGAGGAACCAGCGGTTATTAGCCCGGGTCCAAAACCCGGCCGGGCGGCGATCAGAGGCGGCGTAGCGCACCACGACCGTGGCGGCCCCCTTGGTGTCCACGGTCCAGCCGTTCAGGGAATCGGGCGTGACCGCGAGTGGCTCCCCCGCCGCGGTGAACGCGGCCACGTCCGTGATGTTTTGCGCTGACTGGAGCCGGCGGTAGGCGCCCGGCGCCCACTCCGGGATTACGAGCCGGGCCGGGTTCGGGGCGTTGGCGATTCCGAGCTCCACGAAGTAGGCCGAGCGGTCGCCCTCTTTCACGGTGACGGTGTAGTCGACCTTGGGCGCGGTGCGGTCGTAGCGCTGGATGAAGGCGTCGGAATAGGTGCGGAGCGGGGTCTGGGCAGCGAGCACCGACGGGAGGAGGACGAGGGCAAGGGTGAGTATTTGTCTCACGGGGTGGATCTGAGTGTGAGTGGTACGACGCCAAGACGCCACGTTTACAGCGCCACCTTCACCACCCGATCCTTGCCCGCCCGTTTGGCCTCGTACATCGCCCGGTCGGCCGTACCCAGAACCTTGTCGCTGTCGGTGTCAGCGTCCAGGACCGAAACGACGCCGATGCTGGCTGTCACGGGCGGCGTGCTGTTGAAGGCGTTGCGCAGGCTCGTGGCAAGGCGGGTGGCGGCGGCATCGGCAAGCGGGCCGTCGGTCTCGGGCATCAGCACGGCGAACTCGTCGCCACCCAGGCGCCCCACCACGTCGGCCTGCCGCACCGCCTGGCGCATCGCGTCAGCCACGAGCCGGAGCACCGCGTCCCCCGTTTGGTGGCCGAGGGTGTCGTTCAGCGTCTTGAAGTTGTCGAGGTCGAGGTACAGCACCGACAGCGGCCGTTTGTACCGCTTGATGCGCTCCAGCTCCTGGGTAACCCGCTGACTGAACGCGCGGGCGTTGAGGACGCGCGTGAGCGGGTCGTGCGTCGCCATCGTGTGCAGCGCCATCTGGGTACGCTTCATGTGCTGGAACGCGAACATCGTGATCCCAGCCACCATGGCGAACGAGGCCTGGTTGACCAGCGAGATCGGGAGGCTCGAGTCGGCCTGCTGCTCCAGCTCGACGTCCATCCGCAGCGCGGTGCTCGCGGCGACGAACACGACGCCCCAGCCCAGCCCCTCGAACCAGGTGGCAATCAGGATCGGGACGAGATAGAACAGCCCCAGCTTCACCGCCGGCGGCGTGGTGATGTTGGCCCAGTAGATACCCAGCGTCAGCACCAACGCGCCTCCCAGGGTGATCAGCCGGCGCCGCACCGGAGTCAGCTGTGCCATGTCAAAACGGGGGCTCGGCCACGTGGTGGGGGTCGTCCAGCAAGATGGCGTGCAACGTCTCGCCCGCGGCCACAGTCGGGCGGTCCTCCGGGACGATCAGCAGGGCGTTGGCGCGGGCCATGCTCGTGAGAATGCCTGAACCCTGGGGCCCAGTCAACCGGGCCGTCATCGCGCCATCCGGTCCTTCTGGCGCCACCACGGCCCGCAGAAAGTGCCGCAGCCTCGGGCCCAAGGTGATGGCCTCGCCCACTCTGACCGGCACGGCGCGGCGGAAGGGGAGTGGGTGGCCGGCGAGGCGGCGGATCGCCGGGCGCACGAACAGCTCGAAAGTGCACATCGTGCTCACCGGGTTGCCCGGCAGGCCGATCCACGGCTTCCCGCCGAGCAGCCCGAAGCCGAGCGGCGCGCCCGGCCGCATGCGGATGCGCCACAATTTCATGTCGCAGCCCAGCTCCGCGAGTACCTCGCGCACGAGATCGTGCTCGCCCACGCTCACCCCCGCGGTGGTGACGAGCAGGTCGGCGTCACGGGCACGGGCGAAGTGCTCGCGCAGGCTTTCTTTGGTATCCTGAGCCACGCCGCAATCGAGCGGGACGGCGCCGGCGCGGCGGATCATCCCGAAGAGGGTGTAGGAATTTGAGGTCGCGATCTTCTTCCCGGCGAGGATCTCGTCGCGGCGGTCGAGGTCCACGATCTCGTCGCCCGAGCCGAGAAAGGCGACGCGCGGGGCCCGGATGACGAGCGGCTCGCCGTGCGCGATCGACGCCAACACGCCGAGCTGAGCGGGGCCGAGCGTGGTGCCGGCGGTGAGCACGACCTGTCCTTTGCGGATGTCCTCGCCGCGGCGGCGGACGTTGTGCCCCGCGTCGCGGAGGTTCATCACGGCGACGGCGGACCCGTGGCGCGGCTCGGTGTCCTCCTGCCGGATCACCGAGTCCGCGCCCGCGGGGAGTGGCGCGCCCGTGAAGATCCGCGCGGCCTCCCCCGCGCCCACGGTCTTCTCGGGGAACCGCCCCGCAGGCACCGTCTCGATCACGCGCAACTCCACCCCCGGCGCGGGGAGGTCCGCGGCGCGCACCGCGTAGCCGTCCATCGCGGAGTTATCCCAGGCGGGGAGATCGATGGGGCTCGCGACGTCCTCAACCAGGACGAGGTCGAGCGCGTCCCGCAGCGAGCCGCGGGCCGCGGCGAGCGGTCGCACGTGCTCGAGGATCAGCTGCACCGCCTCGACGGGCGAGAGCATGGTTACGGGGCCAGGATCTTGGCGCGGTCCCACGCGAGGTTGGCGAGCGTCACGAGCCAGGCCGTGTCGGTGAAGCGGAACACGGGGAACGGGCCCCGGTACTTCTGGTTGTCGGTCACTATCGCGACCCAGTCGCCAGCCTCGGGGCGCTCCGCGTCGAACAGCGGCTGATCGCCGCACGCCAGGCGATACACCTCGATCTTCGGCAAGGGGTGCGCCGAGAAGCCTTCCACCAGGATGATGTCCGCGCCGTCGAGGTAGCGCTTCGCGAGCGTGAACGGGTCGGATTCCACCTGGGTCCGCTCGAACAGCACCCGCTGGCCCGGCGCCTCGAGCAGGACGCGCTCGGCCTTCCCCTCGTGCCAGTGGCGCCACGTGTCCTTCCCCTTTTGGTCCATGTCGGCGGCGTGGGTGCCGTGCTTCAGTGTCATCACCCGGAACTTGCGGCGCGCGAGCTCCGCGGCGAGCGCCACGAGCAGCGTGGTCTTGCCCGCGTTCTTCTTGCCGACAATCGAGATCATCCGTGTCGCCGCCACACCGCCTCCGCCCGCTCCAGGTCGTCGGGCCGGTTCACGTTGAAGAACAGCTCTTCGGGGTCGCCGAATGTCCGGACGCGCTCGAGCGACAGCCGGCCCACGCGCACCCGGTCGTGAAACCCGATCGCCTTGAGGTCGCCGGTCTCGAACTGCCGCTCGATCGCCGGGCGGCAGGCGGGGCCGTACACCGCGCACAGCGGCTCGAGCCCGCGGCGCGAATCGCTCTCCGGTAGAAAGGCGTCGTACCCGTCAGCGTCCCGGACCAGCGCGCGCAGCAGGTCCGCGGTGACGAACGGCATGTCCCACGCCACGCACAGCGCCGGGCCGGCGCCGTGGACGACGGCGGTGTAGATGCCGCCCAAACTCCCCATCCCGGGACGCGCATCGGGAACGGTCTCAAGGTCGGGCCGCCACGCCGCTGCGTCGGGGGCGTTCGCCACGAGCAGCGGGGGCACCCCGGTCGCCGCCTGGACCGCGTCCACCACCCGGTCCAGGATGCGCCGCCCACCCAATTCTATCAGTCCCTTGGGGCGCCCGCCGTAGCGACGGGCCGCTCCCCCGGCGAGGACCGCCCCGCGCATCGTCAGAACCGTCGCGGGCGCTTGCGCTCGAGCACCACATCGAGCCCCGCGGCCACCGCGAGATGGTGACGGAGACGCGAGCGCACGGTCGGACCCTGGCCGTTTCGGTCGGCTGGCCCGACCGCGCGCTGGACCCGAGTGACCACATCGCGGATCTCGCCCCGGAGCCGATGGGCGGGACCGATACCCACGGTGACGCCACCGCCGAGGACCACGCTCGCGGAGGAGCGCGTGGGGTCGGGATCGTTGAGGACCGGCCGCAGGAATGTGCGGCGGTCCGAGCGCACGAAGTGACCCGACACGTCCACGAAGCTGCGGCTGTAAGAGACGATCCCCGCACTGGCGCGGAGGTACGGGTTCACCCGCCGTGCCGGGGCGCCCCGCACGACGGCACCGACGAAGATGCCCACGGCACCGCCCGCCGCGCCCGCGGTGGTGACGCTGGCGCACACGTCCGGGTTGTAGTTGAGGGTATCGGGGTGGGGATCGGGGTGAAAGAAGATGCCGGTGCAGGCGTCGGCGAAGGGCAAGCTCAGGTAGCTCGCGTCCACCTGGAGGCCCACGCGTGGCGCGGGGTAGTAGGTGGCTTGGAGGCCGGCCACGAGCCCCGGCCGGACGGTGCGCGAGAGCCGCACCGTGTCGTCCTTATCGGTGCATTGGTTGCGGTAAGTCCACACGCACAGCACCTGGCGCTCGAGTGCCCAGAGCGAGGAACCCGACACGGCTCCGACCGAGATCGTAAACTCCAGGACGTGGTGCGGTGGCAGTTGGGCGGACCCTGAACGTGCGCCGACCATCAGCACCGACAGCGTCAGCGGGCCCGCTCGCATCCCGGTCTCACCGCGGCCGGCTCAGTACCGCCGCCCGCGCTTCTTCTCGAGCACCACGTCCAGCCCCATCGTGAGGGCGATGTGGTGGTACATCTTGGAGCTCGAGGGGCCCTGGCCCAGGCCGTTCACCGGGCCGTCGAGGCGCGTCTGGCTCGCGAGAACGTCGCGGATCTCCAACCGGAACTGGTAGCCGGGGCCAAGGGGGGAGGTGAGGCCAAGACCGATGACGTAGCTGGCCGAGGTTCGCTCGGGCGTGTCGTCGATGACGATGCCGCGTGCGTAAACTTGGCCGCTCGAAACGAAGGAGCCCTCCATGGCGACTGTGCTGCGGCTGATGGAGGTGAGGCCGACGCCCGCCCGGACGTAGGGGCTGAAGGAGCCCCGCGAAGCGGCGCGGAGGGTCACGCCGGCGTGGAGGGCGAGGGCGCTCGCCGAGACCTGGGACGCATTGACGTTGTTGCAGATCTGCTGGTTCTTCTGCTCCGCCTCCGCATTGATCGCCACGCCGACGCACCCGTTCTCGAGCGGCAGGCCGAGGTAGCTCACCTCGAGCTGCACGCCGAGGTTCGCGGAGGGGTAGAGGGTAGCGGACATCCCGCCCGTCAGGCTCGAGGCCACCGAGCGTGAGAGGGCGAGCGTGTCGTACGTCCCGGTCGATCCGAACGTCGGGGCGGAGCCACGCACCTCGTACGGCTGGCGGCTGACCCGCCACAAGGAATGGCCGGTGATGGCGCCGGCGGAGATGCTGAGGACCAGCGTCGGTCGGGAGCGAGACTGCGCGAGGGCAGGGGCGGGCGTCGCGAGCGCGGCGAGCAGCAATGGGGCGAACGGGGAATGGCGCATCAGACCTCGAGCAGTTGGTGGTCCACCGCCAAACAACGGTCCATCACGAAAGGAACGCCCGCCGCCCGGGCGCGCCCAGCCGCGGCGTGATCCACGACGCCCTGCTGCAGCCAGATCAGCCGCGGCGGGGGACGCAGCGCGAGCGCCTCGTCCACCACGGCGCCTGCGAACTCGCTGCGCCGGAACACGTCCACCACGTCGATCGGGTGCTCCCGCGCCGCCGCGGCGAGCGCCGCCGCCGCGAGCGATGGAAAGCTGCGCTCGCCCAGGATCTCGTCGTGCAACGGGTTCACCGGGACGATCGTGTACCCCACATCTTTCAGATATCGCGCCACCCCGTGGCTCGGCCGGTGCGGCTTGGGCGACAACCCGACGACGGCGATGATCTTGGCCTCCCGCAGCAGCGCGCGCAGCTCCTCGGGGGTCATCCCTCGGGCCGGTGCAGGTGTGGCGTGCCGCTCACCGCCCGGCCCACGAGCACCATCCCCGCCGTGCGTGCGATGACCAGCGCGAGCGTCGAGGGCACGCTCGGCGTTGCCACGTAGGCCAGCCCCGCGCGCGTCGCCTTGAACGCCAGCTCGGCGGAGATCCGCCCGGTCACGAGCAGCCCGCGCCCGACGATCGCCTCACCCGCCAGCACCGCCGCGCCGATCACCTTGTCCACTGCGTTGTGCCGGCCGATGTCCTCGGCGTGGTAGAGCAGCCGCTCGCCGTCGGTGAGGGCGGCGGCATGGATCCCGCCGGTCTCGTTGTATCGCTCCCCCCGGGCGAACAGGTCCTTGAAGAGCGCCCGCAACCGCTCCGCCGCCGGCGGCTCGCCGCGGGGCGGCGCTGCCTTGAGGGCGTGCGGGTCGGCCAGCAGGGTCGACACCGCGCCGCACCCGGAGGCGAGCACCCGCTTGCGGTTCTCCCCCTTCACCGCCGCCACTCGCTCCGGCTTCACCTCGGCCCAGAAGCCCAGGTCGGGGGCGCAGGGCCGCAGCTTCAGGAGATCGGCGCGCGACCCGATGTAGCCTTCGCCGTGCAGCCACCCCACCGCCAGCTCCTCGAGCTGGTCCGGAGTGCACATCCACGTCACCGCCGGCGCGCCGTTCACCTCGAGCCACACGGCCACCTCCTCCACCGCGGCCGACTCGGCGAGCATTCTTCCCCGCCGCGAACCGGGAGGGACTGACCCCGGGCGCAAGCTTGGGGAGGCCGGAGTGCCCGGTTCAGGGTTCGCCACGATACTCCGAGTACAGACGAGACCCCTCCTGGACCCGCACCGCCTGCAGCCGCACACCCGGCGGCAACGCGGCTGCGATCCGCTCCCAGACATACACCGCAAGCGCCTCGCCGGTCGCGAGCATTCGGCCGTCCGCGAATTCCGGGATCTCGTCGTTAATATGCCGCCCGTCCAGCTGCCCGGTGATCTCGCGCTCGAGCAGGGCGTCGAGCGCCGCCAGGCTCATCACGCCGGCCGCCTCGGGCCGGAACGGGCCCTTCACCGTAACTCGGCACGCATAGCGGTGGGTGTGATCCGCTGCTGCGGCGCCGAACTCCCTCCCTTTGGGGAACCGGTGCGTCGCCGTGAACTCCACCACTCTCGTAAGATAGCCCGTCGGCATGGCTAGAATACCCTCACGGCGCTGGCCTTGAAGGCGTACACCACCGGCAGGCCCGGCACGAGCGCCAGCTCCCGCGCCGCTTCCTCCGTCACGACCGCGATCAGCTCCACGCCCCCCCCCACGTCCGCGGCCACGTGTACCTCTCCGGGTCGCGGCCGGGCGACCCGGGTCACCCGGCCCGGGAACACGTTGCGTGCCGACGAGCGGGCGGGCACCGTACTGACGAAGATGTCGGTCGGTGGCACGGCGAGAATGGCGGGGCCGATCTTGTCCGTCATCACCGCGATCTCGATCGGCCCGACCTTCACGTGCTTCGTCCCGGCGGGCTTGGCGGTCGCGGCCGCCGGCAGCTCCACCCGGAACAGGTTCTCCGGCGTCACGGGCGACAGCCGGCCTTCGGCCAGCGCGCGGATGTCGTCGGCCCAGCGGTAGGCGTCCTCGAGCTGGTGCGACGCGAGGCAGATGGTGAGCCCGCGCTCGCGCCGCTCCGCCTCGAGCACGCGGTACAGCGCCTGCGCCGCGGCGCGGTCCGCCGAGCTGACCGGCTCGTCGAGCAACAGCACGTCCGGCCGCACCACCAGCGCGCGTGCCACTGCGACGCGCTGCACCTCGCCGTCCGATAGCTCGTGCCGCCGCCGCTCGAGCAGCGGTGTGACGCCGAGCCGCTCGGCCACCGTTTCCATGAACCTGCTCATCTCTGTGCGCCTGATTCCCCTCGCCCGCAACCCGTATCCCAGATTGTCGCGGACGGTGCCGCGGAAGAGCATCGGCCGCTGCTCGACGAGCGTCACTCGCCGGCGCGCGCGACCGATAGGGAGTCCTTTAGGGCGACCGATAGGGAGTCCTTTAGGGCGACCGGCGAGGAATCCTTTCGAGGCGGAGCCGGCCCAAACGACGCGGCCGTCGAGGAGCACCTCGCCCGCGGTCGGCCGCTCGAGCAATGCGAGCAGACGGAGCAGCGTGCTCTTGCCCGAACCGTTGTGGCCCACGATGGCGATCAGCGACCCCCGCGGCACGGCGAACTGCGCCAAGTCGAGCACCACGCGCCCCTCGTAGACGTGGCGGACGCCGCGCAGCTCAAGCATGGCCTCTCCCCTGGAGCAGCTGCAGCGCCACGTTCACGATCAGCGCGAGCACCAGGAGGATGACTCCGAGTGCCAATGCGAGCCCGAAGTCGCCCTGCGCCGTGTAGAGCGCCACCGCCGTAGTGAGAGTGCGGGTCTCGCCACGGATGTTGCCGCCCACGATCATCGCGGCGCCTACCTCCGCCACCACCTGCCCAAAGGCGGCGGTGATCACGGCGGCGAGGGCGAAGCGTGCCTCGCGCGCCACCGTCCACGCCGCGCGCCATCTCCCCGCGCCGAGCGTGAGGGCGGTACGGCGGATACGCGGATCCACCCCCTGCACGGCCGCGGCCGACAGCGCCGCCGCGATCGGGAGGGCGAGCAGCACGTCGCCCACGACGATCGCCTGCCAGGTGTACAGCCACCCCACCCCGCCGAGCGGCCCGCGGCGCGAGAGGAGCCCGTACAGCAGCAGACCGACCACGACCGTAGGGAAGGCGAGTGCGGTGTTGACGACGGTGAGCGCGACGCGGCGGCCCCAGAAGGCCCTCGTCGCCAGGACGAACCCGAGCGGGATGCCGATCCCGCAGGCGATGACGGTCGCGACCACCGCGACCTTGAAGCTAAGGAAGGCGATGCCGTATACCTCGGCATCGGCTGAGAGCAGCAGCGCGAGGGCGCGCCGGAATCCGTCCGCTAGAAAATCCATCCCACGCCGATGCTGATCCACGGGTGGGTGGTCCAGTCGGCGTCGGGCGCGTTCAAGCGGAGCACGCGGCTGGAATCCACGGGAGACGGCACCCTGAAGGAAGCCGGGTAGCGCAGCTTCCAGAAGATCGCCCGGAGGTCCGCCGACACGGTGAGCCGCCGGATGGGGTACCAGCGAACGCCGGCGCCCGGCGCGATGGTGAACTTGGTCCCGAACCGGTAGCCGCTCGAGTCGGCCGTGGGGTAGCCGTTGCTCACGGCGAGGCCGACCGCCGCCCCGAGGTAGGGGGCGATGCCGTGCCACGTCTTGGCCCCCGTCAGCTGGAACTGCAGACCGACGTCGGCGAGCAGCAGGTCGTCGGCGTAGGGGCCGGATTTCCGGGTGAGCGAGTCCTTGAGCGGATCGACCGCGAAGCGGTCGGTGAGTGCGTAGGCGAAGCCCGCCGTCAGGACCGTCGGGCCGCCGACCGCGGCCTCGTAGCGGAGCCCGTAGGTGACCCCGCTCGACTGCCCGACGCCCACGTCGCCCCGCTCGCCGCCCAGGAAGCCGATCCGGAACATCGGCCCGCCGCCGCGGCGGATGTCCTGGAACGGCGAGGCGGCGGGATCGTGGCCGACTTGGGCGACGGCCACGTTCCACGACGCCACGACGCTAAGCCATACGAGAGCGCCGGCGGCTAGGGTTCGCATTCCTCTTACAACGTAGCGTCGTAGCGTCATGCTACCTCTCGAAGATCCCGCCCCGTCATCTCCGACGGGGGCTCGATGCCCAACAGGTGAAGGATCGTCGGCCCGACGTCGCAGAGCGAGCCGCCGGGGCGCAGTGGCCCCGGGCTATCCTCGCCCACGATCAGAAACGGGACCGGGTTCGTGGTGTGCGCCGTGTGCGGGCCGCCCGTGAGGGGGTCGATCATCAGCTCGCAGTTGCCGTGATCGGCGGTGACGAGCAGCGTCGCGTTTCGCTTCTCGGCGCTCTTCAGCACGCGCGCCAGGCACTGGTCCACTGTTTCCACCGCCTTGACCGCCGCCCGTAGTACCCCGGAGTGCCCCACCATGTCCCCGTTGGCGTAGTTGCAGAGGATGAAGTCGTGGTCCCCAGCCTCGATCGCCCTGCACAGGGCGTCGGTGACGCCCAGCGCGCTCATCTGGGGCATGAGGTCGTAGGTCGCCACCTTCTGCGACGGCACCAGCAACCGCTCCTCGCCCTTGTAGGGGACCTCGAAGCCGCCGTTGAAGAAGTAGGTGACATGGGCGTACTTCTCGGTCTCGGCGGTGCGAAAGGTCGTCATGCCGTGTTCGTGAAGCACCTCGGCCACGATCTTCGACAAGACCATGGGCCCGAACACGGTGGGGATCGGGAAGGTCTCGTCGTACTGCGTCATTGTGACGACCTTCACCCGAGGCCGGTCGGAGATGTCGAAGCCGTCGAAGCCCTCGATCACCAGCGCCCGCACTATCTGCCGCATCCGGTCGGCGCGGAAGTTGAAGCAGAACACGCCGTCGCCGGTGCGGATGCGCGGCGTCCCCGCGATCACCCGCGGCTTGACGAACTCGTCGGTCTCGCCCGCCTGGTACGCCTGGCGGATCGCCGCGAGGGGATCGGGCGCCGTCGGACCGATGCCGCGCACCATCGCGTCGAACGCCAGCTTGGTCCGGTCCCACCGTTTGTCCCGGTCCATCGCGTAGTACCGCCCCACCACGGTGGAAACAACACCCTTCCCCCTTCCCCCTTCCCGATTCCCAAGGTGTTGAAGTAGTTCTTGCATGAACCCCAGCGCCGACTGCGGCGCCGTGTCGCGGCCGTCGAGCCAGGCGTGGATCGCCACCGGCAGCTCCGCCAGCTGCCCCAGCTCGATGGCCCCGAGCAGGTGCGTGTCGAGCGCGTGCACGCCGCCGTTGCCGATGAGCCCAATGAGGTGGAGCGTGCCGCCCGAACGTTTCACGTGGTCACACAGCTCTACGAGGGCCGGCAGCCGGAAGAACTCGCCGGACGCGACTGCTTGCGAGATGCGCACGATGTCCTGCGGCACTACGCGGCCGGCGCCGAGGTTCAGGTGGCCGACCTCGCTGTTGCCCATCTGTCCTTCGGGGAGTCCCACCGCGAGGCCGGACGCCTCGAGCAGGGTGCGCGGCGCCTTCCCCCAGAGGCGATGCCAGGCGGGGGTGTCGCCCAGCTCAATGGCGTTGCCGTCGCGGCCAGGGCGGAACCCCCAGCCATCGAGGACGATCAGGACGACCGGGGTGCGCGCTCCACGACTCTTGGTCATATTGAGGGGGATGCAAGTTAGCCAAGTCCTTCGCGCCCTACCAGTTGTTGTCGTGCTCGCCCGGCCCGTCCAGATCCTTGCGGCCCAGGCACGCTACCGCGTGATCAACGACGGCGAGTGGTTCTACCAGGAGGCCTCCGGCAAGCGCCTGGCCCGCGTGGCGCGGGGCGCCGTCGTCACGGCGGGCTCGGCCCAGGGCGACTGGATCCGTGTTACGCTGGAAGGCTGGATCTTCGCCACTTCGGTGGGTCCCGCGCCGCAGGCGGGCTTCGACCTTACCGTCACGCGCGCGCCGGAGGAGAACCTGCGCTCGGCGCCAGCGGGGGCGCTGGTCGCCAAGCTGACCAGCGGCTTCCTCCTGACCCGCCTCGCCGAGCAGCGACCGGAAGGGAGTCTTTTAGGGCGCCCCTGGGTGCACGTCAAGCGCGACGGCTGGATGCGCCGCCGCGGCCTGCAGGCGGTGGGGCAGGTGGCCTCCACGAGCACGGCCAACGTCGCGGACCCCTCCCAGAGCGGGATGACCCCGGGGCGTCGCCCCGAGGGTAACCCACCCGACTCGAGTTCCGTTCCCCCCGACCCCGCCCGCGTCCAGCCCGCGCGTCCAACCACGCTGTACCGCGCTCCCGACGGGCCCGCCGCCGGCACCATCACGCCGGAAACGCCACTCCGCGTCCTCGACCGCACCGGGGAATGGAGCCGGGTGCAGTTCGAGGGGTGGGTCAAGACCGCCGACCTCCGGACCGCGCCCCCCGGGGTACTCGTCGGCGTCAGCGCGGCCGAGCTTCGGGCCGACCCGCAGCGCTATCTCGGCCAGACGCTCCGCTGGGACCTGCAGTTCATCGCCGTCCAGACAGCTGACGACCTGCGGCCGGATATCCCGGAGGGCGCGACGTACCTGCTCACGCGCGGACCGCTCCCCGAGCGCGGGTTCGTCTACGTCGTGGTCCCCGACGCACAACAGATCGCCATCGCGACGCTCACCCCCCTTGCCATCATCCAGGTCACCGCTCGCGTGCGCGCAGGGCGCAGCCGGTTCCTCGGGAATCCGGTGGTCGACCTGGTGTCGCTGGAGACCCAGCCATGAACGACCTCCTGTGGGAGCGGCTCAAACGCAAACTTGAGACGTTGCCCGACGACAAGGCGTACCAGGTGCTGGATTACATCGAGTTCCTGGAGTCCAAGTACGTCGATCGTCCGGCCGGTGCTCCCGCGTTCCAGAAAGTGGCGGAGACCCTCGAGGACACGCTGCGCGCGGGCCGCGTGCCGGTGAACATCATCACGGGGACGATGGACGCGGTGGGAAAGGCGGGGAAGTTCCTCGAAGGGCTCGCGGCGGCGGGAAAAGCCGCAGTCGAAG
>JACOVF010000002.1 GCA_016177465.1 Gemmatimonadota bacterium
CCGATAGGGAGAGGGGGACAGGGGGAGAGGTACCATCCCGATAGGGAGAGGGGGACAGGGGGAGAGGTACCATCCCAAGGGAACAGCATGGCCCAGCATGATCCCGGGTCCCCTGCCTCCCGTCATCATTATTCTCGCTTTGGGCCAATCCGAAAAGCGCAGTACTCAGGCCGGCTGCCGGCGCGCGCGTGGAGGGTCGGCGCCCTCACTCCGTATACGTGTCGATCTGCGCCCGCTGCAACGTCCCCGAGTAGTCGA
Organism: Gemmatimonadota bacterium; assembly: GCA_016177465.1. GTDB lineage: Bacteria > Gemmatimonadota > Gemmatimonadetes > Gemmatimonadales > GWC2-71-9 > JACOVF01. The sequence goes on from JACOVF010000002.1 coordinate 259, forward strand.
TGTAGCAGACCTTGGTCTCTGAATAGAAATCGTAGACTTCCCAGCCGCCCTCGCGGTGCCCGTTGCCGGTTTGCTTCACCCCGCCGAAGGGGAGGTGCGCCTCCGCGCCAATGGTCGGCGCGTTGATGTAAGTGATGCCGTTGTCCAAATCGGCCATGGCCCGGAACGCGGCGTTCACGTCCCGCGTGTACAACGCGCTCGACAGGCCGTATTTCACGCCGTTGTTGACCTGCACCGCTTCGTCGAGCGAGCCGACCTTGATCACCGACAGCGCCGGCCCGAAGATCTCCTCCTGCTCCACCCGCATCCCGGGCCTCACGCCGGCGAACACCGTCGGCTCGTAGAACCAGCCGCACTCGAGCCGCTTCTCCCCCGGGATCCGCCCGCCGATCACGATCGACGCCCCTTCGTCCCGCGCGATCCCGACGTAAGCGTCGACCTTCTGGCGCGCCTCCTCATGAATCAGCGGGCCTACCTCAGTCTTGTCGTCGAGCCCGGGCCCCAGCCGCAGCTTCCCGGCGCGGTCGCACAGCAGCTGGACGAAGCGGTCGTGGACCTTCTCGTGCAGGATCAGGCGGCTCGTCGCCGTGCAGCGCTGCCCGGTCGTGCCGAAGGCGCCCCATAGCACCCCGTCGAGCGCCAGATCCAGGTCGGCGTCGTCCATCACGATCATGGCGTTCTTGCCGCCCATCTCGAGCGACAGCCGCTTGTGCAACTTGCCGCAGGTGGCGCCGATGATCGAGCCGGTCCCCGTCGAGCCGGTGAACGAGATGACCGGCACGTCGGGATGCTCGATCATCGCCTTCCCCACCACCGATCCCTGCCCGTGCACGAGCTGGACGACCTCCGGAGGTAACCCCGCCTCGATCAGGATCTCGACCAGGAGATGCCCCGTGTGCGGCACGTCCTCGGCCGGCTTGAAGATCACCGCGTTCCCGCACAGCAGCGCCGGGAACATCTTCCAGGTGGGAATCGCGAGCGGAAAATTGAACGGGGTGATCAGCCCCGCCACGCCGATCGGCCGGCGGTAGCTCATCGCCCACTTGTTGCGCAGCTCGGACGGCACCACGCGCCCGAACAGCCGCCGCCCTTCGGTCGCGGCGTAGAAAGCGGTGTCGATCCCCTCCTGCACGTCGCCGCGGGTCTCGGTGAGCACCTTCCCCATCTCGCGCGTCATCGCCCGCGCGATCAGCTCCTTGCGCTCCACCAGCAGCTCGCCCACCCGCTGCAGCACCTGGCCGCGAATCGGCGCCGGCGTCTTGGACCAGGCCGCGAAGCCGCGCTTCGCCGACTCGATCGCTTGGAGCATGTCGGCGGGTCCCGAGCGGGGGAAGCGGCCGATCACGTCATTCCAGTCCGCCGGGTTGCGGTTCTCGAAATAGTCGCCGGTGGACGGCGCGACCCACTCGCCGTTGATGAAGTTCTTGAAGTTCTCAGCCATCAGTCGTCAGCCGTCAGTTGGTGATGTGATAAAAGGAAGACATCACTGGCAAAACCAGGTAGCCGCGTCCTTGGCGTACCCCACACGGGGGAGCAGCTCCCGGGCCGCGAGGATCAATCCCCAGATGATCAAGCCTTGCGAGAGGACGTGGGCGACGCCGAGACGGCGCCGCCAGGAAGAAACGCTGCTCCACACGCCGGCTACGATCACCGTCACAACGCCGGCGAGATAGAACGCGAGCTTCCAGCCGCAGCCGTGGGTGTAGGGCCACTGGGTCATCCCGATGCCGATCAGCAGGCCCAGGCTGACGCGCGCCCACGTGCCGAGCCATTCCCGGCTGGAGGGGCGAGCGGTCGGCGCGGCGCCCGGCGGCGCAGCGACAGGTGGGGCGGCGGGTTTCGCGGCCGGCGCCGGAGCGCGCCCGAGGGTCGGGTCGGCCGCCGGCAGCTTGGCCAGCAGCTTGTCCACTGCCGCCATCTCCTTGTCCCAGTCCCGCTCCTTCTCCTCGGCCACTACGCCTCCCTCGCCAGCCCGTACCGCTCGATCTTCTTGTAGAGGTTGCTGCGCGGCATCTCCAATGTGCGCGCGGTCTCCGAGACATTCCAGTCGTGTTCCTTCAGCTTCGCCACCAGGAAGGCGCGCTCGGCGGCCTGCTTGAACTCCTCGAACGTGCCGGCCCGCATCCACAGGACGTCACCGCTCCCACCCGCGACCGTCAGAGAGTACTTTAGGGTCCCCCGTCCCCCGTCCCCCGCGACCGTCAGGGAGTCCGTTACTGTCCCCACCAGGCGTTGCACGTCGGCCTCAGTGACCGTCTGACCGGCGGCGAGGATGAGCAGCCGCTCCACCGCGTTGCGCAGCTCGCGGATGTTGCCGGGCCAGCCGTGGGCCGCGAGGCGCTTCAGCGCGCCGTCGTCGAAGGCCTTGGCGGAGAGGCCGGTCCGTTGGGTCAGCTCCTGCACGAAGTGGCTCACGAGCTGGGGAATGTCGCCGCGCCGCGCGCGTAACGGCGGCACCTCGACCGGAACCACGTTCAGCCGGTACAGCAGATCCTCGCGAAACCGCCCGGCCGCGATCTCCTGCTCCAGGTGCTTGTTCGTCGCGGCGATCACGCGGACGTCCACGGCCCGCGTCTGCCCCGAGCCGACGCGCGAGATGACCCCCTCCTGGAGGGCGCGCAGCACCTTCGCCTGCGCCGACAAACTCATGTCGCCGATCTCGTCGAGGAACAGCGTGCCGCCGTCGGCCAGCTCGAACTTCCCCGGGCGGTCGGCGACCGCCCCCGTGAAGCTCCCCTTCACGTGGCCGAACAGCTCGCTCTCGATCAGCTCGGCGGGGATCGCGGCGCAATTCACCTCCACGAACGGGCCGTTCGCTCGCTGGGAGAGGGAATGAATCGCCCGCGCCACGAGCTCTTTCCCCGTCCCGTTCTCGCCGGTGATCAGCGCCCGCGCCGCCGTGGGCGCGACCTTCTCGATTCGCTCGATTACCTGCTTCACCGTCTTGCTCGAGCCGACGATGGCGTACTGCTGCTGCACCTCGGCTTTGAGCCGGACGTTCTCGCTCGCGAGTGCGACGTGCTGTAAGGCGTTCCGCAACGTCAGCAGCACGCGGTCGGTGTCGAGCGGCTTCTCGAGAAAATCGTACGCGCCGAGCTGAGTGGCTTCGACCGCCGTCTGGATGGTCCCGTGGCCCGAGATCATCACGACCTGGGCCTGCGCGTCGAGCTGGCGCAGCTTGGCCAGCGTCGCGAGCCCGTCCATCCCCTGCATCTTCACGTCCAGGAACACGAGGTGGGGACGGAACTCGGGGTAGGCCTGGAGGCCCTCGTACCCGGAGACGCAAGTGCGGACCTCGATGTCCTCGTACTCCAGGACCTGCCGCAGGGCGTCGCGGATGCCCTTCTCGTCGTCGACGATCAGGACCCGGCGGCTCATAGGCGCTTTGTCCGGTAGAGAACCACGCCGGTCGGATGGATTGCGACGTCGGCGATGCCGGGCGCCACTTTCACGGCGACGGCGCCGTTCCCATCCGCCCCCGCTATCCGCCGCGCCACCTGCTTCACGGCGGGCGGCGGGAACGGGAAGCCGCGCACGCTGATCTCCTGCAGCGTCCAGCGCGCGGTGCCCGAGCGCTCGATCGCGAGCGGTCCCGCGATCCGCAGCGGCTCCCGCCGCTCCAAGATCCCCGCGATTGGCCCCAGCGCCTCCTTGGGAACGGCACGCGTGTCGAGCCGGGCGTGCACGGCGAAGCTGCCGTCGAGCAGCTCGACGCGCAGCGAGTCGAAGCTCTTCCGGACCGCCCAATCCATCCCGCCCCCGATCAGCGCCGCCATCTCATTGGGGGTGAGCACCACCGAGTCGGGCCCGCCGGGGCGCGCGAGCGCGTGCAGCTTCGCCTCCCCCGAGGAGAGCGCCCCGGGCGTCGGCGCGCCCACCGCCGTGTCGGCCACGGGTGGAAGCGCCGTGGAGCGGGGGCCCAGCCAGCGCGAGGCAGTATGGAGGATGGGCTCACGCCACCACCACGCCGCCAGGAGCAGCATGGCGAGGATCAGCACTCCCAGGAGCCGCAGGATCAGCCTAACCAAGGCGCTCACGATGTACGACGTGATACACCGCGCCGCTCGGCTGGAGCATGCTGCGCATCAGGTCCACCGCCTCCACGAGGGTCGTCTCCGCGAACCCCAG
>JACOVF010000104.1 GCA_016177465.1 Gemmatimonadota bacterium
ACGCCGAGCTGCACCGCGACGTGAAGGTCGTGGCCGCACGCGTGCGATACCCCGACCTCCTGGCCCAGGTAGGTGGCGCGCACCGTGGACTTGAAGGGGAAGGGTGTGTCTTCGGTGACCGGGAGCGCGTCCATGTCGGCGCGCACCGCAACCACCGGCCCGGGCCGCCCCCCGCGCAGCACTGCCACCACGCCCGTGTGGGCGATCCCCGTGTCCACCTGGAAACCGAGCTTCAGCAGGTAGTCGGCCACGAGCCGCGCCGTCTCGAACTCCCGGTTGCCGAGCTCCGGGTGTTGGTGGACCCGGTGGCGGATCTCGGCGATCTCGGGAGTGAGCCGCTCCACGGCCCGGTCGATACGCCGGTCCTGGGCGTGCATGGCGGCCGGGATTACGGCGAGCATCAGGATCGAGGTCTTCATACTGGATTCACCCTCACTTCATCGGGTCGGCTCGATTTTCTGCTTGTCGTTCGATTTTTGAATCGGCGGTCACATCCGACGCCGTCGCTCGGAGATTATGCCCGCATGGCCGTGAGTGCAGCCGCCAGTCCATCCGCCCACGTGCGCGAGAAGCGCCGGCGCCGTCGCGCGGAGATCCTGCACGCCGCGCTGCGCGCGTTCCGCGACAAGGGCTACCACGCCACGACCCTCGAGAACATCGCCGACTTGCTGGGCGTTCGGAAGACCGCCTTGTACCACTACTTCCCGGACAAGGAAACCATACTGTACGCCTGCCATCAGGAGGGCCTCTCCGAAGTGCACCGGCACGTCGACGCGGCGCAGGCGAAACACGCGGCCGCCTCGGCGCGGCTCGCGTACCTGATCCGGGAGCACGTGCGCGTGATGACCGAGACGCTCGAGGGGTCGACGCTCGCCTTCGAGGTCTCGGCGCTCGCGCCGGCCCACCAGGCCGAAGTGATCGCCGCCCGCGACCGCTACGAGCAGGTGTTGCGCGACACGATCGCGCAGGGCGTCGCGGACGGCGAGTTTCGCGACGTCAATCCTAAGGTCCCCGTCTTCGCCATCCTCGGTGCGATCAACTGGATCGCGCGCTGGTATCGTCCGGAGGGTTCGCTCCATGCCCCAGAGCTGGGCCAACAGTTCGCCGAGCACCTCATCGGCGGCCTCACCCGCCGCTGACCCCGTGACGGCCGTCACCCCCCGCGCTCCCGCCGATCTCGGCTTTCGCGAGGTGCTCTACGCCAAGCGGGACGGCGTGGCGCGGATCACCCTCAACCGGCCGCAGCGCTACAACGCGTACTCGACCGAGGGGCTCGACGAGCTGGCGGCGGCGTTCCGCGACGCCGCGTTCGACGACGCGGTGGGCGTCATCGTCTACACCGGCGCAGGCGACCGCGCGTTCTGCACGGGTGGCGACGTGAAGGAGTACGCCACCACGTACGTTCCCAAGCCGCGCGACTACTGGAAGTACATGGCGCTGTTCCGCGCCTATATCGAGAGCATCCTCAACACCGGGAAGCCGGTGGTCGCGCGGATCAACGGCATGGCCGTGGGCGGCGGGAACGAGAGCCAGCTCGCCTGCGACCTGAGCGTGATGGCGCAGCATGCCTATCTCAAGCAGGTGGGCACCCACGTCGGCTCGGTGGCCTGTGGCGGCGCGACGCAATGGCTGCCTCTCACCATCGGCGACAAGCGGGCGCGCGAGGTCCTGCTCCTGAACGAGCCGATCCCAGCGCGCAAGGCACTCGAGTGGGGGCTCGTGAACTGGGTGGTGCCGTCCGTGCGGCGCGGCGACCAGTGGATCGAGGAGGCCACGGCCGAGGAGATTCGTAAGGCCGAGCGCGGCGAGGACGGCCACCGTCTCGATCTGGACCGGCTCGACGCGTTCGTGGACGACCTCGCCCGCCGGCTGCTGGCCTCGTTCCCCGAGTGCGTCCGCTACACCAAGCAGCAGACGAACTTCCTCAAGGACTTCGTGTGGCA
>JACOVF010000103.1 GCA_016177465.1 Gemmatimonadota bacterium
ATGTGGAAGTCGAGCGGGCCATCTTGCGCTACGATTTCAGCGACCGCGTCAAGCTGTCGGCTGGCCGCTATCACACCCCGCTCGGGTACTGGAACACAGCCTTTCATCACGGCCAATGGTTGCAGACCACCGTGGCACGGCCGGAGCTCATCAAATTCGGCGGCCGGTTCCTCCCGGTCCATTTCGTCGGTGTCATGGCCGAAGGCACGGTGCCCCTGGGCGCCGTGGACCTGCGGTACGCACTGGGCGCCGGCAACGGCCGCCATACCAACATTGCGCGCGGGGGCGACGCGGGCGATGTGAACGACCGCCGCGCGTGGACCGCCGCCGTGCGCTCGCGGCTGCGCAGCGTGCCGCTGCTGGAGGTGGGCGCCGCCTTATACCTCGACCGCGTGAATCCGGTCGCCGCCGTGGCGGTTAATGAGCGCCTGCTGGCCGCGCACGTCGTGTGGGACGGCCAGCAGCCGGAAGTGCTCGCGGAGTACGTCCACGCTCGGCACGCGGTCGCCGGCGGCGGGCCGCGGGCCGTCAGCGACGCGGGCTACATCCAGGTGGCATATCGGCTGGCAGGTCGTGCCAAAGTGCTCAAGCCGTATGCCCGCGCCGAGCGCATCGACGTGCCGACCGGCGATCCGCTGCTCGGCGCGCTCGGGTTGAACTACAGGGCACTGATCGCGGGGCTCCGCTATGACTTTGCGCCGATCGCGGCGCTGAAGCTCGAGTATCGTGCCGAAAAGCCCGCCTCCCCATCCTGGTTCGACACGTTCGTGGCACAGCTCAGCTTCACGTTCCCGGGCTGGCAGGAAGAGGGCCCACCCCGCCCCTGGTCCGACGTCGGCCCGGCCGCCAGCCGCGGCTCCTGGCGGTGGAGGTGAGCGTCGTCGTGCGGCGCGCCAGCCGGGACGTCGATCGGCGGTGGCCGGCACCGATCACGGTCGCCGTGCTGGCGGTCGGGGCGTTCGCCGCCCCTCTCGGCATGGACACCCAAAGCGCGCGCCCGGTCGAGATCGCCGTCGTCGTGCATCCCAGCGCGCCGCTGGCCTCGCTGTCACTCGCGAACCTGCGGCGGATCTTCCTAGGCGAGCAGCAGTTCTGGGGGGATCACACCCGGATTACGCTGCTCATCCATGCTCCCGGCACGCCCGAGCGCGACGCCGCGCTCCGCCTGGTTTACCAGATGAACGAGGCTGATTTTCGCCGCTACTGGATCGCCAAGATCTTTCGGGCCGAGGTGGCGGTCGGCCCCAAGATCGTCTACAGCACGGGCATGGCACGTCTCCTCGTCGCGACCGTTCCCGGCGCCATCGCGCTCTTGCCTGCCAACCAGGTCGATGCATCGATGCGGGTGCTGCCGATCGACGGCCGACGTCCGGGTGAAGACGGGTACCCGCTGCGATGACCTGGGCCTTCGTGACGCACTGGCTCCGCAGCCAGCCGATCCGCACCAAAATGTTCGGGGCGTTCGGCGTCATCGTCATGCTCGGCGGCGTGAACCTGTTTGTGTACGCCAACAGTCAGTCGGCGCGGGATCGGGCGTTCCTGACGTTGCGCAGCGTGCTCGACCGGCAGGCGATCCTGGTCGAGGTCGTCGACCGCATCCGGGACCACAACCGGCAGATCCAGCTGCTCACCGAGGTCGTCGGCCTGGGCGGGACGCCGCCGAGCGCGGAGGAGCGCGCCGCCACGGCCCGCGCGCTCGAAGCAATCCCAACACGCCTCGAGCAGATGCCGCCGGTCGGCGACCCGCCGCGCGCCGATGCCTTGGCGCTGCTGCAGGCCCGCACCCGCCAGCTCACCGAGGCGTGGGCCGGGTTTCACGAGTTGCAGTGGTCCAATCGGTCGGCGGCGTTGTCCCACCTGCTGCTTACGGTGGAGCCGCTCGCCCAAGAGCTGCTCACCAACGACTTTCCCGTCGCGCTGGCGCAGGAACAGGAGGAAGTGGAGCGGGCGAGTGCCGCGTTCGCGCGCATCGGGCGAACGTCGGCAAGAGCCGTCTCGGCCATCTTCTTGGGGTCGGCCGTCCTGGGCGGGCTGTTGTTGTTCCTGATCGTCCGCAGCCTGGTGCGGTCCATCAGGGAACTCAAAGCGGGCACCGAACGAATCGGCGCCGGGGCGCTGGCATACCGGATCCCGGTCCTGACGCACGACGAGGTGGGGGAGGTAGCGGCCAGCTTCAACGACATGGCCGGGCACCTCCAGGCCGCCCGGGCGCAGATCGAGCTGCGGAACGCCCAGCTGGCGGACGCCCTCGACCGCCTACATCACACGCAGCAGACGTTGGTGCAACACGAGAAACTGAGTGCCCTGGGGAGTATGCTGGCGGGACTGTCCCACGAGCTGAACAATCCGCTGGCCAGCGTCCTGGCATACGCGCAAGTGCTCCGGCGGGACCTCGGCGCGCTGGGCGATCTGCGTGCCCGGGCGTTGGCGGAGGATTTGGTGGGGCCGCTGGTCGCGGAGGCGCAGCGCGCCGCCGGGCTCGTCCGGAATCTCCTGCAGTTCTCCCGCAAATCTGAGCTGCGGCTCCAGGCGGTAGACCTGGCGGAGTCGCTGCACCTCGCGGTGGGGCTTCGCGCCTTCGATTTCGCGCAGGCAAATAAGCAGCTCGACCTCGATCTCGAGCCGGACTTGTACGTGGCCGCCGAGGCGACGCGGCTCCAGCAGGTGTTCCTCAACATCATCAGCAACGCCCTCGACGCGATCGTCCAGCACCGCGGCACGCGGCTGCGGATCGAAGCCCGGGGCGACGAATCGAGTTGGATCCTAGTCCGCTTCGACGACGACGGCCCCGGCCTGGCCGAGCCCAATCGGGTGTTCGAGCCCTTCTACACGACGAAGCCGACCGGGGCGGGAACTGGTCTGGGGCTCGCGCTCGTGCACCGGTTCGTGGAGGAGTTCGGGGGCACCATCGCCGCCCGGAACCGGGACGACGGTGGTGCGCGCATCGAGCTGCGGCTGCCGCGCGCCGCCCCGGCGCCCGCCGACAGCGGGTCGGAGCCCGTGTCGGAGCGGCCCGCGGTGGTCTTCCCGCATCGCCCCAGAGTGCTGGTGGTGGAGGACGAGCGGCACCTGCTCGAATTACAGCGGCGGCTGCTGGAAGAGATGGGCTGCGAGGTGCTCGCGACGTCCAAGGCGGATGAGGCGCGCGACCTGCTGCGCGTGGAATCCGTAGACCTCGTCCTGTCCGACGTCAAGATGCCGGGAGACTTCAATGGCATCGCCCTGTTCGAGTGGCTGGCCCGGGAGCGGCCCGAGCTCGTGGACCGCTTCGTGTTCGTCACGGGAGTGTTGGAGGACGCGACACTGTCCGCTCAGCTGGCGCTGCAGTCCGTGCGGGTGATCGCCAAACCGTTCGACATCGATCACTACGTGGAGCGGGTGCGCCAGCTGTTGGACCGGAGCGCGGCAGGGAGCGGGGCCGCGTGACGGGATCCGCCCTTGACTGGCCCGCCCAGGCGCGGAGATTCTTGACGCCATGCAATGGGCCCGCCTGCAAATCGACGCCAACTGCGAGCTGCGCCGCGGCGCCTGGTACCCGGTCGTCCGGCTCGCCGCCATGGAAGCGCTGGTGGAAGTCGTGAAAGGGAAGCCCACTCCCGTGCCCCGCACCCATCTGCGGATCACCCCCACGCCGTCGCGCACCTGGACCGTCGTGCCCCGCCCGTCCCGGGCGGCCCGTCTGCCGGCCAGCTGGGGCGACGCATACGGCGTGTGCCCGAATTGCCGCCACCGCGCGCCGCTGGACGACCATCCCACGAAGCTGCGGTGCCAGCGCTGCAACGGCTACTTCGACGTCGCATGGGAGGAAGGCTATCTCCGGACCGGGTAGTCATCCGCCGCGCTCTGCCGCGCCCAGGCGACCGCGCCTTCGGCGCCACTGAAACTCTATCCTTCCATCTGTCGTCCATCGCCATGCAACCCTTTTTGTCCCGCGTGCATCAAACTCGTGAACGGACATCACGGCGGTCGTGGAGGACATATGCGCGGCTACGCTCTGTTACTCGGCACTTGTTTGACCCTGGCCTATGCATACGCGGCCCAAGCCGCCATCGCGGCTGACCGGGCTGGGGTGGTGCGCCGTCTTTCGGTGGAGGCGACGGCCCACGAGGCATCCCCTCTATCTCTGCCGGTGTGGAACGGGGGGACCCTGACACCGATCACCGTGGAGGCCGCCGACCCGCTGCCCCCCAGACGGGCGGCAAGTCTGCTCATGCAGCCTGCCGACGAGTGCCCCCTGCCCCGGCATTCCCGGCCGGCGGCGACTGGGTCGGCCGTTCGGGTGTCCTGAGACGGCCCCGGTGCTGGTGCACTGCGAAGCCGCCCGCCCCCATGGCGGGCGGTTTCATCACGGGGCCGTATCTGGAAGGCGAAACTTGACTTCCACCGCGTGCGTAGCATCTACTACGGGGATGGCACATAGCGGATTTGAGGCCTCGCGCCTCCATCGGATCTGGCTGGGCTGGCGGAAGGAGATCATCCGGGGGGTGGTCCTGTTCGCCATCGTGGTGGGTGTCGGGATTGCCGTCACGCGCATGTTCGGTGTGTTGCCGTTCCACTTGGGTGAGCATGTCAGCCGTGCCGGCCTCGACTTCGGTGACCTCGACCTCGACAACCGCGCCTGGGTCGAATCCTTTCGGTGGACGGGGAAGGTTGCGCCCGACCAGTGGGTCTGGATCCGAAACCTCAACGGGCCCGTGTCGGTGGAGCCGGCCGCCGGGGATTCCCTCGTTGTGACGGCCGAGAAATCATGGCGCCGCTCCGGCCCGGACGTCGTGGAGATCGTCGCCGTGCCGCACGGCGGGACCGTCACGGTCTGCGCGCTGTGGCCCGCCGAGCAGCGCACCTGCGGGGAGAACGGCAGCTATTCGCTGAAGGGTGTCCGGAAGAACGACGTGGCCGTGCGGTTTACCGTATCTCTGCCGCGTGGCGTGAAGATCGACGTGTCCACCGTGAACGGGCGCCTCGAGGTCACGGGGGCGACCGCGCCGGTGACGCTCGCCACGGTCAACGGCCGGATCGAGGCCATCACGACGCAAGGGCCGATCAAGGCGACCACGGTCAACGGCAGTATCGACGTCACCATGGGCGCACTGGCCCCCGTCGGCGATGTGGAGCTCAAGACCGTGAACGGTTCAATCACGGCCGCCCTGCCGCCGAACTTGAACGCGGACCTCGACGCGCAGACCGTGTCGGGGCGCGTGAACACCGATTTCCCGTTGCAGGTCGTCGGGCGGATTAGCAGCCGGCACGTGCAGGCGAAGATCGGATCGGGGGGCCGGCAGCTGAACCTGCGAACGGTCAACGGCTCGATTGACATCCAGGAGGCGGGCGGTGCGACGCCGGCGCTCCCTCAGCCACCCGCGCCGGTGGCTCCGCCCAGATAGCGGTCCACCTCGGCCGGGAAACTGCGCACGTCGATCGGCTTCGTGATGTACCCGTTGAATCCCGCCGCGAGCACCTTTTCCTTGTCACCGGGCATCGCGTGCGCCGTGAGGGCGATCACCTTCCAGGGGTGGTCGCCCGCGATCTTCTTGATGTCCTCGAGCAGCTCGAATCCGTCGCGCCCCGGGAGTTGAATGTCGAGCAGCACCAGCGCCGGGGCAGGGTGATGAGAGCGCAACATGTCCGCCAGCCGCTCCCCGCCGGCGAGCCCGATCACTTCGTGACCCTTCAGGGTGAGCAGGGCGGTGAAGAGCTTGAGGTTGTCCGGCTGATCCTCGACTACGACGATCGTCGCCATTACCGAGCCTCCGTGGGGCCGCTGACCTGGGGCAGGGTGAACCAAAACGTGCTGCCCCGACCGACCTCGCTCTCCACGCCGATCGCGCCGCCGTGCAGCTCGACCAGGCGCTTGCACAACGCCAGCCCGAGCCCGGTGCCCTCGTACTGGCGGCTGGTGGAGGCGTCGAGCTGGACGAACTCGCGGAACAACTTGGGCTGGTCCGCCGGGGCGATTCCAATCCCGGTGTCGGTGACCGAGATGCGCGCCTCCGACGCACCGTCCACGCGGCCTGCCCGCACCGTGATTTGGCCGTGGTCGGGGGTGAACTTGATCGCGTTGGAGAGGAGGTTGAGCAGTACTTGCCGCAGGCGCAGGCGGTCCGCGAGTACCCGCAGCCCCTCCGGAGGCGGCTCGATCACCAGGGCATGTCGGTGCGCCTCGAGCTGCGCGCGCACGCTGTCCGCCACCTCCCGAAACACGTCTTCGAGCACGATCGGCTCGCGCCGCAGCTCGAAGCGCCCGGCCGCGATCTTGGAGAGATCGAGGAGCTCGTTGATAAGCTGCAACAGATGCCGTCCGTTGCGGGCGACCGTCTCGATGTAGTCCCGCTGGGTGTCCGAGATCGGCCCGATGTCCGGCAGCAGTAGCAGCTCGCTGAAGCCGATGATGCTGTTCAGCGGCGTACGGAGCTCGTGGGACACGTTGGACAGGAACTGGTCCTTCATGCGGTTCGCCTGGTCCAGCTCGGCGTTGACCGCTTCGAGCCGTTGCGCGGTGCGGCGGACCTCGGTGGCAAGCCGGCGCAGGCGCCGGTGCGCGGACTCTCGCTCGCAGGCGACCGCAAGGTTGGGAAGCGCCAGCTCGAGCGCCGTGCGGTGATCGGCGGTGAACTCCCCGAGCGGCAGGGCCACGAGCAACCCCACGAGCTTGTCCTCCGAGCGGAGCGGGCCCAGCACCATTCCCGCGGGCGCGGCAGCGATAGCGAACTGCCGTCGGGCCGGCTCGGCGGCGTCCCCGGCGAAGTAGACGACGTTTGCGGCGTCACCCACGAGCTCGCGCATCGCCGTGCGCGATACCGCGCGGGCGCTGAGCTCGCGGGTCACCGTCGGCGCCCACTCATTGGTGTCGTAGCTCGGCTGGTAGAGGGCGAGGCTGCCAGTGCCCGTGGCCGCCGCAAGCACGTCGAGCGCCTGCGGCAGGCTCCCGCCCTCGCCGTGCGGCGCGTTGATGGCAGTGAGCAGTTGGGCGGTGTACGCCTGCATCTGCTCGCGCCAAGCGAGCGCCGCTCCCATCCGGTTCACCTCCCGGGCAATCATCCCGAGCTCGTCGGGCTGGTGCTCGTCGAGCCGCTCGGCGTACTGCCCGGCGGCCACCCGCTCGAGGGCACCGACGACGTGCGCGAAGGGGACGGTGAGGCGCGTGCGGATCTGGAAAAACGCGAGGCCGACCGCCAGCAACAGGGCGACCATGATCACCGTAGTCGTCGCCGCCGTTTGGACCGCATCGTCCGCGACGTCGGCGATCACGTCCCGCATCGCGTCCCGCTGGGGGTTCAGCGGCGCGGCGTCCGGTAGGCGCTGTACCCGGTTGATCGTCTCGACCATTGCCACCGCCTGGTTCTGGATCCGGGTCGCGGTCACCCAGGCGTTGACGATGATGGCAAGGCCTGCCAGGCTGACGGCCAGGAAGGTCGCCGTGAACGCGCGGGTGATGCTGGGGGATCGGGGGGCGGTCATGCGAATTGAACCCATACTATTGAAGCGCGATGCCACCGCACAAGTGCGCCGCCGACTGGCGGGGCCCGGGGGGCGCGCGTATTCTTGCCTCCTTGGCTGAATTGCTGGACCTTCTTCGCGAGGCGCTCGCCGGGCGCTACGACCTGCAGCGCGAGCTGGGGCGTGGTGGGATGGCGACCGTGTTCCTGGCCGAGGACGTCCGGCACCGCCGGCTCGTGGCGATCAAGGTGCTCCACCCCGAGTTGGCCACCGCGCTCGGCGCCGAGCGGTTCCTGCGCGAGATCGAAATCGCCGCTCGCCTCCAGCACCCCCACATCCTCCCCCTATACGACTCCGGGTCGGCCGGCGACCAGCTGTTCTTCGTCATGCCGTTCGTGGAGGGGGAGTCGCTGCGTGACCGGCTCACACGTGAGAAACAGCTCTCCCTGGAAGACACCCTGAGGATCGCGGGGGAGGTGGCGAGCGCGCTGAGCTACGCGCACAGCCACGGGGTGGTCCACCGCGACATCAAGCCGGAGAACATCATGCTCTCGGGCGGCACGGCGGTCGTCGCCGACTTCGGCATCGCGCGCGCCATCAGCGCGGCCGGGGACAACCAACTCACGCAAACGGGCACCGTCATCGGCACCCCGGCCTACATGAGCCCGGAGCAGGCGACGGGCAGCGCCGAGATCGATGGCCGTAGCGACCAGTACAGCCTGGCGTGCGTCGTCTACGAGATGCTGGTCGGCGAGCCGCCGTTCACCGGGCCGACGCCGCAGGCGGTGATAGCGCGGCACTCGCTCGACAATGTCTCCCCACCCACGATCGTGCGCGCCACGATTCCGGACGCGGTGGAAGACGCCCTGCTGCGGGCGCTCACCAAGGTGCCGGCCGATCGCTTCGCGACCTGCGCGCTGTTCGCCGAGGCGCTGCTGCGCCCGTCGGCGGTGACGGGGCCGCACCGTCGGCGGGCGACGGGGGCCGCGCCGGCGGTTGGGCTGCCCCGCTGGCTGCGGCGCGCCGCGCTGGCCGCGGTTCCCGTGGTGGTGCTTGCGGCGGCCTGGGCGACGCGCTCGCTGTGGCTCGGCTCTGGGCGCTCGGCCGCCAGCGGCCTCGACCCGCGGCGTATCGCGGTCCTGTACTTCCAGGACCGGAGTCCGGAGCGTACCCTGTCCTTCCTCGCGGACGGGCTCACCGAGGCGCTGATCCACGAGCTGAGCGAGGTCAAGGCGCTGCAGGTGATTTCGCGCAACGGTGTGGCGCCGTTCAAGAACGCCGCCGTGTCGGCGGACAGCATTGCGCGAGCGCTCAAGGTCGGCACGATCGTGGACGGGACGGTCGAGCAAGCCGGCGACAGCCTGCGACTCACGGTCTACATGACCAACGCGACGAACAACGATGTGATCGGGAGCACGACGCTGAAACGGTCGCGCGAGGACGTGGTCGCGCTGCAGGACGACCTGGCGAAAGAAGTCTCGCTGTTCCTCCGCCAGCGGCTCGGCCAGGAAGTGCAGGAGATTCAGGCCCGCCTCGGGACGCGCAACGCCCGCGCGTGGGAGCTGGTGCACCGGGCCGAGGTGGTCCGGAACGAGGTGATGACGCTGCTCGAGGCCGGCGATACGGCGGCGGCCGGCCGGCAGTTGGCCCGGGCGGATTCGATGCTGGCCGCCGCGGCGGCGCTGGACCAGCGGTGGACCACACCCATCGTCAAACGCGGCTGGCTCGCCTACGAGCAGCGGCTCATCGTGAGGCTCGATAAAAGGGCGGCCGCTGAATGGTCAGGGCGGGGCCTGGAATTCGCGACTCAGGCCCTGAAGATCACCGCGAACGACGCCGAGGCCCTCCGGTTGCGGGGCACGCTGCGATACTTTCGCTGGCTCCTCAATCTCGATCCGTCCCCGCTCACGGCGGATCAGCTGCTGTCGGCCGCCGAGCAAGATCTCCGCGCGGGGGCGGACACGTCCAACCCGAACCGCGCCTCTTCCTTGGCGCGCCTCAGTCACCTGCTGCTGCGCAAATCGGCGCCCGCCGAGGGGAAGCTCGCGGCCCTACAAGCCTACGAAGCCGATCCGTACCTCACCGAGGCGCCGGACGTGCTGTGGCGGCTGTTCTCGAGCTCGCTCGACCTCGAAGACGGCACCGAAGCGGTCCGGTGGTGTCAGGAAGGCCGCCGGCGGTTTCCGCAGAGACCGTTCTTTACCGAGTGCCAGATCTCCGCCTATGCGTTGAAGGACCAGAAACCGGACGTGGCGCGGGCGTGGCGACTGCTCGAGGAATACGTCGCCCTCTGGCCACCCAACCTGCGCGACTACCGGCGGCGTCGCGGGGAGCTGCTCGTCGCGATGGCGTTGACACAGGCGGGTCTCAAGGACAGTGCTCGGGCCGTCGCGCTGCGCGCTCGCGCCGATCCCGCGATCGATCCTTCTCGGGATCTCGTGTACATCGAGGCGATCCTCCGCAATCTGCTGGGGGACCGGGAGGAGAGCCTGCGCCTCATCGGACTCTATCTCGCGACGAACCCGCAGGACCGGGTCACGCTCGCCAAGGACCAGACTTGGTGGTGGCAGGGGGTGCGGGACGACCCGCGGTTCAGAGCGCTGGTGGGCTCGGGCGGTTGATCCGGCGTCAATTGCGGCATCCAGGCTACACCGAGGACCGGGTCCGGGCGCACCACCAGACCGGCATCTTTCGGGCAGGGAAGGAGTTAGCCTCGGCCTGTGGCGCTGACGCCCTTGGAATGCAAGTTGCACTGGAAGTCGTGAGCGGGATTCTTGATGGCCTTCAACAAGGGAGTGCCGATGGGTCGCCGCGCCGTTTCTCTGCTCGCGGGCGTTGCCTGGCTGGCAACGGCGGGCTGTAGCGAGCAACGGGAGGTCTCTCCCGCTGCCCCACTCAGCACACTCACTACCACCGTGCCGGCGTGCGATTTCGAATCGCTGTCCCCCCTTGTCACGAGCTACTTCCGCAACAACGAAGACTTCAAGGAGCTCGTGCCGTCGCTGATCTCCCAGATGGAGGCTGCCGGGGCGTGGACCGCCGTCGCGCGGGATCGCGGCTTCGACGTGCTGGCCCTCGTTTCCAGGACGGTAGCGAACGGGAACGGCGGGCCGGTGGCCGACGGGTCCGCGCTGATCAACGGACTCCTCGCGTGCATGTTCAACGATCCCGCCGAGCTCCCGACAGTGTTCCCGGAAGACTTCACCGCTGCGATCGACCCCGCCGTGCATGGCGCCTTCGAGGTGCGGGGGGGAGCGAACGAGCCCCTGTCGGCGCCGGTCTACGCTCGGCCAGGCCTGCCGGCCACCTTCTCCGGCGTCGCCCCGCCGCAGGGGGTGACCTGGCCGACGATCCTGTCCGGCGTCCCCGCGCCCAGCCGGTTGCTCGTCTACGGCAAGCCGGGCTCCACCTCGGACTCCTACGATTGGAAGGTGGTCCCGCGAAACGCAACCTTCAACCCTGCGGCCATCGTGGCGCTGTGCGTCGATCCCCAGGTGAACTCCACGTCCATGCTGCAGGAGGAGAATGTCGGCCTACTGACGTTCGAGGACGCCTATTTCCTCGACCCGAACACGTGCTCCCCCGTGGCGTCACTCGGCTGGAATCCGCTCCAGTTCGCCAGGCGCCTCTTCGGCGTGCGGGCGCTCTGGGCGGCCACGGCGTTGAATCCGGGCGGCCTGGGGGGGTCCACGGGCGGCATCGACAGCGAGTTCCAGCCGTTCGACCTGCAGGCGCCGGGCCCGGGGGGGGAAGTCGGCGGTGTGACGCTGAGCTTCACCGTGCAGCCGAGCGACACCCGTGTGAACCAAACGATCGCGCCGGCGGTGCAGGTGCTAGCCACCAGCAACGGGGTCCCGGTCGGAGGCGTGCAGATCAGCCTCATCGCGGTCGACAACAACGGCGCGACGGTCATTCTGTCAGGCACGTTGACCCAGACGACACCGAACTCTGGAGTGGTTACCTTCTCCGACTTGAGCCTCAACAAGCCGGGGGCCTACCGGCTGGTTGCGTCGGGAACCGTGCTGGGGAGACCGGCGATCACCGTCAATCCGGCGACCTCGAAGAAATTCAACGTGAGGCCGCTCCAGTGACGTGACGCGCCGCAAACGATGCGAGCGTAAGGGCGGGTCCTCCGGGATCCGCCCTTCACGTTTACGGGGGGAACGCTCTCCGCTAGCTTCCACCCCGTGCGACCCTCCACTCTCGGCATCATCGGGCTCGGCGCGATCGGCGGCTCGATCGCGCGCCAGGCCAAGTTGGCGGGGATTCCCACCGTGCTCGGGTGGTCGCCCGCGCCCGGGGAGCGCGTCGCCGCCGCCCAGCAGGGGGCGCTCGACGATTCGCCCCACCGCGCACAGGACATCGCGCGCGCCGTGGAGCTGCTCGTGCTCGCGGCACCGCCCGCCGCCAACCTCCAGCTCCTCGAGACCCTCGCGCCGCACCTCCCGGGGTCGGCACTGGTCACCGACACCGGCTCCGTGAAGCGCGCCATCGTGGGCCGCGCCGAGGCGCTCGGGCTGGGGCGTCGGTTCGCCGGTAGCCACCCGCTCGCCGGCTCCCACCGGCGCGGATTCGAGGCGTCCCAGGCGGACCTGTTCCGCGGAGCGGTCGTGTACGTGACGCCAGCGGCGAACGGGGATGGGGCCGCCCGCGAGATCGCGCACTTCTGGGAGGACGTGCTCGAGGCGGAAGCCGTCATGGTGGAGGCGTCGCGCCATGACGCGCAGCTCGCCGTCACGAGTCATGTCCCGCAGGTCATCGCCTCGCTGCTGGGGAACTTCCTGGCCCGCCACGCACCACCCGGCGCCAGCTTCGGCTCCGGTGCCCGCGACGCCACGCGTCTGGCGGCGAGTGATTCTGCGCTCTGGACCGAAATCCTGCTGATGAACCGGGACGAGATCCTCCCCGCGCTCCGCTCCCTCGAGGAGCCGCTCGGCACGCTGGAGCGCGCCCTCGAAACCGGGGACGCGGGCGCGCTCAGCGCCTGGCTCGGGCGCGCTAGCGCCTGGCGCCGAGGGCTCGACGCGTGAGGGTGCAGGGCAGCGTCCGCCCGCCGGGGGATAAGAGCATCTCCCACCGCGCGCTGATCCTCGCCGCCTTGGCGCACGGGCGGAGCGAGCTGCGCGGGTTGCTCCCCGGGGCCGACGTGAAATCCACCGCGCGGTGTCTCCGGCAGCTCGGTGCCGAGATCGGTCAGATCCGGGGTGGCGGCGCCGTGACGGTTCAGGGCTCCCGTCTCTCGCCTCCCACCTCCCGGCTGTATTGCGGCAATTCGGGCACGACCGCGCGACTGCTCCTCGGACTGCTCGCGGGCCAGCGCTTTGCCGCCCGGCTCACGGGCGACGCCTCGCTCCGCCGGCGACCGATGCGGCGGGTCAGCGAGCCGCTGCGCGCGATGGGTGCCCGAATCCAGGAAGAGCGCGGGGACGGGTTGCCGCTCACGATCCGGGGCGGACGGCTGCGCGGCCTCGTCTATCAGTCGCCCGTGGCGAGCGCGCAGGTGAAGAGCGCGCTGTTGCTCGCCGCGCTCACGGGCCGGGTGCCGGTCACGATCCGGGAACCGTATCGCTCACGTGACCACATGGAACGGTTGTTCGTGCATCTCGGGCTGGGGATTCACGACGAGGACGGCGCGGTTAGCTATCAGCCATCAGCCGTCAGCCGTCAGCAAACCATCCCCGCGTTCCGGCTGGAGATGCCGGGGGACATCTCCTCGGCGGCGTTCCTCGTCGCGGCGGCGGCGCTCGCCGAAGGCGGCGAGCTGCTCGTGGAGAACGTCGGGCTGAATCCCACGCGCACGGGATTCCTCATGGTGATGGAGCGGATGGGGGCGCACGTCGAGCGCGTAAATCTGCACGACGCCGGGGGCGAGCCGGTAGGCGACCTCCTGGCGCGGCCCGCCCCCGGGCTGCGTGGGGGCGAGGTGGCGGCCGCGGAAGTCCCGAGCCTTGTGGACGAGGTGCCGGTGCTCGCCGTGCTCGCGAGCCGGGCGCAGGGAGAGACGGTGTTCCGCGAGGTAGGCGAGTTGCGGGTGAAGGAGAGTAACCGGTTGGAGCTGCTCGCGGGCAACCTGCGCGCGGTGGGCGTCGAGGCGGAAGCTCGTGGGAACGACTTGCACGTGTGCGGCACCGAGCGGCCGCCGCGCGGCCGCGTGGACACGGCGCGGGATCACCGGGTCGCGATGGCGTTCGCGGTGCTCGGGACGCTGCCCGGCGCGGAGGTGCGCCTGTCGGAGTGGGCGTCGGTGGCCATCAGTTACCCGCGGTTTTTCCACGACCTGAAAGCGATCGGGAGCCGTGCGCGTCATCGCGATTGACGGTCCGGCGGCCTCGGGCAAGTCGTCCACCGGCGCGAGAGTGGCGCAGCAGCTGGGGTGGGCGCACCTCGATTCGGGAGCGCTGTACCGGGCCCTCACGCTGGCGTCGCTCGACAGTCTTGGGAAAGGGGGCACGGGGAAGGGGGAAGGGTGGAGCGTCCAACGGGTCCTGGCCCTTGCCGACGGGCTTCCCGTGAGACTGGTCCTGGTTGGCGGGGCGTTTCGCGCAGAAGTCGCCGGGGTGGATGTGGAAGAAGCGATCCGTTCGGAGCGGGTCACCCGGCATGTCTCCGCGCTGGCGGCCATCCCCGAGCTGCGAGCCTGGGCGAACGCCCAGCAGCGGCAGCTCGTGGCCGAGCATCCGGCGGGGGTCGTGGTGGACGGGCGGGATATCGGGACCGTGGTGTTCCCCGAGGCGCCGCTCAAGGTGTTCCTGACGGCGACCCCCGACGAGCGGGCCCGGCGCCGCCTGACACAGCAGGGTCAGGTGCTCGACACCGAGCGGGTGCGGCGGGAGAGCCAGGCGCTGGCGGCGCGGGACGAGGCCGACGCCAGCCGTCCGGTCGCTCCGCTCCAGCCGGCTGTCGATGCGGTGCTGCTCGATTCCACGCACCTCACCCTGGACGAACAGGTGGCCCGGATCGTGGCACTGGCGCAGGAGCGGTTTCCGACGGTCCACCGCTTGACCGGTGCTTGACGGCGGGGGCGCAAGTTGCGGGTAGACTCCTTCTTGGAGACCACCCGTGAGTCGCTCAATCTCCGCTGGCCCATTGCTTCTGCTCCTGTGGCAGGTTGCGCCCGTCACTGCGGCGCCGGACTCGTCGGGGCGGGTGCGCCTCTCGGTCGGGTACGGGACGGGTGGGTACCACTCCAAGGCCGAGGTCGTGAGTTGCGAAGGACAAACGCTCGAGAGCTCGACGAAGGAGGGGAGTTGGACCGCGCCGACCGGCGAGGTTGAGGCCTGGCTGAGCTCGCGGGTGCGGACCGTTGTCACTGCGGCCGGCAACTCGGCCACGCCCCAGGTGCCGGCACGGCAGATGGTGGGGTCGCTGGTGGCGCTGGAGGCGTCAGGAATCGGGGTCGGAGGTGGGGTCGTGCACTCGAGGGGGACCGACGAGGTCACCGCACCCCTGCTGTACCTCCGCTTCGGCAGCCTCGAAGGCGGTCACGCGAGAATCGACCTGATCGTTCCGGATCCGCCGGCGAACGACGACCGCTGGGTTCGCGTAGCCGTGGGATTCAACCAGGGGCGCCAGTTCGGCACCCGCTGGCTCGTCGGCTTGGCAAGGCCGATGGATGGATTGGACGCACTCCTGTATACCGGGGATCTCTTCCTACCGGTCTACCGCGATCTCGAACTCACGCTCGGCACCCGGCTGGGGTGGGGTAGTCTTTATCACGAGGCGATCGGTGCGGAAGGCACCTATACCAGCTGGCGCCTCGCTGCGGGGCTGAGGGTGTCCTTCGGCCGCTGAGGGCAGGTGCGGCCGCGGTGCTGGCGCGCAAGGGCTTCCCTGGCTAGACTTAGCGGCTCGCGATTCCGGCGTGAAGGCCGGCATCATGCCCTGAGACCCACAACCGTACCGGTGTACCCGCATGCAGGTCGATACGCAGGACCTCGAAGACTCGAAGCCCGAAGGCTCGCCGAAGCCCGCCGCCCACTCCCATCTCCGCGTCCGCTCCGATCTCCACGAGGAATACTCCTCCGACGAAATCGCGAAGATGACCGAGCTGTATGAGGGGACGCTCAGTAACATCGAAGAAGGGGAAATCGTCAAGTCGAAGGTGCTCCGCGTGACCGACACCGCCGTCATCCTGGATGTCGGGTTCAAGTCGGAGGGCGCGGTCGCGATCGACGAGTTCAAGGACCCGCACAGCCTCAAGGAAGGCGATGAGGTCGAGGTCTTCCTCGAGCACCTCGAGGATCAGGAGGGGGCCGTCGTCCTCTCCAAGAAGAAGGCCGACTTCATGCGGGTGTGGGAGAAGATCCGCGAGGCCCACGAGAAGGACGAGCCGGTTACCGGCACGCTCGTCAAGAAGATCAAGGGCGGGGTCGTGGTGGACCTGATGGGCGTGGATGCGTTCCTGCCGGGCAGTCAGATCGCGCTGCGCCGCGTGCCGAACATCGACGAGCTGCTGGGCCAGAGCTTCGAGTTCAAGATCATCAAGCTCAACAAGCGGCGCCGCAACATCGTGGTGTCACGCCGCGTGCTGCTCGAGGCCGATCGCAAGACGAAGCGCGATGTCCTGATGAAGGAGCTGCAGGCGGGCCAGGTGCGGAAGGGCATCGTCAAGAACATCACGGACTTCGGCGCGTTCATCGATCTGGGCGGCGTGGACGGCCTGTTGCACATCACCGACATGAGCTACGGCCGCGTCGCGCACCCGTCGGAAACAGTCCACATCGGGCAGGAGCTCGAGGTCAAAGTCCTCGACATCGACTGGGAGCGCGAGCGCATCAGCCTCGGTCTGAAGCAGCTGCAGACCTACCCGTGGCAAAACGTGGCCGCCAAGTTCCCGGTCGGCACGCGCGTGCAGGGCAAGGTCGTCTCAATCACCAACTACGGCGCGTTCGTCGAGCTCGAGCCGGGGATCGAGGGGCTGGTCCACATCTCCGAGATGAGCTGGACGCGCAACGTCCGCCACCCGTCCAAGATCGTTTCGATCGGCGAGTCGATCGAGGCCGTGGTACTGAAGGTGGACGAGGCGGAGGAGAAGGTCTCGCTCGGCATGAAACAGACCGAGCAGGACCCGTGGATGGCGTTGCCGCAGAAGTACCCGGTGGGGACCCGCATCTCCGGCAAGGTGCGGAACCTCACCTCGTTCGGCGCGTTCGTCGAGATCGAGCCCGGCATCGACGGCTTGATCCACATCTCCGACATGTCCTGGACCAAGCGCGTGCAGCATCCGTCGGAGGTCGTGAAGAAGGGCGATACCGTCGACGTGCTGATCCTCAATGTCGATGCCGAGAACAAGCGCATCTCCCTGGGCCTGAAGCAGGCGCAGGAGGATCCGTGGCTCCGGATCGGCGAGACCTATCCGGTCGGCACCGAGCTGCGGGGTCGCGCCATCCGCATGATGGACAAGGGCGTGGTGGTGGACCTGGGGAACGACATCGAGGGCTTCGTCCCGATGTCGCAGCTCGGCGTGCCGGACATCCAGAGCCCGTCCGACGCCGTGAAGGAAGGACAGGCGATCGACCTGAAGGTGCTGGAGGTCGATCCGATTCATCATCGGATCGTGCTGGCGGCCACGGGATTCCCGAAGGAAGAGGAAACGGAGGCGCCAAAGGCAGACGCCTAGACGCCGAGACGCCGAGTGGTCGCACGCATCAAAGGGGTCAGGGCGTCCTGGCCCCTTGTTGTTGCTCGGTTCTCCTTGGCGTCTTAGCGTCTTGGCGTCTCGGCGTCTAGATTCTCCGCATGTCCATGCGAGAGAAACTCGAGCTCCTTCAGCAGAAGCGTGCCGAGGCCGAACAGGGCGGCGGTGCGGAGCGGATCGCCGCCCAGCACCAGAAGGGCAAGATGACTGCCCGCGAGCGGCTCGACGTCCTGCTTGATTCCGGGTCGTTCGTCGAGCTCGACCGGTTCGTCACCCATCGCGCCACCGACTTCGGACTGGCCGATCAGAAATACCTGGGTGACGGCGTGGTCACGGGCTACGGCCGGATCGACGGGCGCGTGGTGTATGTCTTCTCGCAGGACTTCACGGTGTTCGGCGGCTCGCTCTCCGAGACCCACGCCGAGAAGATCTGCAAGGTGATGGACCTCGCGGTGCGCAACGGGGCGCCCGTCATCGGGCTCAATGACTCCGGCGGGGCGCGCATCCAGGAGGGCGTCGCCTCCCTCGGCGGCTATGCCGACATCTTTCTGCGCAACACACTCGCGTCGGGGGTGGTGCCGCAAATCAGCGCCATCCTCGGCCCCTGCGCCGGCGGGGCGGTGTACAGCCCCGCGATCACCGACTTCGTGTTCATGGTGCGGGGCCTCTCCTACATGTTCGTGACCGGCCCCAACGTGGTGAAGACGGTCACGCACGAAGACGTGGACTTCGAGCACCTCGGCGGCGCCGAGGTGCATGGCGGGACGTCGGGTGTCGCCCATTTTGTCCACGACTCGGAACTCGAAGCGCTCACCGCGATCAGAACCCTGCTCGGGTTCCTCCCCGCGAACAATCTCGACCAGCCGCCCATCCGCCCATCCGGCGACCCGGCCGACCGCCGCGACGAGGCGCTGCTCGACGTCGTCCCCGACAACCCGAACAAGCCGTATGACATGCACGACGTGATCCGCCGGGTCGTCGACGACGGCGCGATCTTCGAAGTGCAGCGGGACTATGCCGGCAACCTGCTGGTGGGATTCGCGCGCCTCGCCGGGCGGCCGGTGGGCGTCATCGCGAACCAGCCCGCCGTGCTCGCGGGGGTGCTGGACATCGCCGCATCGCTTAAGGGGGCGCGCTTCATCCGGTTCTGCGACGCGTTCAATATCCCCCTCGTGACCTTTGAGGACGTTCCCGGGTTCCTCCCGGGCGTCGCCCAGGAGCACGGTGGGATCATCAAGCACGGCGCGAAGCTGCTCTACGCGTACTGCGAGGCCACGGTCCCGAAGCTCACGGTGATCAC
>JACOVF010000110.1 GCA_016177465.1 Gemmatimonadota bacterium
CATTCACGCGCTCTCCCAACTGAGCTACGCCCCCGTTATATTAGCCGCCCGCGCGAGCCACCCGGCGGGAACAGCACATGTTACCGGGGCGTTCTCACGGTGTCAAGCGATGTTGGCGTAACAAATGAACTTATCCCCGCCTAGGTGGTATCAGTCAGCGGGGGTTTTGAGATAGCCCATGCCCAAGACGCAATCGAAGACCCGCAAGAAGCCCGTCGCCAAGGCGGCGAAGGCGCCCAAGGCCCTGAAGGCCAAGGCGCCCAAGGCGGCCACGCCGGCGTCCGACGCGAAGCCGAAGGCCGGGAAGAAGCGCGGTCGGCGGCGTGGCCTGCTCTCCGGCCTTGGGACCCACGAGCACGAGCGGGACATCCTGGACCAGTATCTCCACGAGGTGAGTAAGACACCGCTGCTCACCCAGAAGGAGGAGATCGCGCTCGCCCGCAAGGTGCGCGCCGGCGACCAGGAGGCGATGCAGGAGCTCGTGAAGCGCAACCTCCGCTTCGTCATCTCCGTCGCCAAGAAGTACCAGAACCGCGGGCTGCCGCTCACCGACCTGATCGGTGAGGGAAATGTCGGGCTGCTCACCGCCGCCCGGAAGTTCGACCCCGACCAGGGCGTGAAGTTCATTTCCTACGCCGTGTGGTGGATCCGCCAGGCGATCCTCGCCTCGCTGGCCCGCCAGGGGCGGACGGTGCGCGTGCCGCTCAACCGCACTGCGGACCTCTCGCGCATCGTGCGCACCGCCGAGTACTTGCGGCAGACGCTGCGGCGCGAGCCGACCCCCGAGGAGATCGCGGACGCCACCAAGCTGTCGCTCGAGGTGGTGCAGTCGCTCGCTGCGCTGAACACGGGCGACGTGCGGCTCGACGCGCCGCTGGATCCCGATGGCGACCGCTCGCTGATTGAGCGGTTCATCGCCGAGGATCTGCCCGACGCGGAAGACCAGGCGATGGACCGCTTCCTGTCGGACGAGATCGAGAACGCGCTCAACACGTTGCAGCGCCGCGACGCCAAGGTCCTGCGCCTGTACTTCGGCCTGGACGGCGGGCGCGAGCATACCCTCGAGGAGATCGGCGGGATGCTGGGCGTCACCCGCGAGCGCGTGCGGCAGCTGCGCGACCGGGCGCTGAAGCGGCTGCGGGACGGGGACGTGGGGAAGGCGCTGGCGAGTTTCGCGGCCTAACCATTAGCGGCTAAGTTGCTAAGGGGCTAAGGGGCTAAGAGTGCACCGTCACTTCTTAGCCCCTTAGCCTCTTAGCCGCTTAGCCCCTAGTTTTGACCCGTGATTTCCACCATCGGCAGCAAGACCGTGGAGGTGGTTCGAGCCGCCGGCCGCTTCGGCCATTTCGTGGGGGACCTGGCGCGCGCTACGGCCGACGTCGGCACCTGGCCACGGCTGACGGTGGTCCAGATGCGCCGCATCGGCGTGGATTCCCTTCCCGTCGCGCTGTTCATCGCCGCCTTCACCGGCATCGTCCTTGCGCTCCAGGCCTCCTACACATTCACCGGCACCGTCCCACTGTACATCGTCGGCACGGTGGTCGGGAAGACGATGATGCTGGAGCTGGGCCCCGTGCTCACGGGGCTCGCCCTGGGCGGCCGGGTGGGGGCGAGCGTCGCCGCCGAGCTGGGCACCATGAAGGTCACGGAGCAGGTGGACGCTTTGGAAACGCTCGCCTACGACCCCCACAGCTACCTGGTGCTGCCCCGCGTCATCGCCGGCACGACGATGGTGCCGATCGTGGTCGCGCTGGGCATCGCCACGGGGCTCCTCACGGGCTGGCTCGCCAGCCTCGTCCTCCTGGACCTCTCGACCGCCGAGTTCGTGAAGGGGCTCAAGTTCCTGTACCGGTTCAAGGACACCTGGTTCGGGCTGTTCAAGAGCGCCACGTTCGGCTTCACCATCACGCTGGTGGGCTGCATCGTCGGCCTGGCCACGCGCGGGGGCGCCGAGGGCGTCGGCCGCAGCACCACCCGGGCGGTAGTGTACTCGGCGATGCTGATCCTGGTGCTCGACGCCTTCTGGGCGATGATCCTGCTGTGATCGAGTTCCGGGACCTCCACAAGGGGTTCGGCCCGAAGCCCGTGCTGACCGGGTTCTCCCTCCAGGTCCGGGACGGCGAGACGCTGGTGATCATCGGCTACTCCGGCTCGGGGAAGAGCGTGGCGTTGAAGCACATCGTGGGGTTGTTGCACCCCGACGCCGGCGAGGTCATCGTTGACGGCCGGGCGGTCGCGAGCCTCGACCGGGCGGGCCTCACCGAGGTGCGGCGCGACATCGGCTACGTGTTCCAGTTCGCGGCGCTGTTCGACTCGATGACGGTGGCGGAGAACGTCGCGCTCGGGCTGCGGCGCCGGGCTCTGGCGGAGGACGAGATCGCCGAGCGGGTGCGCGAGGCGCTCGCCCTCGTGGACCTCACCGGCACC
Source organism: Gemmatimonadota bacterium (assembly GCA_016177465.1). Classification (GTDB taxonomy): domain Bacteria; phylum Gemmatimonadota; class Gemmatimonadetes; order Gemmatimonadales; family GWC2-71-9; genus JACOVF01. The sequence continues at coordinate 2,428 of JACOVF010000110.1, forward strand.
GACGACCGACTCCCCGCCGAGCTGTCGGGCGGGATGCGCAAGCGGGTCGGTATCGCGCGCGCGATCGCCCTGCGGCCCCGCTACATCCTGTACGACGAGCCGACGACGGGGCTCGACCCGGTGACCTCGGCGGTCATGGACCAGCTCATGATCCGCGCGCGGGAGCACCTGGGCGTCACCGGCGTGGTGGTCACCCACGACATGCGCAGCGCCTACACCGTGGGCGACCGCATCGCCATGCTGTACGAGGGCCGGATCCGCCAGGTCGGGACGACGGCCGAGATCCAGGACACGGAGGATCCGGTGGTGCGGCAGTTCATCGAAGGACGTCCCTCGTGAAGCGTGAGAACGAGTTCGCCGTCGGCCTCGTGGTGATCGCTGCGTTCTCCCTCATCGTGGCCGGTGCGCTGTGGCTCTCGGGCACGCACCTCGGGCGCGGCGAAGCCGTCCACACCGCCCGCTTCCGCACCGTGGGCGGGCTGGGCGTCGGCAATCCCGTGGTGCTGCGGGGCGTGCGCGTCGGGCGGGTGGAGGCGGTCCGGCTCGCGGCGGGCGGCTGGGTCGAGGCGGATCTGAAGATCTACGCGGGCGTCTCCCCGCCCACCAAGCCGGCGGTGATCGCGGCGTCGGCGTCGCTCTTCGGTGAGTGGGCGGCGACCCTGATCTCCCTCGAGCCCCCGGTGGACGACCCAAACGTCCGCCAGGCGCTCGTCGAAGCACAAGCCGCAGGGGGCGGGAAGTGGCCCGGCGCCACGCTCCCCGACATCGGCCAGCTCACCGCGCAGGCGAGCCGCATCGCGACCGACATCGCCACCGTCGCGAGCCGCATCCAGACGGCGTTCGACTCGCAGGCCGTGGCGGACCTGCGCCGCTCGATCCGCGACTTCGGCCAGATCGCCGACCGCCTGGTCCGATTCGCCGACGAGCAGGCGGACGTCATCGGCCACGTGAGCACGAACCTGCAGCAGGGGTCGGAGGCCGTCGCCCAGGCGGCCACCGACCTGCAGACGACGCTGGGCCGCGTCGACTCGGCCACGAACCAGGGCCAGCTGGCCTCGATTCTGAACAACACCGCGGCCGCGAGCAGCGACATCCGGTCGGTGTCGCAGGATCTGCGCGAGCTGGCAGATGCGGCGCACCGCAACCAAGAGAGCCTGGTGCGGGTGCTCGTCAGCGCGGACTCCGTGATGTCGCGCATCGCCAACCGCAGCGGCACCTTGGGCCTGCTGGTGGCCGACTCGGCGCTGTATCGCGAAACCACGCTCACGATGATCCAGCTGCGGCAACTCCTGTCCGACATCCAGGCGAACCCGCGCAAGTACTTCACGTTCAGCGTCTTCTAAAACCCAATGCGGAATGGGGAATGCGGAATGCGGAGTGTAACTGGAAGCGTCGCGCGCCGAGCGACCTCCCATGGCTATGCCGCATTCCGCACTCCGCGACCGCTAGGGAGTCCTTCAGGGCATTCCGCACTCGTTTTCACAGCCGCGATATGAAGCGGGGCCAACGTCGCGCCCAGCGCGAGACCAGCGCCGGCGGCGTCGTGTTCCGGCGCTGCGCGGACGCCCCGGTGCGCTACCTGCTCATCCGCGATTCCTATCACAATTGGGGCTTCCCCAAGGGCCACCTCGAGCCCGCCGAGCCGCCCGCCGACGCCGCGCGCCGCGAGGTGAGCGAGGAGACGGGGCTGCAGGACCTCGTGC
>JACOVF010000121.1 GCA_016177465.1 Gemmatimonadota bacterium
AGTTCCATCCGCTGGGCGGCGAAAATCGCCGCCTCGGTGGAGCGCTGCCCGCGGCCGATCATCCGCGTCACGAGCGCCGCCGTGGACACGAGCCCCAGGAGCCCGACGGTGAGCACGATGATCGCGATGATGATCTCGATGATCGTGAAGCCGCGTTCGTTCGACTTGTGGTGAGTTTCCATTACCGTACCACCTTGCCCAAGGGGTTGATCACGACGGAATCCCTGATCCCGCCAGACTGAAAGTGAATGACGGTCGTTTGAAACTGGGCTGCGAGGCCGCGCGGGTCGAAGGCGATCGAATCCCTGCCGGCGGTGATCGTGACGCCGAACCGCTCGGCGAGCTGCTCGACCCCACCGATCGTGTCGCGTCCGGGGCCGCCGGTCCGGCACGCGGCGACCCAGGCCCGCCCGTTCGTTCCCGACGTCACATACAGCGTGGAGCGGCACCCCCGGTCCACCGCCACCGCCCGGGCCTTGGCGACCAGGATGCCGAGGGCAGCGCGGGTTGAGCGCACGTTCTGTTTCTCGATCGCATCCCGGATGCGGGGAATCCCCAGCGCCGCGATGACTCCGATGATGATCATCACGATCAGGATCTCGACGAACGTGAAACCGTCTCTGCGCATTGCCGCTCCTCCTGTCAGGGAGGTATTACTACAGGATGCGTGCCGCGGAGTAACTTATTGAGAACATGATAGATATGAGCTTCCTCTTGGACCTGCCGGTACTGCAAAAAGCTGCACAAGTGCAGGAACCTGCGCTATTCGATCCGGTATCGATCCATCTTGTAGAACAAGGTCCGCAGGCTCACGCCGAGCCGCTGCGCGGCCTCGCGCCGGTTCCCGCGCGCCGCCGCGAGCGCGGCGACGATGGCCTTCCGCTCCGCGTCCTCTACGATGTCCTTCAACGCTACCTCACCCCCCATCCCCCTTCCCTCACCCCCTGGCCCCTGCTCCACGTTGTGACGAGGGGCAACGGGGGTGAGGTCCGTCGGCAGCAGGATCTCGTGGTCGGACAGTACCGCCGCACGCTCGACCGCGTTTTCCAGCTCCCGCACGTTGCCGCGCCACGGCTGCGCCGCCAGCCATGCCAGAGTCTCGGGGCCGAGCGACAGCGGCCGCGCGAAGCGCCGGGACAGCCGCTCCGCAAAGTGGCGCGCCAGCGGTGCGATGTCCTCCGGTCGCTCCCGCAGCGGCGGCAGGTGGATGGTCACGACGTTGAGCCGGTAGTAGAGATCCTCGCGGAACCGCCCCGCGGCCGCCTCGACGGCGAGGTCCTTCGCCGTCGCCGCCAGGATCCGGACGTCCACCCGCCGCATCTTCTGGTCACCGACTCGGCGGATCTCGCCCTCCTGCAGCGCGCGGAGCAGCTTGGCCTGGAGGGCGAGCGGCAGCTCTCCGATCTCGTCGAGCAGCAGGGTTCCCCCGCTCGCCTCCTCGAACAGACCGGTCTTGTCCGCCGTGGCGCCGGTGAACGCCCCCCGCACGTAGCCGAACAGCTCCGACTCGAGGAGGCTCTCGGGAATCGCGGCGCAGTTGATGCCCACGAAGCGGCGGGCGGCGCGCGGGCTGGCGCGGTGGATCGCCCGGGCAATGACCTCTTTACCCGTGCCGCTCTCCCCCGTGATCAGGACCGTCGTGCCGCGCTCGGCCACGCGACCCACCAGCTCGAGCGCCTCCTGCATGGCGCGGCTCTGCGCCACGATGCCGCGCTCGCCCGGGCCGCCGTCCAACTGGGCCGTGAGGCTGGCAACCGTGCGGCGCAGCCGCTCGCGCTCTTCCGCCTTCCGCAGCGTGAGCACCACCTCGTCGGGGCGGAACGGCTTGGGAACGTAGTCGTAGGCGCCTTCTTTCATCGCCGCGAGCGCGGCCTCCTCGCCGCCGTAGGCGCTCATCATGATGATCAGCGCCAGGCCGCCGCGCTCGCGGTACCCCCGCAGAAACGCAAGCCCGTCCAGCTCGGGCATCCGCACGTCACACAAGATCAGGTCGAACGGCTCGGCGACGGCCCGCTCCAGCGCGCGCCGGCCGTCGCCTTCGGCGGCCACCTCGTAGCCCGCGTCGGAAAGGAGCAGGCCGAGCGACTGGCGGAGGCCCGGCTCGTCGTCCACGACCAGCACCCGGGTCACGCGATCCCCACCCGCTTCATCGAGCCTCCGGGAAGAACAGCTTGAACGCCGCCCCGCCCTCGCGCGCCCGGTCCACCCACGCGACGCCGCCCATCTCGTGCACCTCGCGGGCGACGATCGCGAGGCCCAAACCGGTGCCGCGGCCGGGCGCTTTGGTCGTGTAGAACGGCTCGAATACCTTCTCCCGGTCCTCGGGGTCGACGCCGGGACCGGAATCGGCCACGTAGATGAGCGCCCCGGGGAGACCCGCGGCGAATTCCACGCGAGAGGGCCGGCGCGCGAGGGGAGGGAGCCGCGGAAAGGAGGCGCGCGCCGGGTCGCTCCGCCGCTTGGGCGGGAAGTGGTCCGGCTCGAACTCCCAGCGGCGGGCGCCGAGCACCACGACTCCGTCCGAGGCGGCGTCCACCGCGTTCAGCATCAGGTTCACCAGCACCTGCTCGAGCACGTGCGCGCGGCCCAGGATCCCAGGGACATCGGAGGCCACCTCCAGCGCGGCGCGGACGGCCTTCAGGGCGCCCTGCGCTTGCAGCAGCTCGAACGCTCCCCGGGCCACGACACCCGCCGCCACCGGCTGCAGCGGATCCTCGTGCGGGCGGGCGTACTCGAGCAGGCTCCGCACGATGCGGTCGATGCGGTCCAGCTCACGCGCGATCCCATTCATCACTTCGGCGTCGGCCCCGCGGCGCCGCAGCACATCGACGTACGTGCCGATCGCCCCCAGGGGGTTGCCGACCTCGTGCGCGATGCCGGCGGCCAGCCGACCCACGCTGGCCAGCTTCTCCGAGCGGACCAGCTGTCCCCGGGCGTCGAGGAGGTGGTCCGTCATTCGGTTGATCCGCTCGGCGAGCACGTCGAAGTCGCGCGTCTCGGCGTCGGGAACGGCGCGCGCCTCGAGGTTCCCCTGGGCGACCGCGTCGGCCGCGGCGATGAGCCGCGCTACCGGCCGCAGCACGTGGCGGGTCACCAGGTAGCGTCCAAAGATGATGAAGACGCCAGCATCGGCGGCTACGATGGCGATGACGATGGGGAAGAGCTGCCCGGGCGGCAACCCCGGGGCGAGCGCGCCGACTGCCATGATCGTCCCCACGCCGAGCAACAGCGCGGCAGTGGCGAGGAAGGCGAGGTTGAACAGCAGCTCCGTGCGGAGCGACGGCTTGCGCGCCATGGGTGGTGGAATAGGCAGAAAAACAGAGCGGCGGGGAAGTCCCCGCCGCTCCACTTCGCGTCAGCCCAGAGGGCTTACGCGCACTTCGGCTCGCCTTCCTTGTTGGCCGGGGCCAGCGCGGTCGAGCCAACGTAGATCGCGCAGGTCTTGGTCGTGGTGGTGTGGCTTACGTTCGCCGTCCACCCATCGGCCGTCACGGCGATGGTCGGGCCGACAACGCCACTGGTCGTGGCGAACGCGGTGCCCAGGTTCGTGGTGTACTTCACCGAGTCGGCGAAGTAGGCCTCTTCGGCCGTCACCAGGTTCCGAAGGTCCGACTTCATCGACGCGATGTACGCCTTCTCCTTCGTGTTCGCGAACTTCGGAATCGCGATGGCGGCGAGAATGCCGATGATCACCACCACGATCAGAAGCTCGATCAGGGTGAAGCCCTTGCGGTTCATCATGAGTACTCCTCCTAAGGGATCCGTGGACGCAAAAGAACCGAGCAGCGCCACCACAGAGGGGAGCAAGGTCTATGCCCGCTGCAGCCACCAGCATTGTAACTGCTTGCCCTGAAATACATTAACCGCCAGCTACTGGCCCAGAAGACTAAGCCAACGCCTCCAACGGCGGGGCGTTTTGCAAGGCGCGCGGCCAGACGCAACGGAATGCGCAACTCATTGCAGGTATTGGCGATACCATGCCTGCTCATGGGGGTACCAGTGGCCCGCCGAGTCGGCGATAAGCAGAGCGCCGACCCCGTCCCCACGAATGCGCGCCACCAGGAATTGGGTCCGGAGCGCCACCCGCTCGCGGGGAAGGACCCGTCGGGCGCGTCGCGCCAGCGTCGCCGCGGTCGTGGTATCACCCTGTCCCACCAGGAAAAACGCCCGCGCCGCATCGAGGTGCGGATCGCCGGCGAACAGCGAGTCGGCCTTCACATACTCGCGCCGCGCCCCGGCCGTGTCTCCCGTGCCGGCGAGGACCGCCGCCGCAGAGGCATGCGCCCGGTAGGATTCGGGGTGCTCGCGCAGCAGCGTGAGGAGGTAGCTCCGGTTGTCCTTCCACGCCGATAGGCGGGAGAGCGAGCGCGCACCGCAGGCCAGCGCGATCACGGCCACGACGTAGATCGCGGGGCGCAGGCCCCAGCGCGTGGCCGCCGCCGCGGCGCCCTGCCCGACGACCACCGCCGGCAGGAGCACGGCGAGGTAGAGGTTACGCTCCGCCAGCACGACGCCCGAAGGGAACAGCAGGTTGGATGTCGGGAGGTACGACAGCGCCGCGACCCCGGCTGCGAGCGTCACCGCGGGCGCCCGCCGCCGGCACCACCACGCGAGCGCCGGGACAGCAGCGACCACGAGGGCGCCGCCCACGGCCGCGGCGGAGAGCACCTCCGGAACGCGAATCACCTGCGGGTTGTAGTCGGCGCTCAGGTCGAGCGGCCAGATGAGCAGGCGCGCCGCGCGCAGCACCGCCGGGAGGGCGAGCCCAAGTCGCTCGAGAGTTCCCTTCCCGATGAAAGGCGGCGCCACGTCCGCGGCGGCCTGGTGGCCGAACGAGAGCCAGGCGGCAATGAACCCGACCGTGACCGCGCCCAGAGCAGCGTACAGCCACACCGAGTACCGCTTGGCATCGCGACCCTGGAGCCAGTCATCGAGCAGTATCAAGACACCTGTAGCGACACCGTGCTCCTTACTCACCATAGCCATTGCGGTTAGGCCAACTGCCCCTGCCCACCACCGCCTTCGCGCCGCCACCACCGCGCCGAGCATTCCGACGGCCGCAAGGAGCTCGGCGCGCGACACGAGACTCGCGACGCCTTCGACATGAACCGGATGCAGGGCGAAGACCAGCCCGGCCGTGAGGGCCCCCACTTCAGGCAGCCAGCGCGCCAAAACCAGCACGACCAGTACGACGGCGAGCCCGTGCCACAGCGCGTTCATCAAGTGGAACCACCCCGGTCGGCCGCCGGCCACGGCCCAATCGATCGCGAAGCTCAGGATCGTGAGCGGCCGGTACAACCCGCCCTCGGCCGGCGGCGGCCAATACGGCCGGGCGACGGCTCGCAGCGCCGCGCCGATCGAGTGGGCGGCCGGGTTGGCCGCGATGATGCCCCGGTCATCCTGGACGAACCCGTACTGCACTGTCGGGAGATAGAGCGCCACGGCAACTGCGAACACCGCGACGAGCGGCCTCATCGCGCGTGCGCCAGGAGCGAGTCGGCCGTGGTGGAATCGCCGCGCGAGCGGGCGGCGGCCGCCTGGAACCGGTAGTAGCCCGTGCATCGGAAGCAGAGCTGCTCGGCGCGCTGGAGCAGCGAGTCGGCGAGGGCCGGTCGCCCGACGGTGAACGCCGCGTCCGCTGCCCCGAAGAACAGGGTCGGATCGCGGTCGTAGATCCGTGCGGCGGTGTGATAGGCGTCGAGCGCGCGGACGGCTTGGCCCGACGACTGGAGCAGCCCCGCCGCGCGCGCCGGGCCGCGATACGACTTGGGCGAATCGTTGAGGATGCTGGTCGTGACGGCACTATCGTCCCGCCACACGGGGACCCGCAACGCGCTGCGGACGCCGCCCGCGATCACGAGGACCGCGGTGACGAGCCTGAGCCGCCGGGTCTCGAGCCGCGCGAGCAAGGCGCCGGCCGCGATCGCGAGCCCGGCGGAGGGGAGATAGAGGGTGCGTTCCGCGACGAGTACGCCGACGGGAAACAGCAGGTTGGCCACCGGGAAAAAGGCGATTGCCGCCCAGCCGAGGGCCAGAGCCTCCACCCGCCGCCCGCGGCGCCAGGCGAGCACCAGGAGCGCGGCCCACAGCGCCGCCACGACGAGGCCGAGCAGGAACCGGCCGTCCAAGAACGACGTCACGATGGTCCGCTCGTTGGGCGAGTAGTCGGCGCGCAGCACCAGCGGGAACGCGAGCAGGCGGCCGACGTCGCTGAACGCCGCGACGGCGGTGAGCCGGACGGCGAGGGGCCCTTCCCCCACGAACACGGGCGCGACGTCATGCAGGCGGGCGAAGGGATGGAGTACCGCCCAGCGCAACGCCAGGTAGGCCGCGCCGACCACCAGCCAGCTCGCCATGAACCACGCCGCCGTCCGCCGGTACGGACGCCCGACGCCGACGATCCACCCCCACGCGATCAGCCCGGGCACCACGGCCGCGTTCTCTTTGCTCAGGAGCCCGAGCGCGAGGGCGGCTGCGCTCCAGTACCAGCTGTTTCGTACCAGCCCTGCGTAGACGGCCAGAACCGAGAAGGTCCCCGCCATCAGTTCCGCGCGGCCGACCACGTTCGCCACCGCCTCGACGTGCACCGGGTGCACCGCGAACACCAGACCCGCGACGAGCGCCGCCCGAGGGTCCGCCAGCCGGCGCGCCAGGACAGTGACGGCCACGCTCCCGCCGGCGTGCCACAGCAGGTTGACGGCATGGAACCAGGCCGGCCCGTCCACGAGCCGGTCCGCCGCATAGGTTGCCACGACCAGCGGCCGGTACAGCTTGCCGCCCAGTTCGGCAGGCCAGTACGGGGAGGCGAAGGCTCGCCACCAGCCGCCCGCCGAGCGCACCAGGGGGTTCAGGACGATGAGGTAGATGTCGTCCATCGCGAAGCGGTTCCACAACGCGCCGGCGTAGACCACCACGGCGCAGGCGGCGACGGCGAGATAGAGCCGCCTATTTCCCGGTTGCACGCTCGGCCCGGTTGACGGCGAAGATCCAACGCCCCCCGCTCCAGCGGTGGACTCCCGTGAGCCACTCCGGATACGCGGTGAGGAGGGCGCGCACCTCGCGCGCCGCCTCCGCGGAGGCGCTGGCGAGTACGACGTGCGTCACGCCCATGCGCTCGAGGTACGCCCGGTGCTCGGCGGGTGACGGCTCCACCGTCTCGCGGCCCTGGTAGTCGTAGAGGTACAGCGGGACGGCGGTGCGGCGGGTGTACAGCCAGACGAGGGTCTCGTCGTCGGTGGCGAGCACGGCCTCGGCCGGCAGGGCACGCAGATCGGGAAGGAGCTCCCGGAAATTGCCGGAGATCGCGCGGGCGGCGCCTTCCCACCAGCGCCCCGCGAAGCCGCGGACCTCGTAGCGTGCGTACCCGATCATGACGACCGCGGCCACGACGGCGACCGGGATGCGCAGCCGCGTCCGCCGCCACACCGCGACCGCCCCCGCGACCCACGCGAGGCCAAGCCAGGGGAGCACGGCCCACAGGAACCGGTCCGGTGGATAGGGCCAGACGGCGAGGATCGCAAGGTAAAACGGCAGCATGAGGCCGACGCTCGAGCGGCGCACCAGCAGCGCGAGGCCGTAGCCCAGGATCCCCACCGCGGGGAGCGCGAACAGCCACACGAGCGGCGCGGCAGGGAGCCAGCCGAGGGTGATGGCGGCGAGGGGGCGCGGCAGATCGGGCGCGCTGACGCCGAAGGACGCCAGGCCCGCCTGCTTCAGGATCTCGCCGTAGCTGCCGTAGTTGAGTGCGAGCGCCGGATCGATGCCGCGTTGGTGGGTCACGACCCACAGCCCCCATCCGGCGCCGGCCAGGGCCACCGGCGCGAAGGCGAGGACCGCCCGGCGCAGCGGCTCCCGGCGGACGACGAGCAGGTGCAGGACCAGTCCCGCGCCGGCGGCGACGCCGATCGAACGAGTGAGCAGCGCGAGCGCCGTCGCGACTCCGGCCGGCCCCGCCCGGCCGGCGTCCGCGCCGATGACTGCCAGGGCCAGCAGCACGACGAACACGGGCTCCGCGAATAACACCGACTGGGTCGCGAGCACCGGGATGGCGAGCGCGGCGGCGGCGACCACGGCGGGCGCCAGCCAGGCGGGCGCCGCCTCGCCCAGCAATCGCCGCTGCTGGGCGTGCCAGGCGATCAGCCCCGCGCCGAGCGCGGCGAGCAAGAGGTTCAGGACCTTGGCGGCCGTGGCCGCGGCGTCCACCGGCAGCAGCCCGAAGACGGGCGCCAGGACCAGCGGATAGAGCGGCGGGTAATGCACGGCACCCGGCGTCCCCGGGAGGTGCGGATGGACGTAGCCCTGACCGCCGCTCAGCGCGAGGGCGAGTCCGGCGTACACGCCGTCATCGTAGAACACGCCGACGAGGAAGCGATTGAGGGCCAGGGCGCCGCCGGCCAGCGCCACGGCGGCCACCGCCGCCGCCCCGCGGCGCGGGGTCAGCCCTGCCGCCAATCGCCGCCGGGCGGAAAGAGGTTATACCGCAGGATGTGGAAGATCGCCGCCACGCCGTCCTTCCAATCGATTTTCTTCCCCTCGGCGTAGGTGCGGCCGCTGTAGGAGATGGGCATCTCCCAGACGCGCGCCCCGGCCTGCGCCAGGCGGGCGGTCACTTCCACCTCGAACCCGAACCGGTTCGACGTCAGCGGCAGCCGCTTCAGCAAGTCGGCGCGGACCAGCTTATAGCAGGTCTCCATGTCGGTGAGGTTCAGGTTCGTGAGCATGTTGGACAACAAGGTGAGGAAGGTATTGCCGACGTAGTGCCAGAAGTAGAGCACCCGGTGCGGGCCACCCAGGAAGCGCGAGCCGTAGACGGCGTCGGCTCGTCGGTCCGCGATCGGCCCAAGGAGGACCGGCAGCTCCAGGGGGTCGTATTCCAGGTCGGCATCCTGGATCACGATGACGTCCCCGGTCGCGTGGGTGATCCCCGACCGGATGGCCGCGCCCTTGCCGCGGTTCACCTCGTGGCGGACGAGCTGATCCAGCTTCCCATCGCGCTGCAGCCGCTCGAGGATGTCGGTCGAGCCGTCGCGGGAGCAGTCGTCTACGGCGACGATCTCGAGCGCGATGGGGACGCGGCGCACGCGCTCCACCACCTGGGCGATGGTCGGCGCTTCGTCGTAGACGGGGATCAGGACGCTGAGCTTCAGGCGGTGCTCCCGGGCTTGTCCCCGCCCTCGTAGCGGCTCAGCTTGCGGTAGAGGGTGGACGGGTCGATGCCCAGGACTTCGGCCGCGCGGGTCTTGTTGCCACCCTCGCTCTGCAGCACCCAGGTGATGTACGCCTGCTCGATCACCTCGAGCGTGGGGTTGTGGTGCTGCCGCTCCGCCACGAGCGGCTCCGCTTTGCGCTGGGTGACCTTCTCCGGGATCGCGGCGAGGTTGATCGCCTCCCCCTTGGTGAGGATCACGGCCCGCTCCAGGGCGTTCTCCAGCTCGCGCACGTTGCCCGGCCAGTCGTAGGCCATGATGGCTTCGAGGGCGTCCGACGTGAGGCGCTTGAGCGGCTCGTCGTGCTCCTTGGCGATGCGCTTGAGGAAGGCGTCGACGAAGATCGGGATGTCGTCGCGCCGCTCGCGCAGCGGGGGCAGGTGGACGGCGATCACGTTGAGACGGTAGTAGAGATCGGTGCGGAACCGCCCGCGCTTGATGTCGTCCTCGAGGTCGCGGTTGGTCGCGGCGACGACGCGCACGTCCACCGGGATCGCCTCGGTGCCGCCGACGGGGATGGCTTCGCGCTCCTGCAGCACGCGGAGCAGCTTCACCTGCGTCGCGGGGGACATCTCGCCGATCTCGTCCAGGAAGAACGTCCCGCTCCGCGCCGCGGCGAACAGCCCCTGCTTGTCGCGCACCGCGCCGGTGAACGACCCCTTCACGTGACCGAACAGCTCCGACTCGAGGAGGCTCTCGGGGAGCGCCCCACAGTTGAGCGAGAGGAACGGCCCCTCGCTCCGCGCCGACAGCTCGTGGATGTAGCGGGCGATGACCTCCTTTCCCGTTCCCGATTCCCCCTGGATCAACACCGTGCTCTCGGTGGGGGAGACCTGCTCCGCCAGCTGCAGGACGTCGAGGAACAGCCGGGACTTGCCGAGCGGCTTCACCAGCCCTGAGCGCTCGCGGCGGCGCATCTCCTGCTTCAGCTGCTTGTTCTCCGCCCGCAGCTGACGGTGCTCCGCGGCGCGGCGACAGATGGCCACCATGTCGTCGTTGGAGAAGGGCTTCTGGATGTAGTAGAACGCCCCCTCGTTGACGGCCTGAATGGCGGTCTGCAGCGACGCCTGGGCGGTCATGAGGATGACCGGGGTCTCCGGATCCTGCGCCCGCACCGTTTCGAGGATGTCGATCCCCGTCACCTGGGGCATGCGCACGTCGGTGAGCACGATGTCGGGGGCGGCGGCCCTGAGCTGCTCGAGGCCGGCCTTCCCCCCCTGCGCCGTGGTGACGTCGAACCCCTCGTTCTTGAGGAGGATCCGCAGGGTGTCGAGGATCCCGGACTCGTCGTCGATGATCAAGATGGATGGCTGGGGGCTCATGCGGCTGCCTCTTTGCGTCTGGCCGACGGGAAATACACGGTGACGGTCGTCCCCCGCCCCGGCTCGCTGTCCACGAGGACCAGGCCGCGGTGGGCTTCCACGGCGCGCTGGACGATGGCGAGGCCCAATCCCGAGCCGCCGACCCGGCCGGTCACGAACGGCTCGAACAGGCGGCCGCGCAGCGCGTCGGGGATGCCGGGGCCGTTGTCGCGCACGGTCAGGGCGACCGGGTTCTCGATCCCGGCGCCGCCGGGGAGCTCCTGGAGCGCGGGGCGGGCGGTGCGTACGGTGACGACGGCCCCCCTGCCCGCCGCCTGCACGGCGTTGAGCACCAGGTTGGAGACAACGCGGTGGAGCAGGTCCTCGTCTCCTTCCATCGTGGTCGGCCCTCCCTCGAGGTCGATCCGGGCGTCCGCGGCGCAGTCGGGATGCTCGCGCACCAGGCGGATCACGGCCGCGGCCACGTGGTTCAAGTCGAGGGGACGGCACTCCGTCACACGGACGCGGGAAAAGTCGAGGAACTCGGACAGCAGGCGGGAGAGTCGATCGCTCTCCCGGACGATGAGGCCCGTCAGGAACTTCTCGTCGGGGTTGGCGTGCGACGCGCGGGACAGCTGCTCGACCGAGGACCGGATCGAGGCGAGCGGGTTCTTGATCTCGTGGGCCAAGCTGGACGACAGCTCCGCCACCGCCTCGAGCCGCTCGGCGCGGAGCCGCAGCTCCTCAAGGCGCTTCGAGTCGGAGATGTCGGTGAAGATGGCGGTCACGCGCGGCACGTCGTCGTTCTGGCCCCCCCCCTCGAGGGTGGTGGTGGTGACGCCGACCGGGAACGAGCGGTCGGCCCGGTGCACGGTGGCCTCGACCCGCATTTGGCGGACGCCGCGCCGCGCCGTGGCCGTGACGGCCGCCCAGAACTCCGGTGCCATGCGTGCGAACTCGGGCATGATCGGCTGGCTGGCCCAGTCGCCCGCACGGAAACCGAGGATCTCCTCGGCGGCGGGGTTGCAGTAGAGCAGGCGGCCGGCGCCATCGACCGTGATGACCCCGGTCCGGAGGTTGCGCAGCACGTCGGCCGCCTCGAGCTGCACCTGGCGCAGCTCCCCCGCCAGCGCCTCGCGCTCCGCGCCCATCACCGACACCCGGCTCGCGATGTACGCGGTGGCCGCCGCCACGGCCACGAAGACCGCGAGCTGGATCCAGATCGCCGGACTGGTGGCGATCTGGTGGCCGAAGAACACGTCCGCGACGTAGACGATCCCCACGAGGGCCGTGACCAGCGCCGTGGAGGCCGGCGGCATCAGCATCGCGGTCACGGCGATCAGCAGCACGTAGAGGCCCGCGAAGTCGCTCTCGGGGCCGCCCGTGATGTGGACGACCGTCGTGATCAGGGCGACATCGAAGACGGCCTGGAGGTAGAGAAACGTGCGGCCGGGTGTGCGGCCGCGGAGGTGGGTGTACCAGTAGGCGGCGATGGTGACCACCAGGGTCGCCAGGAGCCCGAAGGACGTGAGGAGGATGTCCAGGGGGGCAGCGATTCTGATCTTGAGGGCAGCGCTCAGGTAAATGGCGACGGCGACGCAGATGCGCCCCACGTAAACAGAGCGCAGCAGGACCCGGGTACTGGGGATTCCCGACGCCTTGGAACCGCCGCCAAGCCAGCGCACAAGATGCTCCTGATGCAGGAAGCCCTTAGCCGGCAGCCGTCAGCAACTCCATACAAGACAATATGTTAGTTGGCGACTGTCGACGCCGGAGACAGAGGGAAGTAAGTATTGGGCGCGCTCTGGCAAAATGCAAGGCCCGATGATACTTGAAGGCCTCCCGCATTCGGGAGGCCTCCATCCCACGGTACGACCGCGACCGCAGGGAGTCCCTTAGGGTCTGACCGTCTTACTGCACCGCGTTCACCATGTCGAAGATCGGCAGATACATCGCCACCACCATGCCGCCGACGATCACGCCGAGCACGACGATCATGATCGGCTCCATCAGCGACAGCAGGGCGCTGACCGCCGCGTCCACCTCGTCGTCGTAGAAGTCGGCGATCTTGGACAGCATTTCGTCGAGTCCGCCGGTCTGCTCGCCCACGGCGATCATCGAGATCACCATCGGCGGGAACACCTTCGACTTCTGCAGCGGCGAGGCGATCGTCTCGCCGCCGGCAATCGACGCGCGCGATTCCATCACCGCGTTGTGGATCACCATGTTGCCGGCCGTGCGCGCCGTGATCTCGAGGCCGTCGAGGATCGACACGCCCGAGGAGATCAGGGTGCCGAGCGTCCGGGTGAAGCGCGACACGGCCGACTTGCGGAGCAGGTCGCCCAGCACCGGCAGCCGCAGCATGATGTGGTCGATCTGCAGCTTGCCCGCGGTGGTCTTGTAGTAGCGATTGACGGCGAACACCGTCCCGCCCCCCACCAGGATGATCAGCCACCAGTAGTGCGTCAGCAGTGCGCTCGCGCCGATCACGATCTTGGTCGGCAGCGGCAGCTCGAGGTTCACCGAGGCGAACATGGTCTGGAAGGTCGGGATCACGAAGATCAGCAGCACCGCGATCGCGATCGCCGCCACCGAGAAGATCACCGCCGGATAGATCATCGCCCCCTTCACCTTGCGGACGATGGCGTCGTTCTTCTCGAGGAACTGGGCGAGGCGGAGCAGGATGGTGTCGAGAATGCCGCCCGCCTCCCCCGCCGCAACCATGTTCACGTAGAGGTCGCTGAACGCCTTGGAGTGCTTGCGCAGCGCGTCGGCCAGGGTGTGGCCGCTCTCCACGTCGTACACCACCTGGCGGGTGACGTCGGCCAGCACCTTGTTCTCGGTCTGCTGCGCCAGGATGTCGAGCGCCTGCACCAGAGGCAGCCCCGAGTTGATCATCGTCGCGAACTGCCGCGTGAAGATGACGACGTCGCGGGTCTTGACGCCCCCGCCGAACTTGAGGGAGAACTTGGCGCCCTTGGCCTCGCGCACCTGCACGACGACCAGGCGGTTCTTGCGCAGGTGGGCGACGACGTCGTCGCGGCTGGGCAGGTCGATCTTGTCCTGGACGAGATCGCCCTTGAGGTTGCGCGCGGTATACTCGAAGACGGGCATAACTCACTCCCTCCCGGCGCCTAGCGGCGCGCGGCGACTTTGGACTGGCTG
Source organism: Gemmatimonadota bacterium (assembly GCA_016177465.1). GTDB lineage: Bacteria > Gemmatimonadota > Gemmatimonadetes > Gemmatimonadales > GWC2-71-9 > JACOVF01. Next base: position 13,673 of record JACOVF010000121.1, read on the forward strand.
GCCTGCTGTCCCGCGCCGGTCGGCGACGCGACTTCCTTGTCGTCGATGGGCGGCTCCCCGATCATCCGCAGGAACTCGTTCGGATCGCCGGAGACGCGCAGGCACTCCTCCTTCGAGACCTCCCGGCCCATGTACAGCTGGTAGAGGGCGTCGCTCAGCGTCTGCATGCCGTACTTCTTCCCGGCCTGCATCGACGACTGGATCTGGTGGACCTTGTCGTCGCGGATCAGGGCCCGGATGGCCGGGGTGCAGATCATGATCTCGGCCGCCATGACGCGACCCCGCCCCTTGGCCTTCTGCAGCAGGGTCTGCGTGATCACGCCCTCCAGCACAAACGCGAGCTGGGCGCGGATCTGGGCCTGCTGGTGTGAGGGGAAGATGTCGATGATGCGGTTGATGCTCTCCGCCGCGGAGTTGGTGTGCAGCGTGGCGAAGGCGAGGTGGCCTGTCTCGGCGATGGTCAGGGCCGACTGCGTCGTCTCGAGGTCGCGCATTTCGCCCACCAGCACCACGTCGGGGTCCTGGCGCAAGGCGTACTTGAGCGCGGCGGCGAAACTATTGGTGTCGGTGCCTACCTCGCGCTGGTTCACGATGCAGTTCTGGTGGCGGTGGATGAACTCGATCGGATCCTCCACCGTGATGATATGGCCCTTCAGCTCCTTGTTGATCTTGTCGATCATCGCGGCCAGCGTGGTGCTCTTGCCCGAGCCCGTCGGCCCGGTCACGAGCACCAGCCCGCGCGGCTTCTCGGCCAGCTTGGCCACCACGGGCGGCAGTCCCAGGTCGCCGAAGGTCTTCACGTTGAAGGGGATCTGCCGGATCACGAGCGACACGCAGCCGCGCTGCTTGAAGCAGTTGCCGCGGAACCGCGCCAGGTTCTGGATCCCGAACGAAAAGTCCAGCTCGTTCTCGGTCTCGAAGCGCTTCTTCTGGTTCTCCGTCAGCACCGAGTAGGCGAGCGACAGGGTGTCCTTCGGCGTCAGGACCTCGTCCGTGGACGCGTTGGTGATGTCCCCGTCGACGCGGAGCTTGGGTCGCTCCCCCGCCACGATGTGGAGGTCGGAGGCGTCCTTCTCGATCATCTCCTCGAGCAGGGCGCGCAGATTTACGGGCATAACGCGGTCTCCTTCACGCGGCGGACTCCTTCACGACTTCCTCAAGCGTGGTGATGCCCTTCTTGACCTTCACCATCCCGTCCATGCGGAGGGTGAGCATCCCCTCCTTCACGGCGATCTGCTGCAACTCCTCGGTGGACGCGCCCTTGAGAATACCGCGCCGCAGGGGGCTGGACAGCGCCATCACCTCGTACAGCCCCTGGCGCCCCTTGTACCCGGTGCTGTTGCATGTGTCGCAGCCCGCGCCCTTGTAGAACGTGAGCTTGGCGGCCTCGGTGCGGTCGAAGCCGAACGCGTGCAACTCCTCGTCGTTGTACTTGTGCTCCTGCCTGCACTCCTTGCAGATGCGGCGCACCAGCCGCTGGGCCACGATTAGGTTCACGGCGCTCGCCACGTTGAACGGCTCGATCCCCATGTCCACCATGCGGGTAATGGTCGAGGGCGCGTCGTTGGTGTGCAGCGTGGAGAGCACCAGGTGGCCCGTGAGCGCCGCCTTGATGGCGATGGACCCGGTCTCGAGGTCGCGGA
>JACOVF010000007.1 GCA_016177465.1 Gemmatimonadota bacterium
GCCAAGGGGAACCTGGTCGCGGTGGTCAGCAACGGCACCGCCGTGCTCGGGCTGGGCAACATCGGGCCGCTCGCCGCCAAGCCGGTGATGGAGGGGAAAGGCATCCTGTTCAAGGCGTTCGCCGACATCGACGTGTTCGACCTGGAGGTGGCGTCCGAGAACCCCGACGACGTGATCCGGTTCTGCCAGCTGCTCGAGCCGACGGTGGGGGGGATCAACCTCGAGGACATCCGCTCCCCCGACTGCTTCTACATCGAGGAGCGGCTGCGGGAGACGCTCTCGATCCCCGTCTTCCACGACGATCAGCACGGCACGGCGATCATCTCCGGCGCGGCGCTGCTCAACGCCCTGGAGCTGGTCGGCAAGGACCTGGCCGCGGTTCGGATCGCGTTCTCGGGCGCGGGCGCGGCCGCCATCGCCACCGCCGAGCACTACGTGCGGCTCGGCGTGCGGCGCGAGCACATCGTGATGTGCGACCAGAAAGGCGTGATCCACACCGACCGCGCCGACCTGGACCAGTACAAGCGGCGGTTCGCGCAGGCCACGACGCTTCGGACCCTCAGCGACGCGCTGCGCGGCGCGGACGTGCTCGTGGGGCTGTCGGTGGGCGGGGTGGTGTCGGGCGAGATGCTCACGGGGATGGCCGACCGGCCGATCGTGTTCGCGCTCGCGAACCCCGTCCCGGAGATCATGCCCGACGAGACGAAGCGGGCGCGCCCCGACGCGATCGTCGCCACCGGCCGGTCGGACTTCCCGAACCAGGTGAACAACGTCCTCGGTTTCCCGTTCATCTTTCGCGGCGCACTCGACGTGCGGGCGAAGAAAATCAACGGGGAGATGGAGATGGCGGCGACGCGCGCGCTCGCGGCGCTCGCCAAGGAGGAAGTGCCCGACTCGGTGATGCGCGCCTACGGTCTCGAGCGGCTCCGGTTCGGCCCCGACTACCTCATCCCCAAGCCGTTCGACCCGCGGGTGCTGCTGTGGGTGGCGCCGGCAGTGGCGTGGGCGGCGGTGGGCTCCGGGGTCGCGGGCCGGGTGATCGACGTCGAGGAGTACCGTGCCCAGCTTGAGGCGCGTCTTGGCAAGGCGCGCGAGGTGATGCGCGGCCTTTCGACGCGCGCGCAGCAGGACGTAAAGCGAATCGTCTTCCCCGAGGGAGAGGACCTCCGAATCATCAAGGCGGCCCGCATTCTGGCAGACGACGGCGTCGCCCATCCGATCCTGCTCGGCGACGTGGACGCGATCCGCCGCCAGGCCGACGACGCGGGGGTGACGCTCGAGGAGATCGAGCTCGCCAACCCGGCCCAGGCGGTGGACGCCGAGACGCTGGCCCAGCAGCTGTGGGCCCTGCGGCAGCGGCGCGGCATCACCCTGCGCGAGGCGCGCACCCGAGTGAAGGATCCGATGTACCATGGCCTGCTGATGCTGCGCAACGGGCGCGCGGACGCGGTCGTGGCGGGGGTGGACACGTACTACCCCGACGCCATCCGTCCCGCGCTGGAGGTGATCGGCGCGGAGCCGGGACGCAAGCACGTCAGCGGCATCTACATGCTGGTGTTCCCGCAGGCGACCTACTTCTTCGCCGACTGCACCGTCAACATCGACCCCGACGCCGAGACGCTGGCCGAGATCGCCTCGGTCACCGCGCAGTTCGTGTGGCGCCTCGGGATCGAGCCGCGCGTCGCGCTGCTGTCGTTCTCGAACTTCGGCTCGGTGAAGCACCCGGAGGTCGAAAAGGTGCAGCGCGCGGTAGCCCTGCTGCACCAGCGGGAGCCAGCAATCCAGGTGGACGGGGAGATGCAGGCCGACACGGCGGTGGTGGAGCGAATCCTGACTAAGGCCTACCCCTTTTCCAAGCTGCGCAGCGCCGCCAACGTGTTGATATTCCCCGGATTGGACGCCGCCAACATCGCCTACAAGCTGCTCGACCGGATCGGGGGAGCGCAGGCGATCGGCCCCATCCTCGTGGGGATGGCCAACCCGGTACATGTCTTGCAACGTGGCTCGGACGTGAACGACATCGTGAATATGGCGGTCATCGCCGCCGTAGACGCCCAGGAACAGAGCCGCCACCCGCGGCCGCACTCATAACAGGACGACGGCATGGCTTCCCAGGTGACCGCTTCGACGTCCCCGGCCATGGGGCAACAACGCTCCGGCGCGACCCTCGCGTTCAACGGGCTCGAACCGCGGCGCGACGTCCATTGGAACTTGACGCCGGCGGAGCTCTACGAACACGCCATCCGGCGCGGCGAGGGCGTGGTCGCGGAGGGCGGCCCGTTCTGCGCGATCACGACGCCGCACACCGGGCGCAGCCCCAACGACAAGTTCGTGGTGCAGGAGCCGTCGTCCGCCGACCACATCTGGTGGGGCAAAGTCAACCAGCTGATCGCACTGGAGCCGTTCGACCGGCTGCACCGTGACGTCGTGCAGTACCTCGATGGGCAGGAGCTGTACGTCCGCGATCTGTTTGCGGGGGCGGACCCGGAGTATTGCATCCCGGTCCGGTTCGTGACACCCTCGGCATGGCACGCGCTGTTCGTCTACAACATGTTCTTGCGGCCGAGCCTGGCGGACCTGCGCGCGTTCGTGCCAGGGTGGGTGGTGCTGCACGCGCCCGATTTCCAGGCGAATCCAAAGGTCCACGGCACCAAGACCGGAACGTTCATCATCATCCATCTCGCGAAGCAGACGATCGTGATCGGCGGCACGCGGTACGCGGGTGAGATGAAGAAGTCGATCTTCTCGATCCTCAACTATCTCCTGCCGCGACGGGGCGTATTGTCGATGCACTGCTCTGCGAACGTGGGCGAGCAGGGTGACGTCGCGCTGTTCTTCGGGCTCTCGGGCACGGGCAAGACGACGCTGTCGGCCGACCCGCAGCGCGGCCTGATCGGCGACGACGAGCACGGCTGGTCGGACCGCGGCGTATTCAATTTCGAGGGCGGCTGCTACGCCAAGGTGATTCGCCTCTCGCGCGAGGGCGAGCCCGAGATCTACGCGACGACCCGGATGTTCGGCACCGTGCTCGAGAACGTCGTCGTGGACCCCGCGACCCGCGCGATCGACCTCGACTCAGCTGCGATCACGGAGAACACCCGAGCGTCCTACCCGATCCATTTCATCCCCAACCACGTCCCGGGCGGCATGGCGGGACACCCGTCGCACATCGTATTCCTGACGTGCGACGCGTTCGGCGTGATGCCCCCGATCGCGCGGCTCACCCCCGTGCAAGCGATGTACCACTTCCTCTCCGGGTACACGGCCAAGGTCGCGGGCACCGAGCGCGGCGTCACCGAGCCCAAGGAGACCTTCTCCGCATGCTTCGGCGCCCCGTTCCTGCCCCTGCACCCCTCCGTCTACGCGCAGCTCCTGGGCGAGCGGATCGCCAAGCACGGCGTGCAGTGCTGGCTCGTAAATACCGGCTGGACCGGCGGGCCGTTCGGCGTCGGCACCCGGATGAAGCTGTCCTACACCCGGGCGATGGTGCGCGCGGCGCTCGCGGGCAAGCTCGACCGCGAGCCGACGGCGGCTGAGCCGGTGTTCAACCTGGCGGTGCCCAAGCACGTGCCGGGCGTCCCCCACGGGATCCTGTTGCCGCGTACCACCTGGGCGGA
>JACOVF010000107.1 GCA_016177465.1 Gemmatimonadota bacterium
GTGGGGAAAGGGATCGAGTGGACGGGATGACGGGTCGGGTCCTAGCGTCGCTCGTGGTCATACTCGGGTGCCAGGGGCGCGCGCAGGACGTCAGCAAGCTGGGGGAAGTGCGGCAGCTGGTCCGGCAACGGATGCCGGCGGTGGAACAGGCTACGGGCCTCGAATTCAAGCGCGAGCCGACGGTGGCCCGGCGCACCCGGGCGCAGATCCGGCAGTACGTTCTGCATAAGATCGACGAGGACCTTCCCCCGGCGGAATTGGCTGGCTACCAGGCAGCGAGCCGCCTGTTCGGGTTCATCCCCGACACGCTCGACCTCCGCGCCGCGATGACCGGCGTGTTGGGGGAACAGATCGCCGGGTACTACGATCCCGATTCCGCCACACTGTACGTCGCCGCCGACGTGGACTCGTTCCTGCTCCGCACCACCATCTCACACGAGCTGGTGCACGCCCTCCAGCACCAGTACCTGCCGCTCGACTCGATCATCCGGCAGCGGCGCCAGAACGACCGGCGCACGGCGGCCGCGGCGATTCTCGAGGGCCAGGCGACGCTCGCGCAGACGCTCGTGATGATGCCGGAGCTGACGCTCGACCAGTTGCCGAGCTTCTGGGAGTCGCGGTCCGTCCTGAACCAGCAGCAAGAGCGGATGAAGGAGTTCCAGGGGGCACCGCTGTGGCTGCGGGAGTCGCTGGTGTTCCCTTATCTGGGCGGCGCCGATTTCGTGGTGTGGTACCGCAAGCGGCACGGCAACGCGCCGCCGTTTGGCGCGGCGCTGCCGCGCTCCACCGAGCAGATCCTCCACCCCGACCGCTACGCCGCCGGCGATCACCCAACCAACCTGGCGCTCACGACGCCCGCGGGGGAAACAGTCCGCTACGAGGATGGTCTGGGTGAGTTCGAGACGCGCGTGCTGTTCGAGGTCTTGCTCCCGGATCCCTCGGGGCTCCGCGCCGCAGCGCTCGCGGCCGGGTGGGATGGGGATCGCTACCAAGTGCTCGCCGGCGGGCCGCAGGGCGACGCCCTGGTGTGGTACTCGGTGTGGGACGAGCCGGCGGCGGCGGACCGGTTCGCGCGCAGCCTGGAGCGGGTGTGGGGGAACCGTCGCCACGACGACACGACGCCACGACGCTACGAAGTCAAACGGCTGACGGTGGACGACTTGCCGGGCGTGCGGCTCGTCGACGCGCCACCGACTTGGCCCGGCTGGGGGAGGCTCCCGGAGGCCAGGGTGCGCCGTGCGCCGTAGCCCCTACGTCGTTCGCCCTCCGTCCTCCCCTTACGATTGCGCCTTACGATATCAGGACGTTGACTGCGAACGCGATCGCTCCGACCACCGCTCCCAGCACGTAACCCAGCCGCACGATCAGCGTCAGCTCGCGCTCGGTCACCCGCCGGATCAGGTCCTCCATCCGCTCCACCGAGAACCCCAGCACCTTCTGCTCTACCATCTCCTGCACGCTGAGCTGGGAGACGACGACCGGCACCTGCGCCTGCATCCAGCTCCACAGCGGCTCGGTGAGGGCGTGCCGCAAGCGCTTTTCGGCGTCGGGGGGCAGGAGATCGGCCGGGCGGCCGATCGGCTTCTCGAGCAGGGCCTGCACCGCGGCGTGGGCGATCTCGGCCACGCGCTGCTGCCCTGTCTCGCCCGCCACCGCCTGCCGGCCCAGCTCGACCGCCTCACGCGCCCGGGCGACGGCCCAGCGGCGCGTTTCGGGGGCGCGTAGCGCCGCGATGATGTAGTCCGACGCCGCGCGCTCGATCCCGTCCAGCCGGTCCGGGCCCAGCGCCCACAACCGGTCCGCGAGCGGGGTGCGGAGGAACCGCACCAGCCCGTCGTTCACGGCGCGCGCGACCTGGGTGCGGAACTCCGCCGACTCGAGCACGTCGGCGATCTCCGTGAGCCCGTCCCCCTCGAGGCTCACAAGCAAGCGGTCGAGGCGCTTCTCGGTGACCACGAGCTTCGCCATCACCCGCTCGTGCACCATCAGGTTGCGGATCGCGCGGTCGAGGAACTTCTTCAGGCCCACCCGGATGCGCTCGCGCGCCTCGGGGTCGGCGAGGAGGCCGCCGAGCCGTTCCACGGCGACCGGGAGGTAATCGGCGATCGCCTGCTCGAGCGCCGCGACGAGCCCCGCCGGCAGCCGTTCGATCAGCGGCCGCTCATCGTGCAGCAGCCGCGCGCGCTGCGCCGCTAGGAACCCACGGATCGCCTGCTCCAGCTCGGGACGACTTACCCCTTCGTCCACCCAGCGGTCCAGCGCCACGTACCGTTCGATCGCCCGCTCGAACCCCGGCCCCGCCACGAACTCGGCGAGCCGTTGGGCCAGCCCTCCGGCCACCGGCTCGAGCGACCGCTCGAGCTCGGCCGCCAGGGCGGGGGGCAGCTCGTCCTTCAGCGCGCCGCGCGGCGTGTTCAGTGCCTGATCCAGGAACGCGGCCACGGCGCGATCGAACGCCTCGCGCAGCCCGGGCGAGGCGAGCTGGCGGGCGAGGTCTTCCTGGCTCAGCAGTCGCTCGCCCACCGTCTTGCCGATGCTCTTGGCGAGCCGTGCTTTGTTCTTGGGGATCGCCCCCTGAAGCGTGAACGGCCCGATCCCCCGCCGCTCGTAGGGGTGAAACAGCATCCACACAGCGATGGCGTTGGTAACCCCGCCGGACAGCGCGCCGACACCGATCGTGATCAAGCCTTGCAGCCAAAGGGGTTGCGGCATGGGTCCCTAATTAAGCCACCCCACTTGGATTCCGGCAACTCGCTAAGTATTTTGCTGCGCTTATGTTTACGGCCCTCTCCGAGCAACTCACCGGCGTCTTGCGGCGGTTGACCGGCCGGCAAGGGCGCGAATCTCGACGACCGGCGCCTGAAGTGAATCGGTTGTTGTAGCAGTTCCAGCAGATGCGGAAGTTCTTGAAAAGGATCTAGGATCGTTATGGCAACTCGTATTCGGCTGCGGCGCATGGGGCGCAAGGGGCAGGCCCATTTCCGGATCGTGGTCGCGGATTCGCGCTCACCCCGGGACGGCCGCTTCGTGGCGACCATCGGCCATTACAACCCGCGGGCCAACCCGGCCGTGATCCAGGTGGATGCGGACAAGGCGCAGGTGTGGCTCGCCAAGGGGGCGACGCCCACCGATACCGTCCGCTCGCTCCTGAAGAAGGCCGGGGTGCTGGGCAAACGGCCCGCGTAGTCGGGCGGCTGCGCAAGCCGCACGGACAGCGGGGGGAAGTGGCGGTGTTCCCCCTGGTCGAGAACCCCGGCGCGGTGTTCGTCCCCAAGGCGAAGCTGTACGTCGTGGATGAACGGCGGCAGGTGATCGCGGGACCCCTGGTCGTGACGCGCCGCCGCGCCTACCAGCGTGAATGGCTGCTCGGCTTCCAGGGAATCACGGCGCGGGCAGCGGTGGAAGGCTGGCGCGACCACTATGTGGCCGTGGAAGAGGCCGATGCTCACGATTAACGTTCTGACCCTGTTCCCCGAGTGGTTCGCGGCGCTGCTCGGATCGAGCATCATGGGCCGAGCGGCGGCCGCCGGGCTCGTGCGGTACCGCGTCGTGCAGCTGCGCGACTACGCGCACGACAAACACCGCACCGTGGACGACTACCCCTACGGTGGGGGCGCCGGGATGGTGCTCAAGCCGGAGCCGTTCTTCGAGGCGGTGGACGCCCTGGGGCCCGCCGTGGGGTCGCCGGTCGTGCTGCTGTCGGCGCGCGGGCGGCTGTTCACCCACGACGACGCGGTCCGGTTCTCGGTGGGACGGGAGCTGACCCTCCTGTGCGGCCACTACAAGGACGTGGACCAGCGGGTGGCGGACGGACTGCAGGCGGAGGAGCTGTCGATCGGGGATTTCGTGCTGTCGGGCGGGGAGCCGGCGGCGCTGTGCGTGATGGACGCGGTGGTGCGCCTCCTTCCCGGGGCGCTCGGGGATCACGAGTCGGCGTCGACGGATTCGCATTACGAGGGCCTGCTGTCCCCCCCGAGCTATACGCGGCCACCCAGCTATCGCGGGATGGACGTCCCCGACGTATTGTTGAGCGGTGATCACGAGCGCATCGCGCGCTGGCGCGCGGCCGAGGCCGAGCGGCTGACGCGCGAGCGCCGGCCGGACTTGCGGGCCAAACATCTAGACGGGTAGAGGATAGTGGTATGAACCGACTGAGAGCGATCGAGCGGGAAGGCCTGAGAGCGAACATTCCCGCCTTTGACCCGGGTGACACCGTGCGGGTGATGGTGCGCGTGCGCGAGGGCGAAAAAGAGCGGCTGCAGGCGTTCGAGGGCGTGTGCATCGCCCGGCGCGGCGGCGGCATCAACGAGACCTTCACCGTCCGCAAGATCTCGGCGGGCGTCGGCGTGGAGCGGATCTTCCCGCTCCACAGCCCCGCCATCTCGGAGATCGAGTTGGTGCGGAAGGGGCGCGTGCGGCGCGCCAAGCTGTACTTCCTGCGGCGCCTGGCCGGCAAGGCAGCCCGCATCCGCGAGAAGCGGGGGGCGGCCACGGCGACCGAGACGGAGCATCCGCAAGCGTGAGACGCCGCCGCCCCTCGCTCGAGCGCGAAGCCGCGCTCTGGCGCGAGGGGCGGGGAGTCGTCGCCGGTCTCGATGAAGCAGGCCGCGGCCCCCTCGCCGGTCCGGTGGTGGCCGCGGCCGTCGTGTTTCCCCCCGGTATGAAGCCGATCCGCGGGCTCGACGACTCCAAGCGCCTTACGCCCTCCGCCCGCACCCGCCTCGCCGCGGCCGTCCGGGCGCGGGCGCTCGCCGTGGGCGTCGGCGCCGCCAGCGTCCGCGAGATCGACCACCTCAACATCCGTGTCGCCACCATCCTCGCGATGCGCCGCGCGCTGGCCCGGCTTGCAGTTCCCCCGATGCACGTGCTGGTGGACGGGCTACCGCTTCCGGAGCTCGGCTGGCCCCACGAGGCGATCATCGACGGCGACGCGCGTTGCCACTCGATCGCCGCCGCATCCGTTATCGCCAAGACCGTGCGCGATCTCCTGATGCAGCGGCTTGCCGCGCGGCATCCTCGGTACGAATGGCACGACAACAAAGGCTATGGCACACCCGAACACCTCGTGGCGTTGTACATGCACGGACCGTGCGCCCATCACCGATTGAGTTTCGAGCCGGTAGTGCAGCTGGTGATGATCTGAGCGTCGCCCGGTTTCTAGCCACCGTCAAATTCTCCGACGCAGTTACGTCGGCTCTCTCCAAGTAAATCAACAAGTTAGCCGCGGCATGACGGATGCTCATCATGCCGCCGTGAGAACCATCTTGCGTTTCGGCTACGACGCCAGCGGCCCGCAGGAGCCGATCCGGGCCCGCGAGCTTGTCGTGGAGGCGCAGCGGCGACTGGCCCAGCTGTTCGAGGGCACGATCCCCGGCGCGCCGGAGCCCCCGGCGGTGCGCCGCGGGCTGTTGGCGCTCGTGGTGGAGCTGCGGCGGCAGGCCGAGGCGCAGGGTTGGCGGGAAGAACGCGATGTCGCCGCGGAGCTGCTGCTGGCGCTCGAGTCGCCTTCGAAGCTCGTGGGGCTCGGCCGGAAGCTGCGGGCGGGGCTGGCGTGGCTGGAGCAGCGGGTGTGGGATCGGCTCACGGCGGCGATGCCCTCTCTGTTGTCGGAGCCGGAATGGGACCGGCGAGTGGCCTAGGAGCGAAAGATCATGAAGGCACAGCACCAGAACACATGGACCATGGCCCGCTTTCTCGAGTGGGCGTTCGGCCCGCGACCGGTGTTCGAGACCGCCAAGCTCGTGCATCAGGCGGCCCTGCTCGCCGAGGAAGTGATCGTCCGGCCGGATGACCCCGCGCTGCGCCGCGCGCTGCTGCAGCGGGTCGCTGACGTCCGAGATGTGGCCGACGGCCATTTCTGGCGGGAAGAGGGGAACACGGCCGCGGCGCTGCTCAGGACCCTGCGCGGCGCCGTCGACCGCATCGAGCTGTCGAGGCGGCTGCGCGCGGGGACCTACGCGCTGGAAGAGCAGATCCGCTCCCGTCTGGCGAAGGCGGTCCTGCTGCAGCTGCGGTCGGAGATGGCGGTGGCGGCTTAAGAGAAGGGGGCCTTCGCCCGTCCTCTCTTCAACGCCTTCCGCAGCTCGTCGAGCGGCAGCGTATTCACCACATCCGACGCCGCGAGCCCCGCGCGCCGCGCCAGGTCCACCGCGAATCTCATGTGGCGCAAATGGCCGGGGTCGTGCGCGTCGGTCGAGAGCACGAACCGCACGCCGTGCGGCTTCGCGGCCGCTGCCAGCGTGTCGGGAAGATCGAGGCGCTCGCTGCCGTTCAGCTCGAGCAGGCAGCCGTGGGCGGCGGCCGCCTGCGCGATCGCGTCGAAGTCGAGCGGGTACGGCTCGCGGCGCCCCACGATGCGGCCGGTGGGGTGCCCGATCGCGTCCACAAGCGGGTGCGCGATGGCCGCCAGCAGGCGATCGGTTAGCTGGCGCTCGCTCTGGGTCAGCCCGTAGTGGATCGTGGCGACGACGTAGTCCGCTTCGGCCAGCACGTCGTCGGGCAAGTCCATCTTGCCGCTCTCCAGGATGTCCATCTCCACGCTCTTCAGCACGCGGACCCCGTCCCGCGACGCGTTCAGCTTGTCGATCGCCTTCCATTGCGCCCGGAGCCGTTTGGGGATGAGGCCCGACATGGAGACGCGGGGAGAATGGTCGGTGATCGCGATATACTCGTAGCCGACCGCGCGGGCGGCCTCGACCATCTCGGCGAGCGTGCCCTTGCCGTCGCTCGCGTCGGTGTGCATCTGCAGGTCGCCGCGGACCTGCCCCAGTTCGATCAGTTTCGGGAGACGGTGCGTGCGGGCCAGCTCGATCTCCCCGCGCGCTTCCCGCAGCTCGGGTGGGATCCAGTCGAGCCCCAGCTTCGCGTAGACCTCCACCTCGGTCTTCCCGGCCACGCGCCGCGTCCCGCGGTACAGCCCGTATTCGTTGAGTTTCAAACGCTTCGCCTGGGCGAGCTTGCGCAGGTCGACGTTGTGCGCCTTGGAGCCTGTGAAGTACATCAGCGCCGCGCCGTACGCGGCGGGCTCCACGGCCCGCAGGTCCACCTGCAGCCCGCCGCGCAGCTTCACCGTGGCCCGGGTTGGCCCCTGCGACACGACCTCCACGACGTCGGGGTAGCGGACGAAGCGGTTCATCACTGCCGCCCCGTCGTCGCAGGTCGCGAGCACGTCGAGATCGCCGACGGTTTCCCGCCGCCGCCGGTAACTGCCGGCCACCGCGATGTCCCGCACGCCGCCGCCCTGCTCGAGGTAGGCGACCAGCGCCTGCGCGTAGGCGTCGGCGCTGTGCAGGAGCAGCCGGCGCTCCTGCTGCTCGGCCCGGCCCAGCCCGGCACGGATCTTCTCCGCCATCTTGGGGCCGAAGCCCCGGAGGCGGGTGACCTTCCCGGCGTCGAGCGCCTTCGCAAGATCCCCGGCCGATTTCACCCGCAGCCGTCGGTGCAGCAGCTTCACCCGCTTGGGCCCGAGGCCGGGAATGCGCAGTAGGTCCAGCAGGCCGGCGGGGAGCTTGGCGGCGAGCTGGCGGTGGAGCGGCAGCTGGCCGGTCGTGACGAGGGTCGCGATCTTCTCGGCCAGGTCTTCCCCGATCCCCGGGATCTCGGTGAGGTCGCGCGTCCCACCCCGGACGGTGTCGGCGAGCGGCTCGGGGAGGTCGCGGA
>JACOVF010000108.1 GCA_016177465.1 Gemmatimonadota bacterium
GTTCGAGGAGATCGGCTGGCGGGCGGGGGCGGCGGCGCTGTCGGATCTCGCGGCCGAGGGGGCGCAGCCGATTGGGGTGCTGGTCTCGCTCGGTATGCCGGGAGAGAACGAGAAACGAGAAACGGGAAACGTGGACCCCGCTGCGGAGATCATGGCGGGCGTGGGGGCAGTCGCGCAGAGCGTCGGGGCCCGAGTCCTGGGTGGCGACCTGCTCAAGTCGGAGCGCTACCTCGTGGACGTGTGTGCCCTCGGGACGTGCGAGCGCCCGGTGCGCCGCGCCGGTGGGCGTCCGGGCGACGGGGTGTGGGTAACGGGCGAGTTGGGCGGCTGCCGGCTCGCGCTGCGGGAGCTGCAGGCGGGGCGGAAGCCGGCTGACGACGTCGCGCGCCGCTTCGCGCGGCCTGCGCCGCGGATCGCCGCCGGGCTCTGGCTCGCGCGCCAGGGTGCGAGGGCGATGCTCGACGTGTCCGACGGGCTCGCGAGCGACGCGCGGCACCTCGCGGCGGCCTCGGGGGTGGCGCTCGAGATCGCCCTCGAGCACGTCCCCTGCTGGATCGGCGCCGATCCGCTGCTCGCGGTGGCGAGCGGTGAGGAGTACGAGCTGCTGGTGGCGCTCCCGCCCGCCTTCGGCGCGGCGGAGGCGGACGCGTTCCAGGAGTTCCACGACCTGCCGCTCACGCGGATCGGGAGCTGCGCCGCGGGGGAGGGCGTGCGCTTCACCGATCGCGGGCTCACGATCGCGCCACCGCGCGGGTTCGACCACTTCGCCTCGTGATGCGCACGCCGCTCTTCTATCTGATGCTGGTCGTCTCGTCGTTGGTGCACGGGCTCACCTCGATCGTCGTGGCGCTGCTCGGCGTGACGAATCGTCGGGTACACGATTGGAGCGTCCGCGGTTGGGCCAAGTGGATCCTCGCGGCGGCGGGCACGCGCGTGGAGGTGTGGGGACTCGAGCGCGTGCCGCGGGACGGGCCGGTCGTGTACGCCTCGAATCATTCGTCGATGTTCGACATCTGGGCCCTGGCGGCCGCGCTGCCCGGATCGGTGCGCTTTGTGGCCAAGGCCGAGCTCGCCAGGATCCCCTTCTTCGGGCGCGCGATGCTGGTGCAGGGGCACGTCGCCATCGACCGCTTCAACAAGCTGCGCGCCTTCGAGGCCTACGAGCGCGCCGCGGCCACCATCCGGAGCGGGATCTCGACCATTGTCTTCCCCGAGGGGACGCGCAGCCGCACGGGGGAGCTGCTGCCCTTCAAGAACGCGCCGTTCGGCCTCGCCATCGCCGCGCAGGTGCCGCTGGTGCCGGTGTACGTGCACCATACGTTCGAGATCCTGCCTAAGGGCAAGTGGCGGATCCACCGGCGGCCGATTCAGGTGCGAATCGGCGAGCCGATTCCGACGGGCGGAATGACCCTGGACGACCGAGAGGCGCTGCGCAACCTGGCGCGTGCGACCCTCGTCGACCTGCAGGCGCGCGTTGACGCGGGCCCCGCCGCCCGCTAGGGTAGGGCTCACCATGAGCACCATCATTTCGGTGCACGCGCGCGAGATCCTCGACAGCCGGGGCAACCCGACCATCGAAGCCGACGTCACCTTGGCGAGCGGGGCCGCGGGCCGCGCCGCCGTGCCCTCGGGCGCCTCGACCGGCGAGCACGAGGCGGTGGAGCTGCGCGACGGCGACCAGAAGCGCTTCGTCGGCAGGGGCGTGCTCGAGGCGGTGAAGAACGTGAACGAGGTCATCGGCCCGCGGCTCGAGGGGATGTCGGCCGAGGATCAGATCGCGGTGGACTACGCGATGCTCGAGCTCGACGGCACGCCCAACAAGAGCCATCTCGGCGCCAACGCGATCCTCGCCGTGTCGCTCGCCACGGCGCGGGCGGCGGCGCAGGACGCCGGGCTGCCGCTGTACCGCTACCTGGGCGGCCCCGTGGCGCACGTGCTGCCGGTGCCGATGATGAACATCCTGAACGGCGGGGCCCACGCGTCGAACACCGTGGACGCCCAGGAGTTCATGGTCGTGCCGATCGGCGCCGAGACGTTCCCCGAGGGACTGCGTATCGGCGTCGAGGTGTTCCACGCCTTGAAGAAGGTGCTCGGCAAGCGCGGGCTGTCGACCGCGGTGGGGGACGAGGGCGGCTTCGCGCCGAATCTCCCCAACGACGAAGCGGCGCTCGAGGCGATCATGTCGGCCATCGAGGGCGCCGGGTACGAGCCGGGGAAGGACGTCGCCATCGCGCTCGACGTCGCCGCCAGCGAGCTGTACCAGGACTCGCGCTATGTCTTCAAGAAGAGCGGCGGCGGCACGAAGTCGGCCGATGAGATGATCGCGCTCTACAAGGGCTGGATCGACCGTTACCCGATCGTCTCGATCGAGGACGGCCTAGCCGAGGACGACTGGGGCGGGTGGGCGAAGCTCACCGAGGCGCTGTCATCGCGGGTGCAGCTCGTGGGGGACGATCTGTTCTGCACCAACGTGGAGCGGCTCGAGCGCGGCATCGAGGAGGGCGTGGCCAACGCGATCCTCATCAAGGTGAATCAGATCGGCACGCTCACCGAGACGCTGCAGTGCATCGAGCTGGCGCGCTCCAACGGCTACGGCGCGGTGATCTCGCACCGCTCGGGGGAGACCGAGGACACCTTCATCGCCGATCTCGCCGTGTCGAGCGGGGTGGGCCAGATCAAGACCGGCAGCGCGTCGCGTACCGACCGCATCGCCAAGTACAACCAGCTGCTGCGCATCGCCGAGGAGCTGGGCGACGTGGCGTACTATCCGGGGAAGGACCTGTACGGGCTGTGAGCCACGCGCGCATCGCTGGCTTCGTCGCCGTGCTCGGCCTCGCGGCGTTCGCCCTGTTCGGCGGGGAGTACAGCACCTTCGACTGGCTCACGCTGCGGCGCCAGGTGGCGGACGAGCGGGCAGCGGTGCGGGCGCTCGAGGCCGAGCTCGACTCGCTGGCCCGCGTGGCGCAGGACCTCGAGACCAACCCGGCGGTCCAGGAGCGCGTGGCGCGCGAGGACTTCGGGATGATCCGGGACGGGGAGATCCTGTATCGGTTGGTGCCGCAGCAGCCTTGACCGGGGATTCCCGCCCTCGCTAGGGTTGACCGCCTATGGCGGCGTAGCTCAGCTGGTTAGAGCAGCGGAATCATGAGACGGCCGGTCCCCTGCGGACCGGCCGTTTTGTGCTCCTGCATCGGCACTTTCGGACCCCATTGGCGCCATCGGCGTCCACGGAGCGGCAAAGTAAGAGTAATGGCAAAGTGGAGCCCGCCAGCGGCGCAGTTCCGCGCTTGACAATCGTATATATTCAGCATATACATGCGACGTGCCCGGCTTTCCCGATGACCTGGCTCAGTGCACCGGCTTTCAGTGGGACGCCGGCAACGCCGAGAAGAATTGGGAACTGCACCAGGTGTCGCAGGCTGAGTGCGAGCAGGTGTTCTTCAACCGCCCTCTCTTGGTGGCACCGGACGTCGAACATTCGGAGCGCGAGCCCCGCTACGCGGCTTTGGGACAAACCAGCGCCGGTCGCCGCCTGGCTGTCGTTTTCACGATCCGGGGGACTCTGGTCCGGGTCATCTCGTCGCGAGACATCAGTCGACGAGAACGGAGGATCTATGAGCAAGACCAAGCGAGCAACTAGGAAGCGCCTGCCGCGCTTCACGAGCGAGGACCAGGAGCGCCGCTTCTGGGCAAGGCACGATACCGCTGGCTACTTCGACTGGAGCAGGGCGGTCCGACCTACCTTGCCAGACCTCCGACCGTCCACGGCGGCCATCTCGATTCGTCTGCCGGTCCCGCTGCTCGAGGAGCTCAAGGCCCTGGCCAACGAACGCGACGTGCCATACCAATCCTTGATGAAGGTCTTTCTCGCTGACCAAGTCGCCCGCCAGCGTCGGCGGAAACGCAAGATGCCGGCTTGATGCCTAACCAGCGATCGAAATTCCGGCGCAAGGGCGTGTCGGAGGGAGAGCTCATGAAGCTGTGCGGCTGGAAGACGCGCGCGATGTTCGACCGCTACAACATCATCGACGAGATCGACCTCGCCCAGGCCGTGGCCAAGCGCTTCAATGGCAAAGTCCGGCACTCCCGCCACAGATAGTGCTTCGCTAAGTTCTTCTCCTACAATCTCGGCGGCGTAGCTCAGCTGGTTAGAGCAGCGGAATCATAATCCGCGGGTCGTCGGTTCGAGTCCGACCGCCGCTACTGCATGGAACGCCCGGCGATGCCGGGCGTTTCGCTCTTCGGGTGCAGCGCCTGCGCGCCCATGGCCTGCCGCCTCTGACCATCCGTGCGGCGGTCTGCGCAACATTGGCGCCGGCCCCACCCCGCAACTCGCATGCTGCGTGACGGTCCGCCAGCCAGAGCCACTGTCCGGCTCCCCGGAGTGCCCCGTGGTCTCATCAGCGGGCTGCGTGACAGGAGGTGTGGGGCGCGCCTCGTGCCTCCCGAACCGAGCCTCCTACTGTACGACCTGTACGTTGCCACCCGACAACGTCGCGCTCCACTGACGGACTCTGTCGCCCGCCGCGTTGAAAAGCTCGAAGCAGATAGTGTCCACTGAGCCCTGATCTTCGCCGCCGTCGAACAGGGGTGTGTTGGCGAACCTCCAGCCCGGCGCAGGCTGGCCGTTCAGCATGACCCCTTGAAGTGAGCTGCTCATGCTGGCGCTGTGGCCGGTCGAACCAACGGGCGCCTCATGCACCGGATGGGGAACCAACAGACTGACAACATCGCTGTGGATCACCAGGCCAAGCGTGTGATCCACAAGCTGCATCTGCCCGTGGACCGCACCATTCCCGTCCTTGGTTGCACTAAAGCCGAAAGTGATGCGATTTCCTATCGTGTTTATGGATGGGACGTTTCGGTTAACGTCGTCATGCCCGACGTATGTAACCTGCGATGCCGCCGTAGCCTCACCACCACCAGAGACCCGCCTGGGGCCCGCGCTCTGACTCGTATGCGCAAACGCAGCAAGTGCTGACCATTCGGGAGCGATAGGACGGTCCGGTTGGCTACAGCTGGTTATTAGAACGAGTCCTCCAACAGAGAGCGTCACGAAGAACGAAGTCTGAAAGGGTTTCATGGTAGTCTCTCCTTCCCACCCGGCGTGGGGGCCATCGTTGAGTGGCGGCACGCCGACTGGGTGGCGTGGCCAAGGCGACCGGAGGCAGGTCCCTAAGAATCAGGGTCAAGTGCGATTGGACGGGCACCTCCATGAGCGCCCCAGCAATAAGAGGCGCGGCGATCAGGCTCGAGTCAAGGAGCTTCGCTTGCGTAGTACGGGCCTGACGCGCGGTATGACCGTGGGACAGACAGTCGGACTCCACCTCGGGATCGCTTGTACGGTCGGAGACAGCTCGGCACCCCCTGTGCCGGTTATAGGACAAGCGGTGCCGAGTTAGGTTGAGCGACGCCGACCTCGTGCGAGCCCGGCTCGGCATCATAATCCGCGGGTCGTCGGTTCGAGTCCGACCGCCGCTATACTGTTCTCTCGCGGGCCAATGACTTCGGTTGTTGGCCCGCGTTGCTGCGAAGCCTTGCCCTCCCGTCGACTCCTTTCGTTCTCACTGCGGGCGCTGCATTGTTTACCGCGTTTAGACCTCGCCTCAATCCCGGAGCAGCACGTGGCGGACAGTCTCGGTGCCGATTCGATCCTGGTCGTGGACGACGAAACGCAAGTGCGCGACGTCCTGGCGAGTTTCCTGGCAGGGCAGCGGTTTACAGTCCACACCGCGGCGTCGGGCAACGAGGCGCTGCAATACTTGAGGAGCGCCCGGGTGGCGGTGATGCTGTGCGACATCCGTATGCCTGGGATGAGTGGCATAGAGCTGCTGAACCACGCGCTTCGCATCGATCCGGACCTCGCCGTTCTGATCCTCACGGCAGTGACCGATGCCGCCACCGCAGCACTGTGTGTGCAGCAGGGGGCGATGGATTACCTCACCAAGCCACTCGGTCTGGACGACTTGGGATGGGCGATCAGCCGAGCCCTCCTGCGCCGCGAGCGGCTGCTCGCGAGCCGACTTCGCAAGGGAGGGTCGATCGCAGCGTCGTCCGACGGGACGCTTGCAGTGCTCCAGGAACGCCAGTTGCTGGAGCGGGGCGCTCTCGCGGCGCTGGAAGCGCTGGTGAATGCGTACGAGACCAAGGACGCCTACCTTCGCGGTCATTCGCTGCGCATCGCCGACCTCGCCACGGCCGTCGCTCGGCGGCTGGGGATGACCGACGACGCGGTGGCGCAAGTGCGCCACGCCGGGCGCCTGCACGACCTCGGCAAGATCGGAATCCGCGAGGAGATCATCGAAAAACCGGGCCCGCTGACACCCGAGGAATACGATCGGGTGAAGCAGCACGTGACGATCGGCGCCCAGATCCTCGAGCAACTGGTGCACTTTGGGGAAGCGACCGGCTACTCGAGCAACATCGAGGCGGGCGGGCGGAACTTGGCGTGGCTCGCCCATCTGGGACAAGTCGTTCTGTGCGTCCGGACTCACCACGAGCACTGGGATGGCAGTGGATACCCGGACGGCCTGCGTGGCGAGGAAATCCCCCTCGGCGGGCGCATCATCTGCGCGGCGGAAGTCTACGATGCTCTCAGCACGCCGCGCCCGTACCAAGCCACGCTGGCGCCTCCGCAAGCCCTGGGACGGATGGCGGAGATGTCGGGGTCGGTGCTTGATCCGACGGTGTTTGCGGCGCTGGCATCGGTGTGCGGTACGACGAGCTGATCGACCGGCCCTGAGCTGGCCTCGGCGTCCCTTCATCCAGCAAATCATCCGCGGGTCGTCGGTTGAGCGCCCACGCCACCCCCCGCCACCGCGCGCTCCGCTTCGCGTCGAGTCCGACCGCCGCTACCTGCCGGGGGCAGCGGCCACGGTGCCGCAAAAACGCCCCCCCGTGCCGCAAAAACGCCCTATTCTACGAAGCCGTGCCACAACATCGTTCCCCGAGGGGTCATCACCGAGGCAATGCCATGGCATTGAACCCGAGCGCGAAGGGTCAACGCGAGCAGCGCCCCGCCGACCGCGACGCCCTGCTGCGCGCTGTGATCGACACCGAGCCGGAGTGCGTCAAACTCCTGGCCGCCGATGGCACGCTGCTCGAGATGAACCCCGCCGGGCTGGCGATGATCGAGGCGGAGTCAGCCGCGCAGGTGATCGGCCGGGACGTCCTTTCGTTGGTCGCCCCCGAGCATCGCCCGGCCTTCGCCGAGCTTACCCGGGCCGTGTTCCGGGGCGAGGCGGGGAAGCTCGAGTTCGAAATTGTGGGGCTGAAGGGTACGCGGCGCTGGCTCGAGACGCACGCGGTCCCGCTGCGCGCCGGCGACGGGACGATCACCGCACTGCTCAGCATCACCCGGGACGTCACCGAGCGGAAACGCGCCGAAGCGGCGCTGGGCGCGTCGCAGGCGCGGCTCCAAGGGATCCTCGACGCCGCCCTCGACGCCTTCGTGATGATCGACGCCGACGGCCGCATCACCAGCTGGAGCCCCCAGGCCGAGACGCTGTTCGGATGGCCCGCCGCGGACGCGCTCGGCCGGGCGCTCGCCGAGACGGTCATCCCGCGGCGATACCGCGGGGCGCACCTGCGCGGCCTTGTGCGCTTCCTCGCCACCGGCGAGGGACCGATCCTCGGCCGGCGCATCGAAATCACCGCGCTGCACCGGAGCGGCCGCGAATTTCCCGTGGAGCTCGCTGTCACACCGCTGCGCCACGACGACCGCTGGTTGTTCAGCGCGTTTGTGCGCGACATCACCGCCCGGAAGCAGGCCGAGCAACTTCAGGCGGCGGTCTACCGCGTCGCCGACGCGGCGCAGACGACTCGCAGCCTCGAGGACCTCCTGAAGGCGATCCACGGCATCGTCGGCGAGCTGATGCCCGCACGGAATTTCTACATCGCGCTCTACGACGCGGCCGCCGGCCGGATCAGCTTTCCGTATTTCGTGGACGAGGAGGACACGACGCCCGCCCCCAAGCAGCCGGGCCGCGGCCTCACCGAGTACGTGCTGCGGACGGGACGGCCCCTGCTCGCCACCCCCGAGGTGCACGAGGCGCTGGAACGGCGCGGCGAGGTGGAGCTCGTCGGCGCCGCCTCCGTGGACTGGCTCGGCGTTCCCCTCACGGTCGGCGACAAGACGATCGGCGTCGTCGTGGTGCAGACCTACACGGAGGGCGTGCGCTTCGGCGAGCGAGAACAGGAAATCCTCCACTTCGTCTCCACCCAGGTGGCGATGGCGATCGAGCGGAAGCGCGCGGAGGAGCGGCTGCGCGACAGCGAGCGCCGCTTCCGCGCGCTCATCGAGCACAGCTCCGACGCGATCGCGCTCTTCGGGCCGGACGGCGCGATCCGCTACGGCAGCCCGGCCACCACTCGGGTCCTCGGCTACGCGCTCGACGAGTTCGTCGGCCGCAACGCCTTCGAATTTATCCACCCCGACGATCAGCCCTTGGTCCGCGAGCGGCTGACCGACGCGCTGCAGCGTCCCGGCGCCCAGGTGAGCGTCCACGCCCGGGTCCGCCACCAGGACGGTTCCTGGCACCTGCTGCAAGGCGTGTTCACGAATTTGCTCGACGATCCGGATGTCGGGGCGATCGTCAACAACTACTACGACATCACCGAGAGCCGGCGGCTGGAAGATCAGCTGCGCCAGGCGCAGAAAATGGAAGCCGTCGGGCGCCTCGCCGGCGGGCTGGCCCACGACTTCAACAACATCCTCACGGCGATCGCCGGCTACTCCGATCTGCTGCTCGAGGACCTCCCGCTGCAGGATCCCCGCCGCGAGGACGTCGAGGAGATCCGCAAGGCCGCCGAGCGCGCCGCGGCGCTGACGCGCCAGCTCCTCGCCTTCAGCCGCCGGCAGGTACTCCAGCCCAAGGTGATCGATCTCAACGCCGTGGTGGCGAGCGCTGAAAAACTGCTGCGCCGGCTGATCGGCGAGGACGTCACGCTCGCCACGCGGCTGGAGCCCGCGCTGTGGGCGGTCCGCGCCGACCCCGGGCAGATCGAGCAGGTGATCGTCAACCTGGCCGTGAACGCGCGTGACGCCATGCCGCAGGGCGGGCAGCTGACGATCGAGACCGCCAACACCCTCCTCGACCAGGCCTACGCCGACGAGCACCAGCCGGTCACCGCGGGTGAGTACGTCATGCTAGCCGTCACCGACACCGGCATCGGCATGGACAAAGAGACCCAGGCGCACATCTTCGAGCCGTTTTTCACCACCAAGGAGCGTGGCAAAGGAACGGGGCTGGGGCTCGCCATGGTGTACGGCATCGTGAAGCAGAGCGGCGGGTTCATCTGGGTCTACAGCGAGCCGGAGCAGGGCACGACGTTCAAAAGCTACCTGCCCCGCGTAGTGGAATCGGTCGAGGCCGCGCCATCCGAGCCCGCTCGCGCCCCACGCACGGCGGGGAGCGAAACGATCCTGCTCGCCGAGGACGAGGAGGCGGTGCGCCGGGTGGCTCGGGAGACACTCACGCGGCACGGGTATACGGTCCTGCAGGCGCCGGCGGGCGCGGTGGCGCTGGCGCTGGCCGGGAACTACCAAGACGCGATCCACCTGCTGCTCACCGACGTCGTCATGCCGGGGATGAGCGGGCGCCAGCTGGCTGACCGCCTCACCGCGTTGCGGCCAGGCCTCAAGGTCCTCTATATGTCCGGCTATACGGACGACGCGATCGTGCGCGAGGGCAGGCTCGAGCCAGGCCTCGCGTACTTGCAGAAGCCCTTCCGCCCTGATGCCCTGGCGCGCAAGGTCCGCGAGGTGCTCGACGCCCCCTAACCAGCGCCCACCCCGCGAGGCATCTTTCCAGCAGAGGAGGGGGGCAATGCGCTCGTGGAGAATCAGGCTCGGGCTGGGTGGAGTGCTGCTCGGTCTCGCATGCGGCGGAGATTCGGGAGGCCCCGTCGTGCCCAAGACGCTCCTCCTCATCTCCGGCGACGCCCAAACCGGCGGCTTCGGCGCGACCCTCCCGCAACCGCTCGTGGTAGTGGTGATCGGCTCCGACGGCAACCCGTTCGCCGGCGCGACTGTCGCGTGGACCGTGACGAGCGGCGTCGCGAGCCTCAATCCGACCACCTCCCAGTCCGACCTCAACGGGCGCGCGCAGACCACCGTCACGCTGGGGACCACGACCGGCACGGTCACCATCACCGCCACGGTCGCGGGCATCACGCCGCTGCGTTTTACGGCGACAATCGTAGCGCCCGGCACCCTCGCGATCGAATCGGGGGACGCACAAACCGGGCCCACCGGTGGCGCGCTGGCGCTCCCGTTGCGGATCACCCTCCTGGGCACCAACAACGACCCGTACGCCGGTGCCACCGTCACCTGGGCCGTGACGGCCGGCGCCGCGTCCGTGAACCCCGCCACGTCGGTCACCGACACGGCGGGCCACGCCGCGACTGCCGTGCAGCTGGGAAGCTCCCCGGGGTCGGTCACCATCACGGCAACGGTCGGCGGCGTCTCCCCCGTCACCTTTACCGCGACCATCGTGCCGGTCTGCCAGTATGTGGCGTCCTACACCTTCGCCACGACGGTGACGGGGTCGTTGACGGGGAACGACTGCCTGGTGGCGATCGGCGGAGGCTCGTTCTACTACGACTACTATGCGCTGACGGTCCCGGGCGCCCAGCAGAGCTTCACGATCGGGCTCTCGTCAACGGCCTTCGACGCCTGGCTGGAGCTGTACAAGGCGACAGGGACGTTCCTCGCGCTGAACGATGACTCTGTGCCGGGAGTATTCCAGAACTCCCGCCTCAACGCCATCATGGCGGTCGGCAATTACGTGATCGGCGTCAGCACCTACAACCCGCGGGAGACCGGCGGCTACACGCTGTCGTCGGCCACGCGACCGGCGACCGTATCCGGGTGCCAGCAGGTGTGGATCACGCGAGGGATCACGCTCAGCGAGACGATCATGGCGACCGACTGCCGGGACTCGAGCGCGGCGGGAGTGTTCTACTCGGATCGCCTGCTGATCGTGCTGGATAGCGGCGACACCTTCGAAGCCCGGCTGCAGTCAGCTGCGGCCAATTCATCCCTGTTCCTGTACGACCTACTGGCCGATACCATCGTCGCGTTCAACGACGACAGCGCGACGGGGAACCCGACGGCGTTCCTGACCTACACCCCCGACTCGGCGAGCTTCTTCCTCCTCGACGTCGGCACGTCCGTCGCGGAACAGAGCGGTCCCTACACACTGACGATCGCCGGGCCGGCCGGCGCCGCGTCCGCGGCGACCCACGCGACAGGCACGGAAGCGCCGTGGCTCCGCCTGCCCGCGCTGGGCCCGGCGCGGCGCTGGCCCAAGTTCGCCGGGGAAGAGTTGCGCCGCGCCCCGGGGCGCTGACTACCGGCCGGCCAGCTCACGCCAGATCACCGGGCGGATGTCCCGGCTCCTCCGCTCGGCGAAGTCCTGCGCTGCCTTGAGCTGCGCCACGTACTCCCCCTGCCACGTCTCGGGGATGTGCGCCCGGAAGTAGGCCGCCGTCATCACCTCGCCCTTCGCCGCCCCGGCTCGGCCGTGCCCCACCTTCACCACGTCGCCGAGAAAACACGTCGAGCTTCCCGTATCCATCACGTTGATCACCCGGCACTCGAAATGGGCGTAGCACTCGTCCAGCACGGGGATTCCCAGCGTCCCGGCGTGGTGCGGGATGCCGGTCAACTTGTCCAGAGCGCGGCCGCTTACGAACCCCAGGCGGTGAATCAGGTCGTACTGGTCGGTCCGCAGCAGGTGCAGGACGAACGTCCCCGTATCGAAGATCAGGTCGTGGCTGAAGTTGAATTTGTGGATGTAGATCGACACGCGAGGAATCGTCGGGACGATCGAGGCGCGCACCGCGCTGTCGAGGATCAGGCCGTTCTTCTTGCCGTCGCGCTGCGACGTGACGGCCGCCACGGGGGACGTGAGGTTGCGCAGGAGCTGGTAGATGGCGTCGGGCTGCATCGCGGCACCGGGCGTCGGGGTGGCCGGGAAGATATCATTAATGCATGGCCTACGCCGCGCTGCCTGACCGCTTGCGCGCCCATCTCCGGCGCACCCGGGTCTTCCCCGAGCCGGGCACGGCGGTCGTCGCCGTGTCGGGAGGGCCGGATTCAGTGGCGCTTCTCGACCTGCTGTCCGGCCTTGCCCCGGAGCTCGGCCTCCACCTTGTCGTGGCGCACGTGGATCACGGCATTCGGGCGGACAGTCGGACGGTCGGACAGGCGGTCCGTGAGCTGGCCGAGCAGTATGGGCTTCCTTTCGAGCTGGGCGAGCTGCGGCTTGGCCCCGCCGCGACGGAGACTGAGGCCCGGCGCGCGCGTTACGCCTGGCTGACCGAGGTCCGGCGCCGCCACAGCGCGCGCTACCTCGTCACCGCTCATCACCGCGACGATCAGGTCGAGACCGTCCTGATGCGCTTCCTGCGCGGCAGCGCGCCCGCCGGGCTGGCGGGGATGCCCGCCCGCGGTCGCGGCGGCCTCGTGCGCCCGCTGCTCCCGTTTGCGCGGGCGGAGCTCGCTGCGCACGTCGCGGCGCGCGGACTCACCATGCACGAGGATCCCGCCAACCGCGACCCGCGCCACCTCCGCTCGTGGGTGCGCACGGTCCTGCTACCGCTCGTGGTCGAACGGCTGGGCCCGGGCGTCGAGGATGATCTGCTCCGCGCCAGTGGATTCGCCGCCGCGGAGCGGTGCGCGTGGGATGGGGTGCTGGAACTCCTTCCGCGGTCGGAACTTCACGTCGCGGCGGAGAGCTTCGACGTTGCCCGGGACGCGTTGGCCCGCTATGATAACGCATTGTCCGTAGCGCTCTTGCGCGCGGCGGCGCGGCGGGTGGGGTTGGTGTTGGGGCCGGGGCGGGCCCTGCGGCTGCTGCGGCTCGCCACCAGATCCTCGGGGCGGCAGATGCCGCTCGGCGCGGGGTGGGTGGCGGAGGCGGCGTTCGATCGGGTGCGGGTGTCGCGCAGCGTCGGCTGCGCGGCCGAGCGGGTGGTGGCTACGGCGGAGCGAGGCAGCGCGCCATTTGGCGGGTTCCGCATCTCGTGGGAGCTGGCGTCGGCGCCCGAGCGGCTGGAGCGCGGCGGGTGGAGCACGTGGGTCGTGGGGCCGGGGTGGGAAGTGCGGGCGCCGCGTGCCGGGGATCGGTTGGTGCCGCTCGGTGGTGTGGGACGCCGTCCGCTGCGGCGGCTATTGATGGAGGCGCGCGTGCCGCGTGGGCGACGGGCGACCTACCCCGTCGTCGCCCGCGGCAAAACCATTCTCTGGGTGCCCGGCATCTGCAGGAGTGCGGACGAGCTCCCGCAGCCTGGAACCCCGGCGGTGCGGCTGAATGTTGTCAGAGACGGGGAGCCTTAGGCAGACCGGCGGGCAGAAGCTCGCGCGCGTCGTGTTCGACGCGGAATCCATCGCGCGGCGCGTGCGCGAGCTGGGCTGCGAGATCACCGAGGCCTACCCCGAGGGCGAGTTGCTGGTGCTCGGGTTGCTCAAGGGCAGCTTCATATTCCTGAGCGACCTGGTGCGCCGGATCGACCGGCCCCTACAGGTGGACTTTCTCGTGGCCGCGAGCTACGGCGCCGGCACGATGTCGAGCGGCAGCGTGCGGCTGCTGTACGATCCGGAGACGAAGCTCGAGGGGAAGCACATCCTCCTGGTGGAGGACATCATCGACACCGGGAAGACGCTGAACCGGTTGATCACGCTGCTGCGGGAGCGGAGTCCGCAGAGTCTGGAGATCTGCGCGTTGCTGCACAAGCACATCGCCGAGCATTTGGAGCAGGAGGCGGCGTTCCTCGGGTTCGATGCCCCGAAGGCGTTTCTCGTGGGGTATGGGCTCGACCACGCCGAGAACTTCCGGCACCTTCCTTATATCGCGAGTCTGACGTAGATGGCCAATCGCATTCCCCCGCCGCCGCGAGAGTTCAACTGGGGCCGCATGTTGCGGACGCTCTCGTTCTGGGCGCTCCTCATCGTGGGCTCGATCGCCCTGGTGCAGTTCGCCTCGAACCGGACCCAGGAGGCGGCGGAGATCTCCTTTACCACGTTCTCGGAGGAGCTGGACCGCGACAACATCGCCGCGGTCGAGATCACCGAGCGGCAGCAGGTGAAGGGGGTCTTCAAGCGCCCCGTCCTGGTCGGCCGGCAGAACGTGGAGCGCTTCACCACGCTGCTCCCGTTCCAGTCGAGCGACACCTGGATCGCCACGCTGCGCGACAAGAGCGTGGACGTCCGCGCCAAGGAAGTGCGGCAGTCGTTCGGCGTCGTGCTCCTGAGCTTCCTGCCGTACCTGCTGATGCTGGGCCTGATCATTTTCATGCTGCGGCAGATGCAGCAGGGCGGGAACCGCGCCTTTGCGTTCGGAAAGTCCAAGGCGAAGCTCCTTGCGGGCGACACCCCGAAGGTCACCTTCACCGACGTCGCGGGCTGCGACGAGGCCAAGCAGGAGCTCGAAGAGATCATCGACTTCCTGAAGGACCCGCAGAAGTTCCAGCGGCTGGGCGGGCGGCTGCCGAAAGGGGCGCTGCTGGTGGGCCCGCCGGGGACCGGCAAGACGCTGCTCGCCAAGGCGGTCGCGGGCGAGGCGGGGCGGCCGTTTTTCTCCATGTCCGGGTCGGACTTCGTAGAGATGTTCGTTGGCGTGGGGGCCTCGCGCGTGCGCGACCTGTTCGAGCAGGGCAAGA
>JACOVF010000112.1 GCA_016177465.1 Gemmatimonadota bacterium
CGGACCGCGACGGTGGTCTGGTTCGCCAGGATCTCCGCCAACTCGCGCTGGGTGTCGCCCGCGAACTCGGGCCGCTTCGCCTCGAACACCAGGACGCCGAGCCTGCCTTCTTCGTCCTTGAGCGGGATGTACAGACCGCTCGTGATCTCGTCCGCGGCGAGATCCTCTCCGAACGCCGCCACGAACGCGCGCGCGGCGTCGCTGGCGGGCTGCTGCCGGTCGGCGAGGTAGAACGATTCGCCGCGCTCCGCGGCCCAGGTCCCCCGCGCGGCCAGCCGCAGTGTCTGATCGGCCTTGGGGTCCACGGTCTCCCGCCCGGCTATCGCCCGGATCTCGCAGCCCCGCTTGTCCAGCAGCCCCACCGCCCCCAGATCGAACGTGAGCGCCCGGGAGGCCAAGTTCACCACGGAGACCAGCACCCGATCGAGGTCGAGAGTCGCGGTGATCTCGCGGCTGATCTCGAGCAGCAGGGCGAGGTCACGGGCGCGCTTCTCGGCGGCGTGCAGCTGGGCGTTGCGCAGCGCCACGGCGGCGCTCGCCGCCAATCCCTCCAGCACTTGGCGGTCGCGGTCGTCGAAGATGCCGGCGCCCGTGACCTTGTTGCTAACCTGGATCGCCCCCACCGTGACGCCTTTCGCCACCATCGGCGTCGCCATCACGGTGGTCGTGATCATCGTGCTGGAGCGATCCACCCGCTGCTGGAAGCGCGGGTCCTGCATCGCGTCGGCAACGATGGTGGTGCGCTGCTTGCGCGCCACGTCGCCCACGAACCCCGTCCCCACCGGCATCGTCGTGCCCACGAGCTTCTGGCTCGCGGCCCCTAGCGCCAGGCGGCAGCGCAGCTCGTCGCCCCCCCCCTCGGCGATCCAGATGGACCCGCCCTGGGCGCCGACTGCCGACAGCACGCTGTTGAAGACTTTGGGGAGCAGTTCGTCGAAATCGAGGGAGGAGCTGAAGTCCTGGCTGATGGTGTGGAGCAGGCGGAGCCGCTCGAGCTCCTCGCGGAGGTCTGCGGCCTGGGCTGACGGAGCGCCCGACTCCCTTTCCATAGGCTTCGAAAAGGCACTTTGCGGGAGAGGCCGTCAAGGCTGCGACGGCCGCGGAGGCCAAAACAGCGCGCCGCACTTGAGGCGTCCCAAGTGCGGCGCACGCAACGAACTAGCGGCTGGCGCCTAGAGGGCGAGCGGCCCGCCGCGCTGTCGTCACGCGAGATCGACGCCCAGCTCTCCCGGGGCGATCCGCTCTTCCAACTCCTGCGCCGTCAGCTCGAGCGCCTCGGCGTTCTTCCCCGTCGCCTTGCGAACCATCTCGCGCTGCTCGGGGGTCAACGTGATCTTCACCCGGTTCTTGTCGGCCATGATCCACTCCTGAAAGAGTTTGCGCCGTGCTGCGAGGACCGCGGGACAAGATGCTGAGGGGGCGTGAATGTCCCGTGAACGCCGCCTTGCCGCCCCGTGACAGCGCCGTAGATTTGCGTTTTCCAAGCGGTTACGAGCCATGCCCGGCCTCGCACTGCACCTGTTGGGCCCGCCCAAGGTCGTCCTGCCAAGCGTTGACTCCCCTGCGCGGCAAGGGGTGGGTACGAGCAAGTGTCTGGCCCTCCTTACCTATCTCGCCCTCGAACCCGGCCCCCATACCCGTGAGGAGCTGGCGGCCCTCTTGTGGGGCGATTCGACCGACAGCGCCGCGCGGACGTCGCTGCGCCAAGCGCTGAAGCGGTTGCGGGCGGCCACCGGGGAGCTGCTGCGCGTGGACCGCTCCACCGTCGAGTTGAGCGACGCCGTGGACTGCGACGTGAAGGACTTCTTGCGCGCCGCGGAGCGGCGGCCGGTTGATGCCGCCGAGTTCGCAGTGCCGCGGTTCCTCGATGGGTTCGCCCTGCGCCACGCCCCCGCCTTCGACGAGTGGCTCGCGGTGAAGCGGCGCCGCCTGCTGTCGCGCTACGAGGAAGTGCTGCGTGTGGCCGCGCGCGACGCGATCGCGCAGTCTCACTGGCATGAGGCGGTGACGTGGGCCGACCGTTGGCTCGCGTGCGATCCCCTGTCCGACGAAGCGACGCGGATCGCCATCGAGGCGCTGTATCTCTCGGGCGACCGGGGCGCCGCTCTGGCGCGGTTCGCGACGTATCAGGAGCGGCTGGCAAGGGAGGCCGGCTCGAAGCCGAGCGGCTCGCTGCTCGAGCTGGCGCGCCGGATTGGGGAGGAGACGGGCGCCAAGCCCAAGGCTCGGCCGGCGGAGGAGTCAGAGGAGCCGACGCCGACCTTCGAGGCGAGCCTGGTCGGGCGCGAGCAGCAGTGGCGTGTGCTGATGGATACGTGGCAGGCCGCGACTGCCGGCACCGGACGCGTCGTGTTGATCGAGGGAGAGGCCGGGATCGGGAAGACACGCTTGGGGGAGGAGTTCCTGCGGTGGGCGCGGCTGGAGGGAGCGATCGTGCTCCGCGGACGCGGGTACGACACGCAGACCGGCATCCCCTACGGACCGGTGGTCGAAGCGCTGCGCGGGGCGCTCGAGGTGCCCGGACTCGCGGGCACGCCCCCGGAGTGGCTCACCGAAGTGAAGCGCCTGCTGCCGGAATTGCGGCACCGCTTCCCGACGCTCGCCGAGCCTACCGCCCCGACCGACCCCGGGGACCGATGGCGGCTGTTCGAAGGCGTGGCGCAGCTCATCCTCGCGATCGCCGCCGAACGACCGATGACGATCTTCATCGACGACCTGCAGTGGTGTGATGGCGAGACCTGCGCCCTGCTCCACTTCCTGACGCGCCGGTTCGAGCGCTCCCCGGTGGCCTTGCTGGCCACGCTGAACCTGGGCGAGCTGGAGCGGGACGCTCCGGCCGCGCGACTGTATCGCGCGCTGCACGCCGAGGCGCGCGCTGCCGTCGTTTCCCCCGCCCCGCTGAGCGAGGAGGAAGTGTGGCGGATGATCCGCGAGATGGGCCGGATCGGGACGCCCACCGGGGCGCGCCGGCTGGCGCACCGCGTGCACGAGGTGACCGACGGCAATCCGTTCTACGTGATCGAGCTGCTCAAGACCCTGTTCGCCCGGGGACTGCTGACCGCGGATCCGGAGACCGGCGCCTGGTTCGCCCCGCCGGTGCCCGAGTCGGAGAGTTACACGGTGGCACCGATGCCGGGGTCGGTGCATGACGCCATCGCGCAGCGCGTGGCGAAGCTGCCCTACGAGCTGCGCGATCTGCTCGCGACGATCGCCGTGGCGGGCCGCGGCAGCGGGACCGATCTGCTGTCGCACGTGCACGGGATGTCGCGGCTGCGGGCGGCGGCCTTGGGCGACGCGCTGGTGGAACGACGCCTGCTCGTCGAAGAGCGGGGGGTATACCGCTGCGCCCACCCGGTGATCGCCGATGTGGTGCGCGACGGGCTCACGCCGGCGCGCCGCCGCGAGCTGCACCGCGCCATCGCGCTGTCGCTGATCACCGTCGCCGCGCCGGCCGACACGGGTGAGGTGGCGGGGGAAATCGCCCGCCACGCGGAGCGGGGCGGCGAGCACGCGGTGGCCTACCGCTACGCCCTGCTCGCGAGCGACGCGGCGGCGGGCCGCTACGCGTTCGACGAGGCGCTGTCGTGGCTGGACCTCGCGTCGGGGGCCGCGGCGAGCGGTGCGGAGAGCGATGAGGTGAATCGCCGCACCGCCCGGGTGCTCGCGCTGGCGGGATGGAGCGAAGCGCCGCGGCCGGCCTCGCGCAGCTCCGGGGCCGGGCGGGAGA
This sequence comes from Gemmatimonadota bacterium, assembly GCA_016177465.1. Lineage (GTDB taxonomy): Bacteria > Gemmatimonadota > Gemmatimonadetes > Gemmatimonadales > GWC2-71-9 > JACOVF01. The sequence goes on from JACOVF010000112.1 coordinate 3,728, forward strand.
TCGAGCGGCGCGACGTGGATCTCGGCACGCCACGGTCGTCGGATCGGCGCTAGGGCCGCGGGTCCCTCGCGCAGCGGAAGCCGGTCTTTCCCACCGCGCGGCGGTCGTCCGGCATCGCGGCGCGGTGAACGGCGGTGGCGAGCTCCTGGGGGGTGTCGAACGCCCCGCCCTTGATCAGGTGCGTGACGCCCAACGTGCCGCGCGGACCCTCGGTCACCGTCCATTCCCACGCGTTGCCCACGAGGTCCACTGCCCCCACGGGCGAGCGGCCGAGTCGGAACCGTCCCACCGGCGCGAGCGTGTCGCTCACCCGGGCGGCGTTGGCGCGGCCGGACTGCCACGCGTCTCCCCACGGATAGCGCCACCCCGCTGCGCCGCGGGCTGCCGCCTCCCATTCATCTTCCGAGGGCAGCCGCCCGCCCGGCTCGCGCCACCGGCAGTACTCGTCCGCCTCGACCCACAGCACCCCCGTCACCGGCCAGATGTCCGCGGGGAGCGCAGACCACGGGGCCGGGACGTGGGTGGAGTCGAGGAACCGTCGGTACGCGCCGACGCTCACTTCCGTGGAATCGATGTAGAAGGAATCGAGCGTGATCGCGGCCGCGGGGCGCCCGGCGCCTCCACCCACCCGGTAGACGCCGGCGGGGACGACCAGCATCCCTGCCGGGCGGGCGGGTGGTGGGGGCGGTTTCGGCTTGCGGATCGTCGCCGTCACGCCCCAGACGGCCGCCGCGAGCGCCAGCAGCGCCACGCCCGCAGCGATCCGGCGACGGCGCGGCCCCCGCCCCGCGGGGCGTTCCGCCGTCGGACGCGTGAGCAGATCGACGAAGGCTTTCGCGGATTCGGGCCGGTCGGCGGGGACCTTGGAGAGGGCGGCGAGCAGCGCCCGCTCGATGTGCGGCGGGACGGTGGGGCGGATGGTGCGGATCGGCCGCGGCGGGTCGGCGATGACGCGGGCCACGATCGCCTGCACCGTGGGCCCGGTGAACGGTGGCTCGCCGACGAGCATCTCGTAGAGGACGGCGGCGAGCGCGTAGATGTCGGTGCGGGCGTCGATCCGCTTCTCCCCCCCCGCCTGCTCGGGGCTCATGTATTCCGCCGTGCCGACCGACATGCCGGTGGCGGTCAGCGTGTCGCCCCCGGACGACGCAGCAGCGAGCTTGGCGATCCCGAAATCGGCGACCAGGGCGTGGCCGCGTGACAGCAGGATGTTCGCCGGTTTGATGTCGCGGTGAATGATGCCGCGCTCGTGCGCGTACTGAAGGGCGTCGCCGACTTCGGCGGTGATGCGCAGCGCCTCGTCGAGCGACAGCTGCCCGTCGCGCCCGAGCTTCTCCTGCAGCGATTCCCCCTCGACGTATTCCATCACGTAGAACAGGATGCCGTCGGCCTCGCCGGCCTCGAACAGGGGCACGATGTGGGGGTGGGAGAGCTGGGCGACGAGGTGGACCTCGCGCTGAAACCGATCGGCACCGAGGAAGTCGCGGGTGGCTGGCGGGAGCACCTTGATGGCGACCTCGCGGCCGAGCTTCACGTCGACGGCGAGGTAGACGGTGGCCATCCCGCCGTGGCCTAGCTCGCGGAGCAGCGTGTAACGGCCGGCCAGCGTGTGGGAGAGGCGCTCGAACAACGGGTCGGCGGTCATTCGGGGCGAGCTAGACGGAGAGGGCGTAGGGAGAGAGGGCGAGCCGCATCTCGTCCGCGGTCTGCCAGCGCTCCGCGCGCGGCTTCGCCAGCGCCCGGGCGATCGCCGCCGCCAGCGGCGGCGGGACGTCCTTGCGGAACTCCCGGACATCCGGCGGGGCGTGGTGCTGTTGCATGTCGAGCACCGCCGCGGCGCTGGGCGAGGAGAAGGGGGGACGTCCGGCGAGCATCTCGAACAGCAGAACACCCAGCGAATAGAGGTCCGTGCGACCGTCCACGTCCGGAGCGCCTTCGGCCTGCTCCGGGCTCATGTACTCCTCGGTCCCGACGACGAACCCGCTGCGCGTGACGCGGTCATCGCCCGACCGGGCGATCGCGCGCGCGATCCCGAGGTCCACGAGCACCGCGCCGTTCGGGGACAGCACGATGTTGTCGGGCTTGATGTCGCGGTGCGCGATGCCGTGCTGGTGGGCGTAGGCGAGCGCCTCGAGCACCTCGCAGGCGATCCGCACGGCCCGGTCGATCGGCAGCATCCGTTCGCGCCGCAGGGTCTGGCGTACCGTGTCGCCGGGGACGTACGGCATCGCGTACCACAGCAGGTAGTCGTCCTCTCCCGAGTCCAGCAGGGGCGCGATGTGCGGATGGTTGAGCTTCCCCGCGTACCGGATCTCCCGCAGGAACCGGTCGGCGGCGACAGAGACCGTCAGCTCCGGATGCAACACCTTCAGCGCGACCTTCTGGCCGGTCTTGTCGTATGCGCCGAAGATGGCCGCGTTGCCGCCCCGCCCCACCGCGGTGATGACGGTGTAGCGGTCACCGAGCGCCTTGCGCACCCGTTCGATCAGATCCCGTGGCGGCATCTCCTACGCCTTTGCTCGACGCATAACCTCGACGTCGCTGCCCCGACGACTCACAGTTTAAGCCAACACCATGCTTTCGTGAGCGGCGTCCTGTTCATTTGCTCACCACGAGCTTTGGTGATCAGCAGGTTGTTGGAGTGGTTATAGCCGTACCCACCCTGCGGGTCGTACAACCCCGGCTCGTTGGAGAACATCATCCCCTCGGCGAGCACCGTCGTATCGCCGAGAGAGATGTAGGGCTTCTGGTGGCCCTCCATCCCCGCGCCGTGCGCCGGTCGATGGTAGACGAACCGCTCCAGCGCCGCGCGCCGCGCGATCTCCAGCACCCGGGTCGCCACGGCCCGGCACTCCACCCCGGCCTTCGAGAACTCCTGCTGGGCCAGAGTCATCTCGGTGTGCACCTCCCACATCCGCCGCTGCGCGTCGGTCATCGGCGCGAGGTGGCAGGCGCGGTAGCCTTCTCCGCCGTAGCCGCCGATCCGCACCATCACCCCGGAGAACTGGATCGCGTCCCCGCGCTGGATCTTCGAGTGGAAGAACTGGTTTGGATGCGGGTACGCCGTGCCCACCCCGGTGCGGCACCCGACGTTGATGCTGACCCCCACCGCCGTGTGCGGGCGGCCGTCGCGGCGGATGTCCGGCATCACGAGCTCGGTGCCGTACGCTTCGGCGGCGTGGCGCACGGCGAAGTCGGTAGCGTCGGTGCCGTGCTCGAGCACGTACTGCCGGCAGAACTCGAGGATGCGGTCGTGGTAATCGATGGCCCGCTGGGTGAGGGCGATTTCCTCGGGCGTCTTGATGACGCGCAGCTGCATCGGGATGTCACCCGCGTGGCGGAAGGTCGCCGACTTCAGCGTGTCGCGGAACTTGGCGAGGGTGCTTTCGGGTGCGTCCCAGTCGAGCCCGATCGACTTCGCGCCAAAGCCGCGACGCTCGAGGCCATTCAGCATCCAGAGCCACAAGTCGGTCGTCCCCTGGGGAGTCGCGACGGTGCCCGTGCGGGGATCGCCGTCCCCGTCCGCCTGCGGGTAGTCGAAGTAGAACTCGGCGTCGCGGATCCACCAGCTCGTGACCAGATCCCGGTCGAGGCCGGGACAGAACAGCGTCGGCTCCCCCACCGCCGGCACCCACAGCGCCTCGGGGCGCTCCGTAGTGGAGTGGAAGTAGCCAGAGAGGTAGACGATGTTCCACTGATCTTTGCACAGCAGGCCGTCGAGCCCGGCCCCCTGCAGGGCACGTTGCAGCCGGGCGATGGTGTCGCGGTACCACTGGATCGGGAGCCGGTCCGGCAGGTCGGCCAGGCTGGTGGCGGGGTCGCGCCGGGGCGCGGTCCACCACCACGGCAGCGTGCCGATGTCGTCGCGCCCGCGGGCGAGCGCGGCGGCGGACGCGACGAGAGAGCTGCGGACGAATTCGCGACGGGTGGTCATGGGCTGGGCCGGAGTCAGTGGTGGCTAAGAATAGGCCTCGGAGGGCAAGGCCGTAAGACGGGACGCGGCGCGCTCTTACAGGGCGCGGCTTCACCGCGTACATTCGCCCAGCGGTTCCACGGGAGGCGGTGCGTGGCGCACGTGCGTGAACTGCTGCAGGCGGCGGTGGCGGGGCGCTTCGTGGTCGAGCGCGAGCTGGGACGCGGCGGGATGGCGGCCGTGTTCCTGGCCCGGTCTCCGGAGGGGGGCGACGCGGTAGCTATCAAGGTGCTGCGGCCGGAGTTCGCGCGGGTGGTGGGGGCGGAGCGGTTTCACCGGGAGATCGCCCTACTCGGTAACCTGAGCCACCCCAACATCCTCCCTCTGCTCACGTCGGGTCAGGCGGGCGCCCTTCCCTATTTCATCATGCCCTTTGCCGAGGGGGACTCGCTGCGGCGGCGGTTGGAGCGCGCCGGGCCGCTGCCGGTGGCCGACGTCCTTGCCATCGCCGCCGCAGTCGCAGCCGCGCTCGATTACGCGCACGCGCGCAACATCGTGCACCGCGACATCAAGCCTGCCAACATCCTCTTTGTCGGAGAGTGCCCCGTCGTATCCGATTTCGGGGTGGCGCGGGCGATCGTGGAAGCGGGCGGGGATTCGCTGTCGTCGAGCGGTTTGATTGTGGGCACGCCGGAATACATGAGCCCGGAGCAGGCGGAGGCTTCACAC
>JACOVF010000120.1 GCA_016177465.1 Gemmatimonadota bacterium
AGCGGTACTGCGACGACCTCGTGACGGAGGGGGCGGAGGCGGCGCACCTGAGCGGCCTGGCGCGGATCGCCGCCGAGGCCCAGCGACAGGGGGACGTGCGACTCATCGCCCCTGCGATCCTCGCGTACGCCCATTACCTGGAAGAGGAGGGGCATTACGGAGAGGCGGAGGACGTGCTCGAGTCGCTGCTGCGCGTGGGCGGCGACCGGCTCGCGTCCACCGACGCCGTCGCGGCGCTGCTGCGCCTCGCCCGGGTGAACCGCAAGATGACCCGGTTCGAGGCAGCCGAAGCCTCCTACGAGCAAGCCGGAGCGCTGGCCCGGACAGTGGGCGACGACTACTCGGCGCTGCTCAGCCGGCTGGGGCTCGCTAACTGCGTGTGGGGACGTGGCAATCTGGCGGAGGCCGAGCGGCAGCTCCTGGGCATTCTCCGCGACGCCCGCCTCCAGGGGCACCGCGACGCGGAAGCGCGGGCCGAGCACGGCCTCGGCAGCGTGTTGGAGAGCCGCAGCCTGGGGCAGCCGCATCTCGCCGTCGGCCATCTGTGGCGGGCGTTCGAGCTGTACGATGACGAGCCCTCCCGGTTGCGAGCTCTGAACGATCTCGGGTACGCGCTCATGACGCTGGGGCAGCTGGCAGCGGCGGAACGGGCGCTGACGGTCGTGGTGCGTCGCGGCGGTGGGATGAGCGACAACCTGCTCAACGCCACCGTCGAGCTAATGCACTGCGCGTCAGCTCGGCGCGACCGCATCGGGTTCGAGCGGTGGCGGGGGGAATGCGAGTCCCGTCTGGCCGCCATGCCGCCGGCCACTCTGGCGGACTTCTATTACAAGGCCGGCGTCGGCATGGCGCGGTTCGGGAACTTCCGCACCGCCCGGGCACAGCTGAAGAAGGCCGTGACTATCGCCGCCAGCCACGGCCTGCACGAGCTGGAGTTTCGTATGGAGCGCGTCAGGAACGGGCTCCACGAGTGCGAGGCCGAACTGCTGGCAGCGACGGCCATCGCCCCCGCGGAGCCCGTCGTGGAGAGCGAGACGGTGAGGAAGGTGTCGGCCTCCCTCGCCGCGCTCGCCGGCTGATGCGTTTAGCCGGGGCAGGTGTTGTTGCCGGACACCTCGCACGCACCGTGCGGGCCGGTGGCGTCGGCGCAGGCAGCGGTGCCGAGCGAGAGTGAGACGGCGAGCAGGATGAGCAGGAAACGGATCCGGCGGGACATAACGACCTCCGCGTGTTGGGTTGGGACTGCCAGGGACTGTTCCAACATTGCCGTGCGGAGCCGCCGGGTTTAGGCCCTTTTTGCGGCACGATAGGGCTCTTTTGCGACAATGATGCTGGTTCTGGCGGCCGTACCCGAGATCCAGTACCTGAGACTCCGCCGCGCCACAGCCCGGCGGTTCGCCTTCGCCCACGTCCGGTCCTGGGACGAGGCGCTCCTGACCATCCGTACCCGGCCCGTGGAGCTGGCGGTAGCGGACCCCCTCCTCCCGGGCGAAGCCCGCGGACAGGAGATCGGGCGCCTGCGGATGCTGTTCCCCTCCCTCCCCCTGATCCTCTACACGACCCTCACCCCGCAGATCGCCTCCGTTCTATTGGCGCTGGGCCACCAGGGGATCCGCCACGTAGTGTTCGCCCGCTTCGACGACCACCCCTCGCGCCTCACCGAGGTGCTGATGCGGGAGGCGGCGCGCGCCGCATCGCAGCAATTCCTCGCCCAGCTGACGGGCGCCCTCACTCCGCTGCCGGCGGACCTGCGGTGGATGCTGGAGGAGGCGCTGCGCACGCCCGAGGAGGTCCATACGGTGCAGCAGCTCGCGGCGCGCGCGGGCATCGACCGCCGCACGTGCGAGCGCTGGTTTACGCGCGTCGGCCTCCCCAGCCCGCGGCATTTCCTCGCGGCGGCGCGGGTGCTGTACGCTCACCGGCTGCTCCAGGACCCCGGCTTCACGGTCGAGGACGTGGCCCAGCGGCTCGGCTACGCGCGCGTGAAGACGCTGCAGCAGCACGCCCGTAGCTATCTCCGGCTGACGGCCGGGGAAATGCGGCTGTCGCTCTCCCTGGACGAGGCCCTCGAGACGGTGTTGGCCCGGTTCCGCAGGGCGGGCGCGAGCGCGCTCAAGGCGTCATGAACAACCGACACCTCACCGTCCTCGTCGTCGACGACGAAGCCCCGCTCCGGCGCGTACTGGACCGGGCCCTGACCCGGGCCGGGTATCGTGTGCTCCTGGCGCCCGGTCCGGAGGAAGCCTACGCCCTCCTGAACACCGAGCACCCCGACGCGCTGCTGCTGGACATCCACATGCCCTCGATGTCGGGGCTGGCGCTCTACATCGCGATCGTCAACCGCTGGCCGGCCTTGGAGGGGTGCATCGCCATCATGACGGGCGACGCCGAGGCGGACGAAGTACGGACCTGGCTGGAGCACCATCGCTGCGCGGTGATCCGCAAGCCGTTCGACCTGGCCCAGGTCACCAACTGGCTCGAGGACATCGCCCGGTTCCGCCGGCGCCACGCGGGGAACGGGTCGGCATGACCGGGGCCGCCCAGCGCGATCCGCTGCACGTCCTGCGCGAATACCGCAACCTCGCGCCGTGGAACCTGCGGGACCTCGCGGCCCTCGTCGGCGCGGTCCTGGAGGCGTCGGCCGTGACGCCCATCAACGCCGCCGCCCGCGCCACGCCCAGTGAGCGCACGATCCGCTTCTACGTGACCAAGCGGCTGGTCAGCCCGCCCGAGGGCCGCGGCACGGCCGCGACGTACTCCTACCGCCACTTCCTCCAGCTGCTCTGCATCAAGCTGCGGCAGATGGAGGGCGCCACGCTGGCCACGATCACCAAGGAGATGTCGGACCAGACGGGGGACGTGTTGGAGCGGCGCGCGGCACAGGTGCTGGGCCCCTCGCTGCCTGCCCCCGACCGCCTGCCGCTGCGGGGTGTGGGCGGCCTGCCGCGGGGGCGGTCGGGACGGGCGCTGTCCGGATGGCTGGCGCGCGACGCCGCCAAGGAGCCCGGCGGTCCGAGCACGTGGCGGCGCATCCCCGTAGCGCGTGGGCTGGAGCTGCACGTCGACGCCGACCACCCGCTCGCCCGGATCGGGCCCGACGAAGCGGGCGTGGCGGAGGTGGTGCGCCAGGCGCTGGCGAAACTTTTGCCGTCGCCGCCCGCGTAAACACCATCCTCATCAACGAGGAGCAGCGATGTCGTCCTGGATTCTGTTGATTGTTCTCGTCGCGGTGGCGTTGTGGGTGATCTCGGCCTACAACAGCCTGATCTCCCTCAGGAACCACACCTTCAACGCGTTCAAGCAGATCGACATCCAGCTCAAGCGCCGGCACGACCTGATCCCCAACCTGGTGAGCGCGGTGAAGGGCGCGATGGAGTTCGAGCAGTCGACACTCGAAGCGGTGATCCAGGCGCGGAACCAGGCGGTGAAGATCCAGGCCGACGCCACGCCAACGGGCGGCGTGAAGGCGCTCGCGGCGGCCGAGGCTCAGCTCGGCGCCGCGCTGTCGCGGTTGAACGTCGTGGTGGAGCAGTACCCGCAGCTCAAGGCGACCGCCAACATCGGCCAGCTGCAGGAGGAGCTTGCGTCCACCGAGAACCGGGTGAGCTTCGCGCGCCAGATGTACAACGACACCGCGACGCAGTACAACACCAAGCAGCAACAGTTCCCGACCAACCTGGTGGCGGGGCTCGCCAAGGCGACGCCCGCAGAGCTGTGGGAGATCGAGGAACAGGCCGAGCGGGCCGTGCCCCAGGTCGACCTGTCCATGAAGCCGAAGACGTGAGCGACGACACCTCGCTCAACCTCTTTCAACAACAGGAAGCCAATCGCCGGCGCACGACGTGGCTGGTGATCGGCTTCGTGCTGTTCTTCGCCTGGTTGGGGTTCGGCGGCGACTATATCCTCGCGCAGTACACCGCCGGCAACCCGCCGGAGCAGTACCATCACGCCTTCCCCTGGTTCGGCCTGGTGCTCACGGCGGTGGCGCTGGGCACTTCCCGTTACGCCTATGCGACGGGCGCCACGAAGGTGCTCTGGGCCACGGGGGCCCGGGAGGTCGTCACCCCCCGGGACGATCGCGAGCGGCAGCTCGTCAACGTCGTGGAGGAGATGGCGATCGCCGCAGGCGTGCCGCGGCCCCGGATCTGGATCGTCCCGGACCCCGACCCCAACGCCTTCGCCACCGGCACCGACCCCAGCCGCGCCCACGTCGCGGTGACCGAGGGGCTGCTGGCCCTCTGCAGCCGCGACGAGCTGCAAGGCGTGATCGGCCACGAGCTGGGGCACGTGAAGAACTACGACGTCCGGCTGATGACCACGCTCGCGGCGCTGGTCGGCGCGGTGGCGCTGATCTCGGACGGCGTCGGGCGGATGCTGCGGGGCGGTGTGCGGATCGGCGGCGGGGGAGGCTCGCGCGGCGGAAAGAAGGGCGGCGCGGGTCCCCTGCTGCTGATTCTGCTCGCGGTGTGGATCATCTCCTGGATCCTCGCGCCGATCATCACCCGATTCCTCGCCTTGGCCGTGAGCCGGAAGCGGGAGTACCTGGCCGACGCGATGGGGGCGCAATTCACGCGCAACCCGCTGGCGCTCGCCAGCGCGCTCGAGAAGATCGAGAAGGCGGAGGCGCCGACCACGGCCATCAAGCGGGGCGCGGCCCACCTGTGCATTGCCGATCCGCTGGGACGCCGCCTAGACAACCGCGAGGGCGTGGTCGCCGATGTCTTGGCCACTCACCCGCCGATGGCCGTGCGTATCTCGCGGCTGAAGGGGATGGGGTACGCCCAGTTGAAGAAGGAGCAGGGCACCGTAGCTTAGGCGCGTGACCCTCACCGGCTGGCTCGCGCTCGGGCTGGGGCTCCTCGCCGCCGCGGCGGTGACCCTGTGGCTCACCCGCCGGGCTCGCGCAGTGCTGCGCGAGCGGTTTCGCCGCGCCGCCCGAAACGCCATCCACCAGTTCCGCACCCGGCTCGCTCGCTACCAGCTGCAGCAGCACCGGCTCGCCAAGGACGTGCTGACCCGCGACGCGACCGTGGCGGCGGCCGTGCGCGCCCACGCCGCCGAGCACGGGCTCTCTGAGGCGCGCGTCTGGCGGCGCGTCAACGAGTACATCGACGAGATCGTCCCCCACTTCAACGTCCTGTCGTATTACAAGCTCGGCTACAACCTGGCCAAGATCGTCCTCAACCTGCTCTACAAGGTGAGCGTCGACTATCAGGACGAGGCCGCCCTGGAACGGATCCCCAAACACGACGTCGTGATCTACCTCATGAATCACCGCTCCAACGCCGATTACATCGTGGTGGCGTACGTGCTCGCCTACGGGGTGCAGGTGAGCTACGCCGTGGGCGAGTGGGCGCGGGTGTGGCCGCTGGAATACGTATTCAAGTCGTTCGGCGCGTACTTCATCCGGCGGCGGTTTCGCGAGCCGCTGTATCACGCCGTGCTGGAGCGGTACGTGCAGCTCATCACCAGGAACAGCGTCACCCAGGGGTTCTTCCCGGAGGGCCGGCTGAGCCGGGACGGCCGCCTCGGGCCGCCTAAGCTTGGCCTGCTCGACTACATCTGCCGCACCGTGCACGACCCGGAGTTCACCCGGGACATCTGGTTTGTGCCGGTGGGAATGAACTTCGACCGGGTGCTCGAGGACCGCTCGCTCATCCGGGAGCTGATCGACGAGCGCGACCGGCCCGGCCGGCTCGCCCAGCTGGGCACGGTGCTGAGCTACGTCACGGGCAACCTCATCCGCCTGCTCACGGGCCGGCTCAAGCGCTACGGCCGCGCGGCCGTCAACTTCGGCACACCGCTGTCCCTGCGGCACTGGCTCGCCAGCGCCCCGGCCGACGTGCTGTCCTGGCCCAAGGAACGCCGCCTCCCCGAGCTGCAGAAGCTCGCCGAGGAGCTGCTCGACCGGATCGGCGCGATCATCCCGGTGACCCCCGTCCCGCTGGCCGCCGCCGCGCTGCTCTCCTTCGAGCAGACGGCGATCCCCAAGGAGGCGCTGCTCGAGCGGATGGACGAGCTGCGCGACCGGCTGCTCGAGGCGAACGGCAAAGTGGTCCGGGGCGGCGCCCGCATCGGCGACATCTGGGACCGCGCCTGGCGGATGCTGCGCATGCGGCGGCTGGTCGTGGTTGAAGGCGATACCGTGGTGGTGCTGCCGCGGGGGCGGCCGCTGCTCGAGTACTACGCCAACTCGATCGCGCACCTGCTGCCGATCCGGGGGCCCAGGCTCCCGTTCCACAAGGAGCATGAGGCGGAGCGAGACCTGCCACGGCTCAGAACCGGGGGGTGGGGAGCGGGAAGTGGGGCCTGACGGTGCGGCGCGGTTTTCCGGTCCGCGCCGCAACGAACCACTCCCCACTCCCCACTCCCCACGGTCATATTCCCGTTCATGGCCCGCCTTCTCGACCTCCCCTCCCTCCCGGTCGGCGCCCCGGTGCAGGACCCGTTGCTGGTTCTCGAGGTGACCCAGCGCTCCTACGACGGCGGGTCCTACACCGTCCTCACCCTCGGCAATGCCACCGGCCGGATCGACAGTGCCCCGCTGTGGGAACGCGACCGACCGATGGTCGAGGGCATCCGCAAAGGGCACGTGGTCCAGGTCATCGGCGAGGTGGAGCCCTACCGCGGCGCCCGCCAGCTCCGCATTACCGCGCTGGACCTCTTGCCGCACGAGACCGTCGATTTCTCGCGCCTGCTGCCGAGTGTGGGCGACGTGAGCCGCTACTGGGAGACGCTCGACGGGTGGCGGCGGGAGATCAAGAAGCCCCGGCTCGCCAGGGTGGTGTCGCTGTTCTACGACGACGACGAGTTCCGACGCCGCTACGGGGCCTGCCCCGCCAGCGTCTCGGGCCATCACGCCGCGCTCGGCGGGCTGCTGCGGCACACCGTCGAAGTCGGCGCGATCGCCCGCACCATCGCCCGGGTAGCGGGCGCCGACCTCGAGCTGGTCCTGGCGGGTGTGCTGCTGCACGACATCGGGAAACTCGAAGCGTATCGCTGGGACGGGGTCTTCGATTACACCGACGCGCATTACCTGGTCGGGCACGTGGTGCTCGGTGCCCTGATGCTGGACCGGCGCCTGAACGTGGAGGCGGAACCTCCCTGCACCGAGCAGGAGCGGGCGATCCTGCACCACCTGATCCTGACGCATCACGGACATCTCGAGTTCGGCAGCCCCGTGGTGCCGCTCACGCTCGAGGCCGAGGTGCTACACTGGGCCGACAATGCCAGCGCCAAGACCGCGAGTATGGCCGAAGCGCTGCGCGACGCCGACGCGTTCGGGGGGAGCGAGGGGGGGGCGCTCGTGTCGCAACGGAAGTTCTGGCAGCTGGACCAGCGCCGGGTGTACCGAGGCTCAAGCGATTGGGGGACGTCGAACGAGAGCGTCTAACGAAGGCGTCGAACACATTCGGCCGCCCGGTCGATCTCCCGCAGCACCGTCAGCAGCAGCTCCCGCACCACGAACTCCCGCGTCTCCATTCCCGCCAGCTGGGCCGAGCAACGCGCGACGCAGAGGGCGTTGTTCACCTCCGCGATCGCGGCGTGGCGGCGGGTGGCGGCCTCGTCCGGCATCTTGTGGGTCGGGGTCACGCGGCCTAACCTAGGAGCCGCCGACAGAACGTCGGCATCGAAAAGACTCACGCCGGACCAGAAAGCCGAGCACGCACGCAATGCGCCTCCAGACCCTGTTGAGTCCGCTGGCCCTCTCCTGCCTCACCGCCGTCGCGGCGCCGGGCCAAGCAGCCCAATACCCGACGCAGTTCTCCCCCGCGCTCGCCCGCCTCCCCGCGGTGCGCGACGCCCTGGCATACGTCGACGCCCACTTCGGCGCTCAGGTCGCCGAGTGGATCCGCGTCACCGAGATCCCCGCGCCGTCACGCGCGGAATCCCGCCGCGCCGCCTATGTCCGCGAGCAGCTCGAGGCGCTCGGACTCGCGGTCACGGTGGACTCGATCGGCAACGTCTTCGCTCGGCTTCGCGGCAGCGCCGGCGGCCCCACCCTGGTGTTCGCGGCGCACCTGGACACCGTGCACCCGATCGAGACGGACCTGACCGTCACCCGGAAGGACGACGGCACACTGCACGCCCCCGGGGTGTTCGACAACAGCGCCTCGGTCGCGAACCTGCTCGCCGCGGCGCGCGCGCTCAAAGCGTCCGGGCTCCGCACGAAGGGCGATGTCATCCTCCTCTTCACCGCCCAGGAAGAGCTCGGCCTCAAAGGGATGGCCCACTGGCTCGACCACAACCCCCGCCCCGACCACCTCGTGGCGCTGGACGGCGGCCTCGGGCCCGTGCTCTACGGCGCCCTCGGCATCTACTGGTCCCGCATGGTGTTCAGCGGGGCGGGCTCGCACACCAACACCTCGCGCGGCAAGCCTCACCCCGCGCGCGCCGCCGCGCGCTGCATCCTCGACATCTACACCGTGCCGCTCCCACCCCCCGATGCCGAGGTAGGCGCGGTCTACAACGTGGGGATGATCCGTGGCGGTCACGTCGTCAACGCCATCCCCGAAGAGGTCGCGTTCACGGTGGATCTGCGGACCGTGGACCCCGCGCTGCTCGAACGGCTCGACTCGACGCTCGTGGCGACATGCCAGGCTGCCGCGCGGGCGGAGTCGGTGGGGTTCCGGCGGGAATGGGTCCAACGCTCCGCCGCGGGCGGAACGCCCGCGCAGCTCGCGTCGCGACGCGCTCATCCCATCGTCCAGACGGCGATCGACATCCTGAAACATCTCGGCTGGGACTTCAGTCGCGGCCCCGAGGCCGTGGCGTCGGGGTCCACCGACTCCAACGTCGGCGTGGTGCGCGGGATTCCCACCGTCGCCGTGGGCCGCTCCCGCGGCGGCGACCAGCACACGCTGGTCGAGTGGGCGCACGTCGAGTCGGCGCGGATCGGGACGAAGCAAATCATCCTACTGGCCGCCGCGCTGGCCGGCGTCCAGTAACCACAGCAGCGCAACGGAGAACGAATGCGAGTCCTCGGAATCCTCTTGAGCGTCCAGGTCGCTGGGACGCCCGCTGCGCAGCAGCCGCCCGCCGACCTCGTCCTCACCAACGCCCGCATCTACACCGCCGACCGCAACCGCCCCGTGGCCGAGGCGCTGGCGGTGCGCGATGGCCGCCTCGTGTTCGTGGGGAGCGCGCGGGGCGCCCGGGCGCTCGTCGGCCCGCACACCGGGCGGCTCGACCTGGGCGGCCAGACCGTCATCCCGGGGATGGTGGACGCCCACGCGCATTTGTTGGGACTGGGCCAGGCGCTCCGTACGGTCGATCTGGTCGGCACCCGCTCATACGCCGAGGTGATCGCCCGTGTGGCGGAGCGAGCGCGTGCCGCCCGGCCAGGTGAGTGGATCCGGGGCCGGGGCTGGGACCAGAACGATTGGGCCGACACCCGCTTTCCCACGCACGAGGCGCTGTCGCGGGCGGTCCCGAACAACCCCGTTTACCTCACACGTGTGGACGGCCACGCCGCCCTCGTCAAC